>NZ_PREV01000026.1:1504166-1865000 GCF_002959965.1 Microbulbifer pacificus
TTCTTCCGATGAGTTTTTTAACGATCGCGAATTCCAGAAGACCGCCTCCACCATGAAACTGGTGGTTAACGGTTACGCCGGCGCCGGCACCATCACCATGGGCGGCTACGACTACCACACCGGCGACCGGGCCACTGGCGAGATGCGCGATCTGCGCGCAGGTCGTTGCATCGGTGCCTGCCTGGAATACGCCGCGCGCGTCGGCCAGCCGCTGATGATCTACGTCTTCAGCGACGGCTCTGTATTCAGTAACGGCATGGTGGACGATTCGCCACAGGGCCGTGGCAAAGGTGTGTGGACCGGAGACAACCAGCAGACAGCAGCCTCCTATTTTCTCGTTTACAATCCCGCCGGTCGCCCGCAGCTGCTCGGCGGCACGGCGGATGAACAGGCACGTCACCAGCAGATCGGCTACATGCGCCCATCCGGCGATGTGGAGACCGCGGGCAGCCCGGCCGCCAACAACGTCAACCAACTGGTGCAGACGGTAGTGCTCAACTATATGGCACTGCACGGCGAGCAAGGCAGTTTCGCCAGCCTGTTTCCCAACCACGGCCTCGGCAACGCCAGCCTGATGGACAGCCTGACTGCATTTGCACCAATCAGATAACGAACAATGATGTACCCGGTCCGCCCACTACTGTTTCTCATCGCGCTGCTTGCCTGTGGAGTCTGTAACGCCGACTGGCACTACGACAAACAAGCCATCATGGGCACCGAGGTGCACCTGCAGTTCTGGACCGATGACGACAGTAAGGCGGCGGAAATCAATCGCGCGGTGATGGACGAATTCCGCCGTATCGACGCCGCCCTGTCCCCGTACAAGGACAACAGCGAGCTGTCCCGGGTCAACCGCGAGGCCGGCAAGGGTGAGGTGAACATTTCTCCGGAACTGGCGACCATCATCGACAAGTCGCTGCACTACAGCGACAGGACCGGCGGCGCCTTCGATATCACCTTCGCCACCCTCGGCAGTCTGTACGATTTCCGCGAGGGCCGGAAAGCGGACATGGAGACCACACAAGCGTTGTTGCCTGCCGTCAACTATCGGCATATCGCACTGGATCAACAGAAACACCGCCTGGCATTCAAAGATCCGCGTACAAAAATTGACCTTGGCGGCATTGCCAAGGGCTATTCCGTGGACCGCGCTGTCGCCATTCTGCAAAGTTTCGGCGTGCAGAATGCCAGTGTCAGCGCCGGCGGCGATGCGCGCCTGCTGGGCGACAAACGCGGCAAACCCTGGCTGATCGGTATCCGCCACCCGCGGGACAAAAGTAAAAATGCCGCGGTGATCCCGCTGGAAAATACCGCCATCTCCACCTCTGGCGACTATGAGCGTTTTTTCATCGACGGCGACGACCACCGGGTGCACCATATTTTCAACCCGACCACGGGCCAGCCGACCGATACCGATGCCAATAGCGACGGCCAGAGTCCCGAGCAGGACAAGCTCATCAGCGTCAGCATCATTGGCCCCGAGGGCTTCGATACAGACCCCCTCTCAACCAGTGTGTTTGTACTGGGCAAGAAAAAAGGGCTGGCGTTGATCGAAGAACTGGACAATTTCGAGGCAATTGTGATCGACGCCGATCACCGGATGTTTTTCAGCAGCGGCCTGCAACAATAAATGCCAACTGCGTCACACCCAAAATGAGGAACCCTGCCATAATCGCGGGGCTTAACGACAACGAATTTCAGGCTTCAACATGTTTTCCCTGCGCCGTTTCAGCATACTTATCGCCACTCTTGTCTTCACCGGCGCAGCATCAGCCTATGCACAGAGTGATGACTTCGCCGCTGCCGATCTGGAAAACCTGAAGCAGGAAGTCTTGAAACTGAACCGGGATCTCCTGGTGCTGGAAGAAGATCTGCTGTTTCCCGCCCAGAGCCAGGTGGCGGTCTACGTGTCCATGGATGTCGGCCATTTTTTCGACCTGGACTCGGTCAAGCTGCATATCGACAACAAGCTGGTGGAAACCCACCTCTACACCGACCACCAGAAGCAGGCCCTGATCCGCGGTGGCATCCAACCACTGTTCAAGGGCAACCTGAAATCGGGTGATCACACCGTTACTGCGTTCTTTACCGGTTTCGGCCCGGAACAACGCGAGTTCAAGCGTGCCGCCACCCTGGAACTGAAAAAAACTGATGAGCCCGCGGTTATCGAGCTGCGCATCTCCGATTCCGGCGGCAAGCAGCAGCCGGAGTTCGAAGTGATCGAATGGCCGGCACCCTGAGCCGGACACCGCCATGCTGTTTCCCCCCTCCATAAAACGCGCCCTGCACCGATCATCATTGGCGCTGGCCATTGCCTCCGCGCTGATGTCGACCGCGACGGTGTCTGCCGATAACGCTGCAGAAGCGGAGCCTGTCGAAAAACACAAAACCGGGGCGCCTGCACAAAAATTCCAGCAGGCGCAGGACATGCGCTACGGTGCCGCGCTGTATCACTACTTTCAGGGCAACAGCTTCGAAGCGCTGAGTACCCTGATGGTATCGGACCTGCGCGGTGGAATCCGCTATCACGCCGACAATGCGGATCTGATTCGCGGCGGGATCAGCCTTACCTTCGGGCTTGAGCAACAAGCCGCGGAACTGTTTGAGAAGCAGCTACTGAAGGCCGGGGAAGAAGACCAACAAGAGCGCCTCGCCCGCTACCGGGAAATCGCCTGGCTGAAACTGGCGGAACTCAACTACCGTCACCAGGACTGGGACACCGCTGCGCAGCAGTTAGAGAAATCCGGCGCGATGCACCAGAGCGCCCTGACGCTCAACCTCGCGATTCGCCGCGGCGATCTGCAACAGGCGCGTCAACTTCTGAACATGGCCGATCTGCCCGTGGCGGAGCGCGCCCTGGCGCTCAGCAATCTGGCCGCGGCGCAGGCACGTTCACAACAATTTGAGATTGCCGCTCAGGATTATCGCCGAGCGGCTCTGCTGGTAGAGCAGGCGCTGAGCCGGCCGGACATGTCTTCGGAATCGGAAGAAGAGCTGCGCATTCTGCGCGACAAGGCGAGAATAGGTGCGGGTTATGCCATGGCCCTCAGCGGCGACCTGATCGCGGCGGCGGAAGAATTCCGCGGCGTGCGCCTGGATACGCCCTGGTCCGCAGATGCGCTGCTGGGGCTTGGCTGGGCCTCCGTAAATGGTGGCAACCATCAGCAGGCCGTTGATGCGCTTGGTTATCTTATTCGAGAAAACCCTCTCTCCCCCCAGGTACAGGAAGCGCTGCTGGCGTTGCCGTTCAGCTACGAACAGCTGCGCCGGCCCAAACTCGCACTGCGCGCGTACCAGAATGCAGAGCGCAAGTACGAACAGGCGCTGGACGATCTGCACAAATTGCACAGTGCCGCCGCACATCTGCAATTTGCCGAAGTCAACGCCGAGTCGGACATTGAACTGCGCCGCTATGGCTGGCTGGAGGACGCAACCACTCCAGCGCTCATCCGGATGAACCAGCAATACCTGTTACAGATGATGCAGAGCGACCGCTTACAGCTGCAGTTGTCTGAACTGCGTGACCTGCGCCATCTGGACCGGGTGCTGGAGCAGTGGCAAGAACGATTGCCAGAACTCCACACCTTGATCGACGAGCGCGAGCAGCGCCGCATCGACATCGTGCAGCGGCACAGCAGCGCGCAGTACGACCAGCAGGTGCAGATTGCCGAGCAGGAACTGGCGAAATTAAAGCGGGCACTTGCACGTATTGAAGCGGATGCAGACGGACTCGCCATGCTCGCCACCAGCGACAGTGAGGCTGCCGGGTTATTCCAAATGGTACGCGAGGCCGAAGCCCGCTACGCGCGCCTTATGGCAGCGGGCAAGACCAGCAACTATCAACAGCAGACACTGGCGCGAGCCCGCGGCATTCTGCAGTGGCAGGCGGCCGAACAGTATCACGACAACCTTTGGCAGAAGCGCAAGGCCATCACCTCGCTGGAACAGGAACTCACAACCGCGGCGCGCCGCGAGCGCAAGGTCGCGCGTATCGCTGCCGAAGCACCACAGCTGAATCTGCTGGCGGGCAGCGTGGATGACGCCGGCCTGCGTCTGCAGCAGCAACGCAACACGATCCACCGTGCAAGCAGTATTCTCGAAGCGCGAATCCGCGAAGATATGCGCACAGCGCTGGTGCAGGCGACGGAACGTGTCGAGCAATACATGGCGCATACCCGGCTCGCCATTGCGCGCATCCAGGATGCCGCCATGCAGGGGATGTACGACCTGCCACCGGAAATTGACACTCCGTCGGTCTCCGGTGCCGCGTCCGCACCGGGCGATATGAAGACCGAAACCGGCAGCGCACCTGATATCCACAGTGAAGCACAACCCAGCGAGCCATCTGACATATCCGAAGCGGAAGCCGAGCCCGACACCGCGACCGAGGTGCCATTGTGAAGTCCGCCCATCTCCGCCAGCGACACAAACTGCTTGCACTGGCCATCTGTGCCAGCACCACACTGGGCGGCTGCTCCGGCATATTCAACCCGGGCACGGGTAAGTTTCACCCGGGAACCACACTCGCGGACCTACCAGCCAGCGCTCTGCCCAACGAGCCGCTGGTGACCATGCCGCGGGTGGAGCTGCCGGTACTGATCGAGAGCTATGAAAAGGCGCTCGCTGCCAACAGCGATCCCAAAACCCGCCGTCAGATCCAGCTGCGCCTCGCCGACCTGGAGATGGAGCGCCTGGAACAGCTGCAGGCAGACAATCCCGCCATGGCCGTCGCCTACGGCGATGCGGTGCGCCACTATGAGGCCCTGCTGCAGACGTCCGCGGACGACGACTACCTCGCCTATCGCCTGGCGCGCGCACGTGCTCTGGATGGCAATACCTCCGGCGCCCTCGCCGCACTGGAAAATATTGTCGATACCACACCCGATTCTCCGTTTATCGCCGAGGCACTGTTCCGCCGCGGTGAGGCAGCATTCGGACGCAAACAGTATCGCGCGGCGGAGCGTGATTTTGCGGCGGTGCTGGCGGAGGGCGACACGCCATTCGCGCGCAATGCACGCTACATGCTCGGTTGGAGCCAGTTCAAGGATGCGCGTTATCGCGAGGCCAATGAAACCTTCCTCGCATTGATGGACGAGTTATTGGCGGAGAACGAACCGCGCCGACGCCTGCTCGGACAACTGGAGCAGGGCGAGCGCCGGCTGGCCAACGATACGCTGCGCGTGCTGGCTCTGGGATTCAACTACCTGGGCGGTGCCGGAGTCATTGAATCTTTCAACCCGGAGAAAGGACCGCGGGCTTACCAACATCAGCTCTATCACGGCCTCGGCGACTGGTATGCGGAGAGTGAGCGGTACCGTGACGGGGCACAAACATTCCTCACGTTTGTAGAACATTACCCGCTGAGTGAAGAGGCTCCACACATGCACGTGCGTGCGGTGGAAATTCTGCAACAGGGTAATTTCCCCAGCGAAGTCATTCCCGCCAAACGCAATTTCGTTACCCGCTACGGTATCCGCAGCGCGTACTGGCAGAAAGCCAAGGACAGCCAGCGCGACCTGCTCAAACTACAGCTCAAGCCCTGGCTCGAGGAACTCGCGCGCTTCGATCACGCCAGAGCTCAGGCACTGGCAAAAGAAGCACACGGGGCACGCACTAACGCGAAGGTCGCCGATAAAACGCAGCGCGATTCCCGCGAAGCGTTTATGTCTGCCGCGTCTTTGTACGGTGAATTTGTCGAAACCTTCCCATCCGATGAAAAAGCCCCCGAACTCACCTTCCTGATGGCGGAGAGCCTCAACGAATCCGGCCAGTACGTGCAGGCATTTGGCGCCTACCGCAGAGTTGCCTGGGGCTATACCGCGGAAAAGGGTATCGCACCCGCCCGCGCGACTGAAGCCGGCTACGCTGCCATCCTGATGGCAAGCGAGGTGCACAAGCGGGAACGGGAACCGGAGCGAATGAAGTACTGGCTGGACGTAAAGATCGAGACCGGTCTGCGCTTCGCCGATACCTGGCCCCAGGACCGGCGCGCGCTGGCGGTGCAGCTGGATGCGGCCAACCACCTGTTCGAGCAGTACCGACACCAGGAAACCATCGCCGCGGCGGAGAAGGCCGCAGCCTGGCAACCGGCACCGGATGCTGCGCAGCGCCGTAGTATCCTCATGCTGCTCGGCCACAGCTATTTTGAGATCGACGATTTTGCCGCGGCCGAAAACGCCTACACACAGTTGTTGTCCAGCATGGCATCCACGGACCCGGAGTATCTGAATACTCGCGATCGGTTGCAGTCCGCTATCTATAAACAGGCGGAGATGATTCTCAGCCAGGTGCAGCTGACCAGCGACAGTATGGAGTTTGCCGCGCCCACAGAAGAAGCCATCAGCCTTCTGTTGAAAGTTCGCCAGAGCGGTCGCTCTGCCATCGCCGCTACTGCCCAGTACGATGCCATCAACCAGCTGGTGCGTCTGCAACGCTGGTCGCAAGCACAGTCGGAACTGGCAGACTTCCGTCAGCACTACCCCGACCACAAGCTGACCCCATCCCTCGCCGCCAAAGCAGTGGCGATTTATCAGGGAATGGATATGCCGGAGGCTGCCGCCGGCGAGCTGATGACTCTGGCCAACAGCGATCCCAACGCCGAGGTACGCCGCAGTTCGCTGTATCTGGCGGCGGAGCAATTCGAGCAGGCCGGGAACCATCCGAAAGCCATCGACGCCTATCGTCAGTACACGAGGCAATGGCGTGAGCCGGCACTGCAAAATCTGGAAGCCCAGTACCAACTGGTGTCCCTTTACGCTCGGGCCGGCAATGACCGCGAGCGCAATCTGTGGCTGAAAAGCCTGTCGGGCAACAGGGTTTCCGAGCCCCGCGGCCGCTACCTGGCCGCCTTCGCCCAGAACGAACTGGCGGATCAGAGCTACGCGCGCTTCGAGCGCTTGTCCCTGACCCTGCCGTTGAAGCAGAGCCTGAAAAACAAAAAGCAGGCGATGGAAGTCACGGTGGCGGACTACAAAAAAGTGCTGGATTTCGGTATCGCCGAATTTACCACTGCCGCCAACTTCCGCCTCGCGGAAGTCTACCGCCAGCTAAGCCGCGACCTGATGGACTCCCAGCGCCCGAATGGTCTGAATCCACTGGAGCTTGAGCAGTACGAGATCCTGCTGGAAGAACAGGCCTTCCCGTTCGAGGAAAAAGCCATCGAGCTGCACGAAGCCAATATCCAGCGCACTGCGGACGGCGTGTACGACAAATGGGTGAGGAGCAGTTTCTCTTCTCTGGAAAACCTGCTGCCAGCACGCTACCGCAAGCCAGAGTCGACCCTGGAGTGGAGTGAAGAGGCATACTGATATGACCGTTACGTTAAAACGCTTCTTCCACTTCGCCATCATCACAAGCCTTGCAGCACTGCTCGCTGCCTGCGGCAGCAATCCGGCACAGCGGGGAGACGCTACTGCCGCGGAGCCGGTGCTGGACGGAAGCGGCAAGCGCGTGGCTACCCCGAATCCGTATTTCGCAGATCCCACGGATGTACCGGCGGCGGCACTGGAGGCCATTTCACGCGCGCGCGGATTTTACGACCAGCAGCAGTACCCGTCGGCGGAAGCCGAACTGCAGCAGGTTGTAACCCAGTGGCCGAATCTCTCCGGAGCCTGGCTGAACCTTTCCAGGGTACAACTGAAGCTGGCGCAACCTGGGCAGGCGGAATCCAGCCTGCGCCAGGCCGTTGCGGCGAACGAGAAGAATGTTTTTGCCTGGAATTCACTCGGCGTTTTGCTGCGCGATCAGGGAAAATTCGAGGATGCCCGCATCGCTTATGAAAGCGCTCTCACCCACTGGCCGGATTTCGCCATGGCGCACCTCAATCTGGGTATCCTGTTCGACCTGTATCTGCACAAACCGGAACAGGCTTTGCATCACTATCGCGAAGCGAAGGCGCTGGAAGAAGTGGAAGACCGGGTGCTGGCGGGCTGGATTGTGGATCTGGAACGGAGAATGTAATTCATGCAGAAGCTGACTCCGCTATTTGCGCTGTTACTGCTCGCACTGTCTTTTGCTGCGGCGGCGCAGGAGGAGGGCGAGGTGATCTCGCTGGAGTCCACGATTGTGGGCAGCCAGGAACAACCCAAGGTGCTGTACATCATCCCCTGGAAGCAGGCTTCGAGCCTGGAAAAAATCGAGAGCACCATCCACACCGCCATCGACCACAGCTTCCAGCATCAAGAGTATTCGGAGTTGAAGCGGGAAATTAAGTTGGTGCAGGAAAGCGAAAACAACAACTGATAGCACCTACTTAACCCAAGGCTAACGAAGTACAAAATACAAATTGAAGGCCGAGCACCGGGTATGGCTTTTCAAAAGCGTCGGCGACAGGGACGTCGCCGACGCAGCGTACATGGATGTATTGAAGGGGGGCGCCTAGCCCGGTTTTGAAAAGCCATACCCGGTGCTCGGCCGCCACAGTGCCAGCTTCAAAGTACTTTATCTCTGAAGCTGGCGCAGTGGCGGCGCTGCTACTGGGAACAGGTTCGCGAGACACGCCGTGAACCCATCCATGGGGGCTCTTCTAAAACATCCCTGTTTTAGAAGGTCTCGCAAACCTGTTCCCAGTAGCAGCGCCTTTACACCTAACTTTTTCGCTTCGGAAGAAGCAAGTAAGTAACCCGATTAATACAATTAAAAATCTTTACGTCCCGGAGATTTGACCATGGAGTTTTTCAACACACTGCTGCGCTTCTTCCAGAACGGTGGCGCATTCATGTATCCCATCGCACTGGTGCTGGTGATCGGACTGGTGCTCGTCGTAGAGCGCTGGGTATTTCTGTCCCGCGCCAAGCTCGCCAACCGCCGGGCCTATGGCCAAATCCTGCCCATGATGCAGCAGCGCAACTTCGCCGCCGCACTTAAATTCGCGCAGAGCGAAAAGGCCCCCATGGGCCAGATCGTCGCCGCCGGCATCAGCACCGCCCAGCATGCGCGCAAGGATGAAAATATTGCCATGGCCATCGAAGAGAGCATCCTCGAAGCCGTGCCGCGCCTGGAAAAACGCACCAACTATCTTGCCACCCTCGCCAACATCTCCACCCTGCTGGGGCTGCTGGGAACCATCATTGGTCTGATCGCCGCGTTTACCGCCGTGGCCAACGCCGAGCCCTCAGAGAAGGCCTCCATGCTGTCCTCCAGTATCTCCGTGGCGATGAACACCACCGCCTTCGGTCTTATTGCCGCGATTCCTCTGCTGCTGGCCTACTCCATGCTGCAGAACAAGACCAACGAAATCATCGATAGCCTGGAAATGGCCGGGGTGAAATTTCTCAACCTGATTACCCTTACCCGCGGTCAGAAAGCAGAACAGGCAGCCGCAGCGCGCCAGGCCACCACTGCCTGAGTCCACCCTCATCAGATAACAAGAGATTGCCATGGCTATCCGACGCAGGCTGGAAACCGATCCCGAGCTGGACATCACCTCGTTCATGAGCCTGATGACCGTTCTGGTCCCCGTATTGCTGCTGAATATGGTGTTTTCCCATATCTCCGTGCTGAATCTGAATCTGCCCGGTCTGAGTGACCCGAGCACAACGCAGGACCAGAAAGAGAATCAGCAGCTGGAATTGGTGCTACGCGCCGATTACATCGACATCAACTATCCGGCAGGAATTCGCGTTAAGCGTATTTCCAACCGGGACGGCGCGCCGGATTTCAAGCTGGTGTCCGATGTATTGCAGGAAGTGAAGCGCAGCCTGCGTGAGAAGGATATCGACAAGAAAGACCTGGTCATTCTGTCTGAGCCCGGTACTCCATACCGCACCCTGGTAACCGCCATGGATACCGCACGTTCATTCCGTGCGGTAGTAGCGGCATCAGTGGTGGATGCGGAACTGTTTCCGCAAATTTCCCTCGGTGACGCGCCCGTTGAAAGTGAGCAAGCGCAAGCCCAGGCGGAACAAACACAGCAGCTGGCAGGCAACGGATTATGAAAGCGACGATCGGCGGCAAGCTGAAAGGGCGCAAGCAGCGCCGGCATAAGGAAACCAAGCTGAACCTGGTTTCTCTGATGGATATTTTCACCATTCTGGTGTTCTTCCTGCTGGTGAACTCTTCCGACGTGGAAGTGCTGCAGGCAGACAAAACCATAAAACTCCCGGACTCCACTTCCACCCAGAAACCGGAGACCACCACCATTGTGCGGGTCAACGGCGACCAGCTGCTTGTAGGTAACCGTATGGTAGTCAAGGTCGCGGATATTTCCGCGGACGATGAACAGATCAAAGCACTGTTTGACGAGCTCAGTTACCTGGCTAGCCGCGCAGAGCCACTGCCGGAAGACAAGCTGGCGGTCGGTCGTCCCATCACTATTCTCGGTGACGAGGAAGTGCCGTACGCGCTGTTGAAACAGATCATGAACACCTGTGCCGCCGCGGACTATCGGGATATCGATCTCGCGGTCACACAGACGTCAGCGCAGGACCCGGCCACGCCGGTCGCCGGCCAGTAAAAAGGGGAGGTTAGCCATGTCGACGACTACTGCCCCGGCGCTGATGCCCTGGCACTACTACAATTCACTACTGCCCTGGTCCTCCACCGAAGAAGAAGACCAGCGCTTTGTAAAGTTCCTCAAGGCCGGCATTGTCGCCTTTGTGATTGTGGGCGCACTGTTCACATTCATTCCAGCCCCGGAGCTGACACGGGAGCAAAAAGAACAGCTGCCACCGCAGTTGGCGCGGGTGATTCTCGAGAAAAAAGAACTGCCGAAACCGGTGGAAAAACCGAAGCCCAAGCCCTTGGAGAAAAAGCCGGAACCCAAGGAGATCAAAGAAGAAAAACCCAAGCCGGTTGAGAAACCAAAACCGGAGCCGGTAAAAACGGTGAAGCCCAAACCACTTACGGAAAAGGCACCGGCGGAGGAAGTGGCCAAAGCACGCGAAAAAGCGGCAAACAGCGGTCTGATGCAATTGCAGGACGACCTGATGGATATGCGCGACAGCCTCGATGTATCCCAGGTGGCCAATGCCAACAGCCTCGCCAGTGGAGCAGCCAATGCACAGAAGATTGACCGCTCATTGATCTCCGACAAGTCCAAGACATCCAGCGGCGGTATCAACACCGGCCAGCTGAGCCGCAATACTGGAGGTTCGGCACTGTCCGGGCGCGAAACCACCCAGGTGGAAGTGGCCGAAGCCACGGCAGCAGCCAAGTCCAGCGCCAAGGAAGCCCGTCGCGAGCGCGGAACACGTGGTGAGGAATCCATTCGCCAGATCATGGAAGCCAACAAAGGGGCCATCTTCGCCATCTACAACCGCGCCCTGCGCCAGAACCCGACATTGGCGGGTAAGGTCACGGTAAGGCTGGTAATCGAGGCCAATGGCACTGTTTCCGCAGTGACACTGGTAAGCAGTGAACTGGGGGATGAGGATCTGGAGCGCAAGCTACTGGCCCGTATCGGTCTGATCAACTTCGGTGCCGCAAGTGTAGAGAAGTCTACGCTCAACTATTCCATCGACTTCCTGCCATCCTGACCCACTGGGTAAACGCGCAATCGGACGGATTTCGATTGCGCGTTCGCTATCCGTGCTACACCCTGCCATTCCCGCCAGCCGCAGATCCGGATTTGCCAGCAGCCACCCCACAAACAGCCGAACTTTCCTGCCCCACATGCCCTTCGGTCGAGAGGTGAGACAGAAAACTTCTAGCTAATGCGCGAAGACCATGAAAGGCAATTGCAATTCCCGCCCCGCATCTGGTACAAAAGTCTCAAATAATTTGTGATTCGCATCGCAATAAATGAGTGATCCTTAGTCCATCTGTAGTTACGCTCACTTCCGCAAGCACGAACAGCAACTATTCAGGACAAACCAGTGGTCAACGAAACGCAAGTCGGCAAACCCAAGACCGAGCTTCTAAAGGGAGTATGGGAAAGCCGGAACGAAATGGTCGCACAGGGCAATACCGTACTTTCCGAGCTTCAGATTGATGAACTGATGGGGCACATATTCAGCAATGGCCCGTGCTACCACTATGTATTTGATGTGTTCGACCTGAGTTTTTTGTACATCAGTCCACAGGTGGAGCGACACCACGACCTCAGTATTGAGAGCATTACCTTTCAGGATATTCTGGATCAGATCCATCCCGACGATATGGAGTTTGTAGCCAGAGCAGAGGCCACGGCATTCCGCCTGGTGCAGGATCAGATCGGCCTTTCGAAGATAACCGACTACAAATTTTCCTACTGTTTTCGCTTCAGAGTACGGGATGGCAGCTACCGACTGTTCAATCATCAGTCCATTATTCTCACTACGGATGATGAAGGCAGAATAGGTAAGTCCCTTAATGTACACACAGACATATCCCACCTGAGTGCGGAAAACAATTATCGCCTTTCCCTGATCGGTATGAATGGAGAACCTTCCTATCTCAATATCGAGGTCGACGGTAATGTCAGCGCTCCTCAGCCAAGCCCTCCAGCATTCAGCGCACGGGAAATTTCCGTTATTCGTTTGATCTCTCGTGGCCTCACCAGCGCGGAAATCGGGCGCGAACTGATGCTTTCGGAATTCACCATAAAGAATCACCGGAAACGTATTCTGAAAAAAGCGGGGTGTCAGAATATGGGGCAACTGTTTGGCAGCTGTATCGTCGAAGGACTTATTTAAGTCGGTGTATAACCGGTTTTGTTATACACGCCCGGTATAATCGCAATAATGCTCACGTGAGCTTCGTGAGTTTTTTATCAATGACGAAGAGTGAACAAAAGGGCTATTTGGATGGAGCCAGGAGATCTGCAACCGGAAAAAAATCTGATTCATCGCGCCTGGCGCAATGTGCCGGATTTCTTCGCCAAACACGACGTCTCCGTGCAACGCAAGGAAATTGACGAGTTCATCGCTACCACATTCAGTACCGGTGCGGCCTACTACTACGTATTGGATTTCTTTAACATCCAGCAGCCCATGCTGGTCAGCAAATCGGTAGAACAGATTCTCGGTCTCGACCCCTCCAGAACCACCATTCAATCCATTATTGAGCGCGGGCACCCAGAAGACCTTTCCTTCGCGTCGCGCGCCGAGGAAACGGCGCTCAAGATTCTGAATAATCAGATTGGTCGAGAACAGGTCAAGAACTACAAAATTTCCTACTGTGGCCGACTGCGCACTCGCGATGGAAGTTATCGTATGTTCAACCATCAGGCATTGATTCTGGCCACCGATGACGACAATCGGGTTTCCAAGGTTTTGAGCATACACACCGACATTTCTCATATCACAACCCGCAACAACTACAAGTTGTCGCTGCTGCACCTGTTCGGCGGTGAGAGTTACCTTAATATCGACGTCTTTGATAAAGACATGCAGATCATCGGTGCTCCATCTCTGTTTACCGAGCGGGAAATGCAAATCGTCCGCCTGCTGAGCGATGGAAAGACCAGTATAGAAATCTCGGAGATGCTCAAAATCTCCCAGCACACGGTGAAAAATCACCGGAAAAATATTCTTAAAAAATCCGGCTGCAAAACAACAGGACAACTTGTATCAAAGGTTCTTGTAGAAGGCCTTGTCTGATCCAATATATTGGCAGGAGTATCTTTTGCGCACGCCGAATGCAATCCGAGCGCATGGCGCGTCAGTCAGGTATTTTTGCGGACGTTTTTAACTTCCCAGTCGCAAATTGTTGCAGGTATTGCCCGCTTTTGACCCCAAGGGGCTATTGTCCACCTCGCCAAGGAAGCGCAAGCTAACTCCTGAGCACGCTGGTTTATGGAACCCGAGTCCGCCGGCGGGAATGGATACCGCGCTCACCAACAGAATCCCATCCTGTGAGTTGGTTGCAGCCGTAAGGCTGGCTCTGTGGCAAGCCGGGAAGACTTGCCACAGAGCGTTTTCATTCGAAGAAGTTCGACTCAGTTAAGGTCCGCCGCATATTGTCGCAATAACTCCAGCGGCACAATTTCCAGCGCCCTTACGTGGGTGCGCTGCAGGTAAACCCGTGGGGCCATGTCCGCCTTCTGTGCTTCCAGCCAGCGTGCGGCGCACAGACACCAGCGGTCACCGGGGTGTAATCCGGGAAAGCCAAATTCTTCCATTGGTGTACTGAGATCGTTGCCGCGCTCGCGGGAGAACTTCAGGAAACTTTCAGTCACCTGTACGCACACAGTGTGAGATCCCAGATCCTGATCATTGGTGTTACAGCAACCATCGCGAAAAAATCCGGTCAGTGGATCCGTGCTGCACGGAATCAGCGGATCACCGAACACATTTTTCGAGTCGTGCATTTCCAGAGTGATTGCCACCTTCATTCTCCCGTTCCAGCTATCAAACGAATATCCACCAACCTCCAGTGCAACCCCTTGCGCAGCAGAAGCAGTTGCACCTCGGGCTCTTCATTGCGATTACCACAGATCACTTCTACGGTATTCAATCCGGTGAAACGCCAATGTTGCAGCTGCCAATGGCGCTCGTGCTCATCAGGGGATTGCCCTGGCGGCACCGAGGGAGGGGAAGGGCGTGAGCTGCCACCAAAAATGCCTTCCAGTTCCCGCTCAAGCGCACTCCAGTCTTTCTGGCCCTGAATCAAGTCAGAGATGCCGCGGGGACTGATCAAGTGGTCCAGTAGAGGAGCAAGCAAAATATCCGCGCCCGCGGAAAAGAGTTTTCCCAGTTCCGGCGACAGCTCCCGCTCCATGGAAACCTGCAGCTCCTCCAGAAGATGCTTCCGCATATTGCTTCGCAATTGCGGAAAGTCCACATAGCGCTCCATGGTTTCCAGATCCTGGTGGTGCGCAGCCTCTATCAGCTTGTGCGCGGAATACCAGGGCAACGCCATATATACCGCCAGAAGCACCACGGGCAGCGCACAGGCTGCCCAGATCCATTTGTTGCGCATTCAACGGATTCCTTTCTTCCCGATAGAGTTCTTACTCCCCCATCCCTCTGGTCAGCGCGATACGCTCTTCGAGGTGGGGATGGGTACTGAGATACCTCAACCAGCTGGCATGATTTCGGTGTTCGGAATCTGAATTTGCATCCTCACCGGGAACTTCGCGACAGTCGTGTTTATCCTCACAACGCTTGCTGTGATACAACTTGCTGAGGATATCGGCCAACGCCTTTGGGGAACGCCCATTCTCGCGCAGTAATTCGACCGCGTATGCATCCGACTCCAACTCAAACTGACGGGAATAGGAGAGTTGTGTAAAAACCAGTGGTGCGGTCAGCAACAGATCACCGAGAGCGGAGACTTCACCGGTGACCAGTGCAATGGTGAGGGAAAATGCCGAGCCCTGGATCACCTGACGCAGCGAGTGGCGGTATTTCACATGGCCCAGTTCGTGGCCGAATACCGCCAATAGCTCCTCACTGGAGTTCGCCAGCGCAACGATTTCATCGGTGAAAATGATGGTTCCATTCGGCAGTGCGAATGCGTTGGCACCCTGATCACCGCCGCGATAGAAACGCAGTTTCTCGATCGGGTAGTCCGGTGCAAATGCACCGAATTCTGCGCGGATTTCCGCCTGTCTCTGCGGACTGAGCGCCGACGGCTCGAACGAATACTCTTCGAGAAACTCCAGGGTTTCCTGTGCGGAGCGATCCAGCAGATCCGGAGGAAGACGGTTAGCCAGCGCCTTACTGCCCGCCGGAACCCCCCAGGTGAAATATCCCCAAACGATGACCACCACCATCAGTGTGGCCAGCACCACCATTCCCAGATGATTTTCCAGTCGGTGAAGAATACCGTAACCGCGGCTGCCGACCAGACGATCAAGACGGTCGAGGTTGTCGTGATCACTACTCTCCAGCTGCCCCGCTCGATCGCCGAAGCTGAGATAACGGGGCGTGCGCCCCAACTTGGGGGAAAGCGCCACTTGCGTGGCGGGCGCACGCAGCAGTTCGCGCCCGTCCGCAAACAGGTATACCTGCCCACCCACGCAGCGGAGCTGTGCGGGCAGGACGGCACTGGTTGTGCCGTCCTGCCAGGTTCCTTGAATCGTCAGGGAGTCACTCAAAATCCGACTTCCATATCGAATACATCACCAAATTCTTCACCAAACGCGGACTCGTCCGGCTGACTGATGGCTGCAAATTTGTCCAGATCCTGCGCCACATCCACCGCGGTGTGCTCTGCGGCGTACTGAGCAACACGCACTTTGGCCCAGGGAATATACAGACCGAGAGTGACGACCGTCAGCAGAAAGTTGGAGACCATCAGCCATCCAAAGGATTTGATTTCATACCGCGCCTTGAAGTCGTGAGATGACAGACTGGTATTGTTGAAGATCAGATTCTGCATGTTGGTGATGAAGTACAGGATGCCGATGGCATACCCGATCATCGCACCGATACCGGACAGGATTCCCAGAGGTTGATAGATCAATCCCAGTATCACACCGATCAGGGCGCCGGCGATAACGCCCACCAAGCCGACGCCGAATGCAATCAGCACCAGACCATAGAAATCGCCTACCCGTGCACGAAAGGAAAAACTCTGGTTGCCATAGCGGTGATTCTCAATCAAATACTGCTTTTGCTTGAACATCATGAACGGTGTCAGCAGGCCCAGGCTCAACATCGCAATAATCGGCCAGCCCAGATAATTGATCAGCGCATCGGTGTATCTGCCGACAAAGCGGAAACGTATGTTCCGGTAGGTGCTGTTACGCGCGTAAAACGCGAAGGTGCGATTGAGTACCCAGGGAAATACAAACATCAGACTGAATGCAAGCAGCAGTCCAATCAGGGGCATGAATGACTGGACCACCATGAACACCACCAGCAGACCGACGGCGATCAGGCGGCCGATCAGCATCTTCACCGGATCAGCGGTAAACGCGAAACTGGCGTTATCCAGGCTGGTATTGCCGTAGAAATACTGTGTGTTGCGCACCTTGGCCCAGGGGGCATAAATACCGAGGGTAACGATGGTCAACAGGATATTTACAATCCAGATCTTGAAGTACTCGTATCCGTTGCCGGAAAAAACAAATCCCACGTGGCGTTTCTGCCCCGCCTGATCCGCGGATCCGGAACCGCCGTTACCCCGCCCATGTCCTCCGGAGTGGCCACCGCTCGCGGATTGCCGGGAAACTGGGGTGGCAGAGGAAGGAGCCGTTGCGGATGAGGCCGTCGACGAAACGGATGCTGTCTCGCCCGCCACTTCCACACTTGAATCGACCGCTACTGCGTCGACCGTTTCCAGTTCCAGCACGGCGGCAGGTACCCGCCTGGCACCGATCCCCAGGTCAGCCAGTTTGCGCTCGTAGCGAATGGCAAGATCTTCCGGAACATCCCGCTTCACAATCGCGGGCGCGCGCGCAAACATTTCCCGCGCGCGTTCTTCAGTAATACCCGCGTAACGCGCCAGTGCGGCGATCGCCTGCTCCTGACTCTTCCCCCCAACAGCAACGCCGGTGATTTCGATATGATATTTTTCTGTCACTGATCATTCCTTGTGCGATTTTTCAGTTTTTTTATGCACGGTCATGATGCCACAAGGAATCACCGACACCTATCCGCGAATGGTAGTGAACGGTTTGAACAGGCTATCCGATCAGAAAAAATCAGGAAGTGAATGAAAGGCAGGATCTACATGTATCGTGGAGGGGCAATCCCTTCGACTCAGTGCGTCGAGCCGGGAGATTGCCACTGGCTTCCGTCGTGGAATTTCAGAAGCGATAGCTGAAGTTGACCGTCAAGGTACGCAGATGACCGAGATCAAAGCGGTACTCATAGTCGGTATCGTAATCGTAAAAGCGCACGCGGTTATCGACGTTGTTGTAGTTGTACTCGATGGAGGTGTCGAAATCCTGGGTCCACTTGTAGCGGTAGCCGACCCCGGCATTCCAGTAGTTATCGCTGCTGTCGTCATCGATGTCGTACAGGATGTCGTGTTTCTCGATCGTATCCACGTCGAATTCGCCGTAGTTCCAGCCCACCATCCAGTAGAAACACTGCACGTCACAGGTTACGGTAAAGTCTACCTTGGCGCCGATGCCCCACTGATCCACTGACACACGACCGTCGTCGAAGCCGGTATAGCGCAACTCTACCTGCCACACGCCCGCGGCCGGAGTAACGCCAATACTGGCATAGCCGGCGAAGTCCTGGTCATCGTTGATCTGCAATTCACCCACACCGAGACCGAGGGTGCCGATTACACGATATTCACCGTTACAGTAGCCGTCGAAGGGATTGTTCCACTGGGCCAGTGCGGCGCTGGAAGCAAACAGGGCCAGAAGGAATACCAGACCTTTCATTGTCACCGTCCTTGGTTAACACGTTGGAAGTTCTTCCAAACGTTCATTTTTACTGTTGTGGCGCCGCCTTATCCGGCGACAGAATTTATATTCGTTGTGGCATTCAGATATTCGGTCGCAACTCATTGCGCTCAATGTCGATGATTGCCCACACACCACCGACAAAGGCGGGGTTTTTGCGCAGCTTGTCGAGCTCGCCCGGTACCGGCATCGGATCGCCAGCGGCCTGCAAATCATCCAGCCGTTGGGCGATGGTTTCCGCCATTTTCTGTAGCGCGCCCTCAAGGGTTTCACCATGGCAATGGCAGTGGGGAAGGTCCGGCGCGATGGCGCCGTAACCGGCAAATTCGATGTTGTGAACCACGACCGGATAGCGCATGGGACTTTCTCTTTTAGCTTAAATTTATATCCCACAAGCGTAGACCCAATTGTCGAAACTTGAACAAATTTCTACACAAGGGAAATATTTTCGCGTCGGCGGAATCCAGGACGCGCGAATACAGAAAAATAATTCACAAATTTGGGCGGACATACGGCACAGGTTCCACCGGCGTGAAACCGGTAGTGTGTTTATTCCAGAAGATGTTTCCGGCGCAAAATCGTGTCGACTGTAGCGAAGTCAAACCACAGTCAACGGGGTATACGCCCGAGTAGAGCGCGGCGGGAAAAGATCATTTCCCGGTAGGTCTGGATCAGCGACAGATCGCGGGATTCATCCGCGCCCTGCAGATCTTCCATCTGCCGCGAGAGCCAGGTGATCTCGTTCTGCAAACGAAAGCGCAGCGCGCGGTTGTCCGCCTCGCTGATATTGGTGTGGCTGGAAATCGTATGGCTGCAGGGCATAGCTCACCTCCCGGTCAGGCTCCGATCACCCGGCCGTCGCGCAAACAAACCACACGACAGCCGGATATAAGATTAAGCCTAGACCAGATTTGTCCCACCAGCCCGTCCCCGACTCAGGACAGCAGGAGTGATTTCCAGTCGTAGGACGGGTCACCGATCACGTAAAAGAATGGATTCAACAGCTCCTCTTTGCGGTTGTAGCGCAGCAGCGCAAACTGCTCGTCCACCACAATGCCACCGGCGGCCTCCACCACGGCCTGGGCGGCCGCGGTGTCCCATTCGCAGGTGAGGGCTAGACGCGGGTACAGATCTGCGGCGCCTTCTGCCACCAGACACAGCTTCAACGAACTTCCCATGTTCTTGAGTCCGGTCTCGCCGAGGCTGCTCTCGATACGCGCGAGCAACGCATCCACCGCACCGGCACCGTGGCTGCGACTCGCCACCACTTCGATCGGCAGCCGGCGGTCAAGGCGGGGCTGCACGGCCCGTACAGCAATGGTCCTTTCCCCCTCCGCATCCTGCTTGATTGCGCCGAGAGACCGGGCGCCGGCATAGGTAATGCCGAGCACCGGCACATGTACCACCCCCAGTATCGGCTCGCCGTGCTCGATCAACGCCACGTTCACGGTGAACTCGCCGTTGCGTCGGATGAATTCCTTGGTGCCATCCAGAGGATCGATAATCCAGTAACGGTCCCACTGGCTGCGGATATCATACGGGGGCAGCTGGCCTTCTTCAGACAATACCGGCACACCGTCGAGCAATTGCTCCAGCGCGGGCAGTAGAATCCTGTGCGCCGCCAGATCCGCGGCAGTGACCGGAGAATCATCGGATTTGGTATCCACCTCCAGCTCCCCACTGGCGTTGTATACCTCGAGAATTGCTTCTCCAGCCTCGGCCGAGATGGCGATGACTTTGTCCAGCAGTTCCCTGCTCACTACGTTTTCCATGATTCCCCCGGATTCTGAATTCTGTAAAACCAAAGCGGGGGATTATACGCAGAGCGCAGCGGGATGGGGCATCCCGCTGCGCGCTTTGAAGGAGGGAGGATCAGGCGGAAAACAGGTCTTCGATGGAGAGATAACGTTCGCCAGTATCATAACTGAACAGCAGCACCCGACTGCCGGGCGCCAGCTCCTGCTCCTTCTGTTTCAGCGCGGCAAGGGAGGCACCGGAGGAGATTCCCACAAAGATACCCTCCTGCAGTGCGCACTGACGCGCCATCTCAAAACTGTCCTCTTCGCTGACGGGAATGGTGCCATCCAGAATGCCCTTGTTCAGAACCTCCGGCACAAAGCCCGCACCGATCCCCTGCAAACGGTGCATGCCCTTCTCCTTGCCCGCAATTACCTGGGACTTCTCCGGTTCCACCGCAAACACTTTCAGATCTTTCATGGTTTCTTTGAGCACTTCGCCGCAGCCGGTGATATGCCCGCCAGTACCGACGCCGGTGATGAGGTAATCCAGGCCCTCGGGAAAGTCCGCCAGAATCTCTCTGGCCGTAGTGGTGCGGTGCGCCGTCACATTGGCCGGATTGTTGAACTGCTGCGGCATCCAGCCGTTGGCATTCTGCGACAGGATTTCCTCCGCCTTGGCGATGGCGCCGGGCATACCGTTTTCCTTGGGCGTGAGCACCAGCTCCGCGCCCATCGCCTTCATCAGCTTGCGCCGCTCCACAGACATGGACTCCGGCATGGTCAGGATCAGCTTGTAGCCCTTCACTGCCGCCACCATCGCGAGACCAATGCCGGTGTTGCCAGACGTGGGCTCGACGATCACGCCACCGGGCTTGAGCGCGCCGGACTTCTCCGCATCCTCGATCATGCCGAGCGCGATGCGGTCCTTGATACTGCTGCCCGGATTGAAGCGCTCCACCTTCATCCACACCTCAATATCGCCCCGGAACAGGCGATTGATACGCACATGCGGGGTGTTGCCGATGGTTCCGAGGATATTGTTGGCTTTCATCTGGTCGCTCCCTGAAAAGACGAGAAAAAGAATGGAGACCGGCTGGGCGGACAGGCGATTTGCGCCACCACCGGCTTTCGCGAATACTCGCGCAAGAATACTCTTCCCACTACAAAGATAAAAACCGGCAGCAAGATAAAAACCAGGAGATACCATGAACGATGCAGCGATGATCACAGCCCCCCACGCCCAACCCGCCCCTGCCGCGCTGCCCAACGCGGCGGCGCTGCTGTTTCTGCTGGCAGCCACCCTGTATATGCTGCTGGATGCCTCCGGCACTAAGGCCCTGTGGATGGCAGCGCTCAAGGTCGTGCCCATCGGCCTGCTGTTCTGGCTGGCGGCGAACCGGCTGAGCGGCGCGACCCGTACGCTGGCGCTGCTCGCCCTCGGTTTCTCCGCCATCGGCGATGTACTGCTGGCGGTTCCCTTCGCCAACCACTTCATCTTCGGTCTGGGCGCCTTCCTGCTGGCGCAGCTGACCTACACGGCAACCTTTGTCCGCCGTGGCAAACTCAGCCTTTGCCTGGCAGGGCGAGCCTTCGCGGTGCTGGTGGCGGTGATCCTACTGGGCAGACAGGTGCTGCCCGCCGCCGGCGAGCTGGCGCTGCCCGTGGGGCTCTACATACTCGCGATCAGTGCCATGGCGCTGAGTGCCGCCGCCCACCGCAGCGGTTCCTCGCTGCTGTTTGCCGGCGCGCTGACTTTTATGGCTTCTGATGCCCTGATCGCCATCAACCGCTTTGTCGACCCTGTGCCGCTCGCCGGTACCTGGATCATGCTGACCTATTACGCGGCGCAGGCACTGTTGGTGGTTGGGCTGATCCGCGCGGATTTGGCGCCGCCGCGGGCATAGTGGATAATGGTCGGCGTTTTTTTGTACAGCCCCGATTCGGGCGGAATTTGACTATAGCGGTTTGATGAGGTGGTCATGCTGGATTGGAGCCGGATCGATACGGTGCTGCTGGATATGGACGGCACCCTGCTGGATCTGCACTACGACAATCATTTCTGGATGGAGCACCTGCCGCTGCGGTATGCGGAGGCGAATGGTATTTCGGTGCCAGAGGCACGCGATATGGTGATTCGGCTGACCGATGAGTTGCGTGGCACCCTGGACTGGTACTGCCTGAGTTACTGGTCCGATGCGCTGAAGATGGATATTCCGGCGATGTACCGCGAAATTGAAGACCGTATTGCGCTGCGCCCGCACACGGACAATTTCCTGCGCAGCCTGCGGCAGATGAACAAGCGCGCGCTGCTGGTGACCAATGCACACCCGGATGGCCTGGCACACAAACTGGAGATTACCGGGATTGACCAGTGGCTGGATGAGATCATTTCTTCCCACGATCTGGGGCATGCAAAGGAAAGCGTGCTGTTCTGGCACTCACTGCAGGAACGCCAGCCGTTTGATCCGGAGCGCACGCTGTTTGTAGATGACAATCTGCATGTGCTGGGCGCGGCGCGGGATTACGGCATTGCAAACCTTCTGTGTATTCGCCAGCCGGATAGCAAGCACCCAGCTCGAGAGATTTCCGAGTTTCCGGCGATTCACGATTTTGATGAGATTTTGCAAGCCCGCTAGTTCTCATAGGTGACTCCGGTTTTACCCAAAGTGGCAGCCGGGCGCCGGGCCTTCGCTTCACGAATTTAGCTCCGTAGTTACGCGTTTTTGCGTGGCAATTTTTTTGGTTTGAAACTTAATTGATGGATAAAGTTCGTATTGATAAGTGGCTCTGGGCCGCGCGATTTTTCAAAACCCGCAGTCTTGCGAAACAGGCGATTGAGGGCGGAAAAATTCATGCTGATGGTCAGCGCATAAAAGCCAGCAAGGAAATTTCTCTCGGAATTACCCTCACCATTCGCCAAGGCTTTGACGAAAAAGTTGTGGAAGTCATTGCACTGTCCGATCAGCGCCGCGGTGCCGATATTGCACAGACGCTGTATCGGGAAACAGAAGAAAGTATTGCGAAGCGCGAGCAATTTGCAGCCGATCGCAAGGCAAACAACGCAATGATCCAGAGCGAACGCCCCAACAAAAAGCAACGCAGACAGATCCACAAATTCATCCGCGAATCACAGGACTAGATTGGAGCACGATGCTTACGTAGTGCAGGAATTGGATGCGAAGGGCGGGTGCCGGGGGTGGGGTTTCAGGATCGTCGGCAACAGGGGCCGAAGGCGCCGCGCTGAAGCGGCCGGGCCATGTTGCCGACGAAGCGTACAGGGATGTATTCACAGCGGTCCTGAAACCCCTTACCCGGTGCCCGACCGCCTCTGTGCCCCAAAACAGAGCGCAAACAACCCCAGCGGCCTGAAAATGCACAGATGAGCCAAAGTGCTAAACTCCCGAAAACCAACGAATAACCAAGAAGCCGCAATGAAACACCTGCTGAAACCCTGCCTGTTAAAACTGGGCCTGCTGATCCTCTGCTTTACCCAGCTCGCCCACGCCGACAGCCGTGAGCACGAACAACTCAAGCGCTCGATCATCAAGATCTACACCACCGCCGCCGCCCCCGACTACTTCAACCCCTGGGCCCTGCTCAACGCCCAGCAACTGTCCGGCTCCGGCGCTGTCATCAAAGGCAAGCAGATACTCACCAATGCCCACGTCATCGCCAATGGCAGCTTCATCCAGGTGCAGCGCCACGGCGATGCGCAGAAATTCCGCGCGCGGGTCAAATTCGTCTCCCACGACGCCGACCTCGCCCTGCTCAGCGTTGACGACGAATCCTTCTTCGACGACACCCGTCCCCTCGCCTTTGGCGACCTGCCCGAACTGCAGGAAGAAGTCACCGTCTACGGCTACCCGATCGGCGGCAAATCCCTGTCCATCACCCGCGGCGTGCTGTCGCGGGTTGAGCACCAGTACTATGCCCACGCCGAAAGCTACCTCATGGCCGGTCAGATCGACGCCGCCATCAACCCCGGCAACAGCGGCGGCCCGGTGATATCCAACGGCAAGATCGTCGGTGTTGCCATGCAGACCAACAACAGCAACGGCGCCGAGAACCTCGGGTACTTCGTGCCGCCGAGCGTCATCGAACACGTGCTGGAAGACGCCGAAGACGGCGTGCACCAGGGCTTCCCGGAACTGGGTGCGGTCACCCAGAGCCTCGAGAGCCCGTCGATGAAGGCCGCCGCCGGCCTCGCGGAAGACCAGGAAGGCGCACTGGTGGTGCGCGTGTTTGAAGATGCGCCGGCCGCACACGTTCTGCAGGCGGGCGATGTGCTGCTGCAGGTAGACGGCTTTGACATTGCCGCGGACCGTACCATCGAGTGGCGCGAGCACCAGCGCACCAACTATCACTACGCAGTGGACCACTATCACGTGGGCGATCAGCTGCCGGTGCGCTTCTCCCGTGACGGTGAGATCCACAATGCCAAAATCACCCTGGCCGCGACCCCACCCTCGCGCTCGCTGGTACAGGGAGAGAAGTTCGACCAGCGCCCCCGCTACTACATATACGGCGGCGTGGTGTTCGTGCCGCTGAACATGAACCTGATCAAGCGCTGGGGCAACAACTGGCACTCCAAAGCGCCCATCGAATACCTCTACGCCCGCAACCAGTGGTCGAGCCCTGAGCAGCAGGAGCTGGTAGTGGCCCTGAAAGTACTGCCGGCACCGGTGAATCTGGGTTACCACGACTGGAAAAACTGGATCATCGAATCCGTGAACGGCGAGGCAATTCACGATTTCCAACAGTTCGCGCAGCTGATGGAATCCACCGAGGGGGAATTCGTGGAACTGAAGGACAGCTCCGGCTACCGCATGGTGCTGGACACCGCCGCCGCACAGGAAGAACAGCCGCTCATCCTGCAGACCTACCAGATCCCCGAGCGCCACTCCCAGGGGCTGTTCGGCACACTGGCGGAGCGAGAGGCCGCGGAAACCCTCGGCCAGGTACAGTAACCGACAGGATCGTCCAGGGAGGGAAATCATGCACCGTGCATTGCTGTTACTCGCCGGCGCGGCGCTGGCCATCAGTGCCGACGCGCAGGAGCTGTATCGCTGGGTGGATGCCGACGGCAAGGTCCACTTCGGCGACCGCCCGCCGGCAGAGGCGAACGCCGAGTCGCTGGACGGCCGTCTGAAACCCGTCAACGGCGCCGACCCAACGCTGCGCCAGGATTTTCCGGACACCGCTCGGGCGCAGGACATTGAGCGCGAGTACGCTGCGCGCAAAGAGTCTCAGCAGTCGCGCAACCTGCGACAGCAGCAGATCGCCTGCCATGAAGCGCGCCGGCAACTACAGATACTGCAGGGGCGTGTGTATTTCGTGAACGAGGACGGCAAAGAGTCCACCATCAGCGAGCGCCAGCGGCAGCAGGAAGCGCAGAAACTCGAGGCCCGGATTCGCCAGTACTGCGGCTGACCCGTTTCCCACGTACGGTATCGGTAAGGCATCGTCACTATCATTCAACACCATCGTATCTGGGCGCGGCAGGCCCCGGCAGCCTTTAGGGCTTGCACACCCATCGCGAGGGAAAGCCCGGCTCGAGCTATTTAACGAGGTTTGGCGCATAAATTAGTCGAATCCGGCTTTTCCGCAGCAGAGCTGGCCTAAGTCCGAGAGGCTGCTAGAATCGCCACCCCCGGATTTTCAGCGAGGCACTCAGTCATGTCGGACCAGTTGGAACGCTTTATCTTCTCCAGGCACGATGTGCGTGGCCAACTGGTCACGCTCTCCAAGGCCTACCGCGATGTACTGGAACACAACCAACTGCCGATACCGGTGCAGCGCCTGCTGGGCGAGTTTCTCGCCGCCGCCTGCCTGCTCTCCACCACACTCAAGTTCGACGGCATCCTGATGCTGCAGGCCCGCGGTGAGGGCGACGTGCCCCTGCTGGTGGCCGAGTGCACCCACCACAGTGACGTGCGCGGCCTGGCGCGGGTAGCGGAAGGCGTGGAGATCAAAGAGGGAGCGACCCTGCGGGAACTGGTGGGCAACCGCGGTGCCCTGGTCATTACCGTGGATCCGCAGGAGGGCGAGCGCTACCAGGGCATAGTGCCGCTGGAAAAAGACACCCTGGCGGAGTGCCTGGAGGATTACTTCACCCAGTCGGAACAGCTGAAGACCCGCTTCTGGATCGAGTCCAGCGCGGATACGGTGGGGGGCATCATGCTGCAGGTACTGCCGGGCAACAACGCCGCGAGTGCAGAGGAAAACGCGGATGCGTGGGAAACCGGAGTGCATCTGGCGGCGACGGTAACCGCGGAGGAGCTGCACAGCCTGCCCCACGATCAGTTGCTGGTGCGTCTGTTTCACGAGCTGGCGCCGGCGAGTCTCGGCACCGCGAATATCCGCTTCAAGTGCAGCTGTTCGGCGGAGCGCAGTGCACGGGCTCTGATCGCCATGGGGCCGGAGGACGTATACACGCTGCTGGAAGAGCAGGGTGGGGAAATCACCGCGGACTGCCAGTTCTGCAACCGCACCTACCGTTTCGATCGCGACAAGATCGAAGCGCTGTTCAACGCTCCGCCGCACACCCTCCACTGACGATCACCGATCGAGACGCGCCTCCGGGCGCGTTTTTTATACCCGCCTGTCCGCCGCGGTGGTACCCCTTGTGCAGGCGCCCCGGTCAGACGCCTTGTGTAGTCAAAACTACAGAACCACCAATATTCCCCAAAACTATGAAGTAAAAAAACTACATCATAATTTTGAATGTTTTTTTGCAAAAAACTTCTCGAAAATTTGCCTGACAACGCTGTCTTAGATCAAATTTTGTGCATTTTTTCTGTGATCGGAAATTGAAGTTTGCCATAATGCGCGCGCCAGCAGGGTCCGGTCGCGGATTTGCGCGGCTCCCCCTACTATTTATTTCATTGATACAAATTGCATGGGTAATAAGCGAATGGCACAGCAAGTCGAAACGGTGCAGGTATTTTCCAACCTTTCCGCCGCACAACTGGTGGAGCAGGCACTGCAGCGTGGCGAGGGCCACCTCACGCACACAGGTGCACTGTTAGCCGTTACCGGTGCACGCACCGGCCGCTCACCGGCGGACCGTTTCGTGGTGGAAGAGCCATCCACCGCCGACAGCATCGACTGGGGCAGCGTCAACCGCCCATTCCCGGCGGACAAGTTCGACGCGCTGTGGAACCGCGTGGAAGATTACATCGCCAGCCATGACAGCTTTGTGCAGCAGCTGCATGTGGGTCAGGACGAAGACCATTACATCCCGGTGAAAGTGACCACTCAGACCGCGTGGCACAATCTGTTCGGTCGCAACATGTTTATCCGCGCCGAGCAATACAACCCGAAAGGCAAGGAAGAATGGCGCATCCTGCACGCGGCGAACTTCGAGTGTGACCCATCCCGCGACGGTACCAACTCCGAGGGCTGCGTGATCATCAATTTCGCGAGCCGCAAGGTATTGCTGGCCGGAATGCGCTACGCCGGCGAAATGAAGAAGGCCATGTTCTCCGTGCAGAACTTCCTGCTGCCGGAAAAAGACGTAATGCCGATGCACTGCGCCGCCAATGTGGGTAAAGACGGCGATGTGTGCCTGTTCTTCGGCCTCTCCGGCACCGGCAAGACCACGCTGTCCGCCGATCCGGAGCGCTACCTGATCGGCGACGACGAGCACGGCTGGGCCAAAGGCGGTGTATTCAATATGGAAGGCGGCTGCTACGCCAAGACCATCAACCTGAGCCAGAAAAACGAGCCAGTGATCTGGGACGCGATCCGTTTCGGATCCATCGTCGAGAACGTGGTGACGGACGAAAACGGTGTACCCGACTACGACGACACCAGCCTGACCGAGAATGGCCGCTGCTCCTACCCGCTGGAACACGTGGAAATGCGCCAGCTGGAGAACCGCGCCGGCGAGCCGAAAAATGTAATCTTCCTGACCTGCGACGTGACCGGCGTACTGCCACCGGTAGCGATCCTGTCCAAGGAAGCGGCCGCCTACCACTTCCTGTCCGGCTACACGGCGCGCGTGGGCTCTACCGAGCTGGGCGCGGAAGCGGGTATCAACCCCACCTTCTCCACCTGCTTCGGGGCTCCGTTCATGCCGCGCGCGCCGCGCGAATACGCGGATCTGCTGATGAAACGCATCGAGGGCTTCGGCTCCAAGGTCTACCTGGTGAATACCGGCTGGACCGGTGGCTCCGGTGACAAGGGCAAGCGCTTCCCGATCCCCGTGACCCGCGCGGTGGTTGCAGCGATCCAGAACGGCGCGCTCGACAGTGTCGGTACCGAGCACCTGGACATCATGAACCTGGAGATCCCGCTGGAAGTGCCGGGCGTGGACAAGTCCTACCTCAACCCGCGCAACGCCTGGGCCGATACCGCGGCCTATGACGCGGCGGCGAAGAAGCTGGCAGCGCTGTTTGCCGACAACATCGGCAAGTTCGCGGTCAGCGACGAGATCCATGCGGCCGGCCCCAAAGGCTGACGGCAACCCGATCCGGCGATAAGGCGGTCTCTGACCGCCTTTTTTGTGCCCGACGCTCCCGCACCGGAAAGCTATAGTTTTTTGGAGGACCGGTATTCAGCGGGTTTTCCGCGCACAACATCAGGGCAAACAGGCAGCGGGCATGCCGTCGGGCAATCCACTTTCCATATTCAAACGTCGCTATGACCATCTCCCCGCCAATCAGCAAACCAATTGGTGGGTAATCGCCGGCGTGGCCGCACTGCTGCTGTTGCTGCTGCTGGGCCTGTGGGTCTACCTTCTGTACCAGGCGCGGGAAAAGCCCTATATCGAACTCAAGGGCTACCGTGTCGCAACGCCGGCGAGTTTCAGCGCGTTCCTGAGCAGCGGCGCCAACCGCCGCGAGTTTGAGCAGTTCGAACGCTTTCTCGAGAGCGCTGGCGTCGCCGATGCCACCGAGCCCGCCAACCTTCTGCGCCAGGGCTCTGACTGGCTGGATATCAACGAACCGCCTTTCGCCATTCCACCGCGCAAATACTGGCCCAACATGGTGGCCACCCTGAAGCTGATCCGCGATGAACTGGTGCCCAGCATCGGTCCCGTGGATATCGTTTCCGCGTTCCGCACGGAAACCTACAACCGCAAGGCGGGCGGCTCAGAAACGAGTAAACACCAGAGCTTCTGCGGCGTGGACCTGGTACCGCGCGCCAATATCAGCCGCAGAGAACTGATCGAAGAACTGCGCAGCCTGCACGCGCGCCTCGGCCCCGACAGCAAGATGGGGCTCGGCATCTACAGCGGCGTGCGCTTCCACGTAGACACTTGCGGTTTTCGCCGCTGGTAGTTGGGTCATTGTCAGCATGGATATCAAAGAAAGCCCGGATCACGAGTTTGTCGACATTCACATCGAGCGCCGGCGGGTGATATGGATCACCGCGCTGGTGCTCGCCTGTACCATCGCACTTGTTGTGCTTACCGTGGAAAAAGTGCGCGAGCTCGCGGAGCGAGCGGTGAGCCCGGTGAAATATATACCGGTACCGGAACCCGAAAGAATTCCCATCGATCCGGACGCGCCGAAGGTGTTCAAGATCAAGGGCTATTTTGCGGCTTCGGTCGGCGCGTTTGAGCAATTTCTCAACGAGGGCAACAATCGGGAAGAGTTTGACGAATTGAAATTCTTCCTTGTCTCCAAGGGCGTCGGCGATGTCGTGCCGGTTTATGCCCTGCTGCGTCAGGGCAGTGACTGGCAGGAGGTTGGTGAGCCGGCGTTCGCCATCCCGCCAAAGCGCGACTGGAAGACCATCGTGAATACGCTGAAGGTCATCAAAAACTTTGTGGTACCGGAAATCGGCCCGGTGGTGGTGCTCTCCGGCTGGCGAACCCCCAAATACAACGCAAAAGCCGGCGGCGCGCGCTCAAGCAAGCATTTGCATTTCTGCGGCCTGGATATGATTCCGGAGGCGGATTACACCCGCCAGCAACTGCTGCCAAAGCTGCGCAAGATCCACCAGCGCCACGGTCGCAAATGGAACATGGGGCTCGGCATCTACAGCGGCATCCGTTTTCATATCGACACCTGCGGATTCCGGCGCTGGTAAGCACCGCACTATCTGGGTACATTAGCCGCATCGCCTACAGGGCGTTCCAATAATGAAAGCGCGCTAAGAACAAAAACCGGGGGCAGGCAGTGCAGGAAAAACTGGAAAGACGTTCATTCATTTTCACCCTGCTGCTGGTCACGATCGCCTTCGTTCTGCTGTTACAACCTTTTTTTACCGCGATTTTCTGGGCTTGCGCGGTGGCACTGATATTTCATCCGTTCTACCGCTATCTGCTGAACCGCTTCCCAAAATGGCCAAACCTGACCGCACTGCTCACGCTGTTGCTGTGCCTGATCGTGGTCGTGATCCCGGTGCTGCTGGTCGCGAGCTCGTTTATCAGCGAAGTCGCAAACCTGTACCAGAAGGTGCAGTCCGGCGAGATCAATCTCGGCGCCAAAGTGGAGCAGGTGCGCGCGGCATTCCCGGGGGTCAATGCTGCGCTTGAGCGCTTTGGCATGGATTTCGAAGGGCTCAAGCAACGCCTGCTGGGAGGGCTGATGACCGCCGGCAGCCTGATCGCAAAGAATGCGCTGGCGCTCGGGCAGAACACCCTCAACTTTTTTGTCAGCCTCGGGCTGATGATGTATCTGACGTTTTTTCTTATTCGCGACGGCAACTCCCTGGTGGCGCTGCTGATCCGCGCGCTGCCACTGGGCGATGAGCGGGAAAAACTGCTGCTGGCAAAGTTCGCTGAGGTCACTCGCGCCACCATCAAGGGCAATCTTGTGGTCGCGGTCACCCAGGGCACCCTCGGTGGATTGATCTTCTGGGTGCTGGGATTGCCCGCACCGCTGCTGTGGGGGGTGGTAATGACGGTGCTGTCGCTGCTGCCAGCGGTGGGAGCGGCAATCATCTGGTTCCCCGCCGCACTCTACCTGTATTCCACGGGCGAGTCGGTCAAGGCCACGATACTGATGCTGTACGGTGTATTGGTAATCAGCCTGGTGGACAACATCCTGCGCCCGATACTTGTCGGCCGCGATACCAAACTGCCGGACTATATCGTGCTGTTTTCCACCGTCGGCGGCCTCATCATGTTCGGCATCAGCGGCTTTGCCATAGGCCCGCTGCTGGCAGCCCTGTTCATGGCATTCTGGGAAATCTTCATGCGCGAGTTCATCCGCCGGGATGAGCCGCTATTGCCACCGCGGGACGAATCCCCGCTGGACGAGGTGCGCGGAGATCGCCTCGCCCCCCCACCGCACGACTAGTCCTCCATACGATAGCCGCGCGTGCGTCACTGCGGCGCGGCCTGCCCATCCTGCTGCAGCTGGCGGGCCAGCTCGCGCATCGGCGACTGATCTACCAGCAGCATGCCCTCGCTGGCGCGATCCAGATCCGCAATGAGGAGGATCACCAGCGCAAATGCCATCGCCATCGCCAGCGCCACCAGCTTTGAGCCACTGCCGCTCACCCCCAGCTGGAATCCGATACCGAATACCGCCAATGCCGAAATGACATATAGAGCGGCCCAGATGGGCGCCGGTATGTGGTAGGCGAGCCCGACCTGCACTCGCTCCGTGTGCAGGTCGATGACATTGTTCAGGGGCTCGTAGAAGGCGCGCAGACGACTGCTGTCGGTGCCACCGGCAACCTCCATCGCCACCAGTTGCCACAGTGCGCGATGAATCTCCTCACTACGCCAGATATCGCGCTCGAAACTTTGCGGGGTCATGGTATGGGGATCGAAACTGCGCAGTGAGGCGTATTCACGCAGCAGTTCCCGCGCGCGGTTGCGGTTCTCCGACTGCAGAAAATCCGCGCGCAGGTAGGTGGTGCCGATAGCGTTCACTTCATCCAGCAACAGTGCCTTGCGCTGCCCGAAACGCTCCGCCGACATATTGAATGTAAGCGCCAGCATGAACGCCAGCAGGCCGAGAGTGGCTGCCACCGCGCTACCCATGGAGGCGTCCTCTTCGCGCTCCTTGCGGCGACGCCTTGCGCGGCGCCCCACCAGATAGCCGCAGGACAGCGCGGCGAGCACCAGCGCGATAGAGGCAAAGTAGACACCGGTCAAGGAGACCGCAGAGAACGATCCGATGGTGGCCATGTAGATTCCAGACTAACGGTGGCTAATGCCAAGTCTGGACCAGCAGTGGGCGGTCTGCCGGGGCGTTGAGCACCGCCGGCAGCGAGAGATCAGGCTTTTTTGACAAACTCGGACTTCAGTTTCATCGGGCCGATTCCATCCACCTTGCAGTCGATGTCGTGGTCGCCCTCCACCAGGCGGATATTCTTCACTTTGGTACCCACCTTCACCACCAGTGATGAACCCTTCACTTTCAGGTCCTTGATGACGGTCACTGTGTCACCATCCTGGAGCGGGTTGCCGTTGGCGTCGGTCACCTTAGGCCCACTGTCCACTTCCGCCGGACTATCCGCCGACCACTCATGGCCGCACTCCGGACACACAAACAGGTTGCGGTCTTCGTAGGTATAGGTGGACTGGCACTGGGGACAATTGGGGAGGTCGCTCATGGAAGGCTCCTGGTAATTCCTGACTTGCCTTTATCTGGCAGTAAAGCAGGCAGTAAAGCAGAGAGGGCGCGAAGTCGCGCACAAATGAAAACGGGCCCCGCAGGGCCCGCCGTAATGATATCGCCTGAGGTGTCGGGTGTCAGTCTTCGCCTCCGCTCATCCCCAGCTCCTTGAGCTTGCGGGTAAGGGTGTTCCTGCCCCATCCCAGCAGCTCAGCGGCGTCGCGTTTGCGGCCGGCGGTGTGCTTGAGGGCAATTTCGATCAGCGCGCGCTCGAACGCCGGCACCGCCTGGCCAAGGATTTCCCGCTGGCCGGTGGCCAGCGCCTGGTCCGCCCACAGACGCAGCGCCTTCTGCCAGTCCTGTGGAGCCTCGCTGCTGGTACTCTGCTGGTGCAGTTCCGGCGGCAGGTCGTCGACGTGTACCTCGCGACCGGACGCCATCACGGTAATCCAGCGACAGGTGTTTTCCAGCTGGCGCACGTTGCCCGGCCAGTCGAGGCTGGCGAGGTATTCCTCGGTTTCCTTGAGCAGGATTTTTGGCTCTACCCCGAGATCCTTGGCGGCGATGTTGAAGAAGTGGCGTACCAGGCGGGGGATGTCTTCGCGGCGATCGGCGAGACGCGGGATATGGATGCGGATGACGTTGAGGCGGTGGAACAGGTCTTCGCGGAACTTGTGCTGCTCGACGAGACGCTCGAGATTCTGGTGGGTGGCGGCAATGATGCGGACGTCGACTTTTACCGGGGTGTGGCCGCCCACCCGGTAAAACTCCCCGTCTGCCAGCACCCGCAGCAGACGGGTCTGCGTCTCCGCGGGCATGTCCCCGATCTCATCCAGAAACAGGGTGCCGCCGTTGGCCTGCTCGAAGCGGCCGGCACGCTGGGCGCTGGCGCCGGTAAAGGCCCCTTTCTCATGGCCAAACAGCTCGGATTCCATCAGGTCGCGCGGAATCGCCGCCATGTTCAGCGCGATAAACGGCTGGCTTTTGCGCGGGCTGTGGTTGTGCAGCGCCGCCGCCACCAGCTCCTTACCGGTACCGGATTCACCGTTGATCAGCACGGTGATGTTGGAGTGGGACAGGCGGCCGATTGCGCGGAACACCTCCTGCATCGCCGGCGCCTCGCCGATGATCTCCTTGTTGCCGGTGCCGTTTTCGATCACCACCGGCTCTTCCGGTTTCTGTTCGTTGGCGTGGGCCAGCGCACGGCGGGTGACCGCCACCGCCTCGTCCACATCAAACGGTTTCGGCAGATATTCGAAGGCACCGCCCTGATAGGCCGCCACCGCGCTGTCGAGATCCGAGTGCGCGGTCATGATGATGATCGGCAGCGACGGGCGCTCGGACTGGAAACGCTGCAGCAGCTTGAAACCGTCGGAGCCCGGCATACGGATATCGCTGATCACCACATCCGGGGTTTCACTGTAAAAATCATCCAGGGCGCGATCGCCATTTTCGTAACAGGTCGTGTCGATACCCGCCCGGGAAAGGGCGCGCTCCAGCACCCAGCGGATGGAGCGGTCGTCATCAATGATCCATACGCGATTGTTCATAGTAATTTTCCGGCTCTGTGATTACTTTCTAATAATTCTGGTTTTGTGGTTCTCGTTGCCGCGGACCTTTAATCGTTTGCCAGCGGCAGATAAATCTGAAATTCCGTCAGTCCCGGCTGGCTCTCGCATTTGATGAGTCCCCGGTGCTGGTTAATGATGTGCTGGGAAATGGAAAGCCCCAGTCCCGAGCCCTCGGCGCGCCCGGAAATCATCGGGTAAAAAATCCGTTCGCGGATGTCTTCGGGAATGCCCGGGCCGTTGTCGACGACGTCGATGCGGCACACCAGCGCACAGTGGCGGCGGCCGATGGTGAACTGCCGCTGCACCCGGGTGCGGATGGTGAGGTTGCCGTCCGCCAGCCCGACATTCTCCGCAATGGCCTGCATGGCGTTGCGGGCGATATTCAGTACCGCCTGGATCAGCTGCTCGCTGTCCGCGGGAATGTCCGGGATCGAGGGGTCGTAGTCGCGCTTGATTTCCAGCGCCCCGTCGCACTCCGCCTCGATCAGCTGCGCCACCCGCTCGGTAATCGAGTGCACGTTCACCGGCTGCAGCTTCACCGGTTTGCGCGGCCCGAGCATGCGATCTACCAGATTGCGCAGGCGATCCGCCTCTTCGATGATGATCTGGGTGTACTCGCCGAGGCCGTCATCATTCAGATCCACAAGCTCTCTTTGCAGCAACTGTGCCGCGCCGCGAATACCGCCGAGGGGATTTTTCACTTCGTGGGCCATGCCCCGCACAAGGTTGCGGGTAGTCTCCTGGGCAGAGAGCAGTGCATCCTCGCGGGCGATGCGCAGCAGGCGGTCCATGGACTGCACTTCCAGCAACAGCAGGCCGAGATCTGTGAGCGGTGTCACCGAGTAATCCACGGTGCACTCTTCCAGGTTGTGCAGGAACCACAGCGCGCGCCGCACGGTGTACTTCTCTCCGCTAGCCAGTGCCGATTGCAGCGCCTGCTCCGCGGAGCGGGACTCCCGCACCACCTCTTCCAGCGGCAGGCCGATGGCGCGGGCACTGGAGGCCGCCACCAGGTCTTCCGCCGCCGAGTTCAGGTAGCAGAGCGACAGGTTTTCATCCAGCACCAACACAGCCGACGTTAAATTGTCCAGCAGCAGGCGTAACTGGCGGTCGTTGAGCATTCAGGCGTCCGAGGTTGAGAATTCCAAAGTTGTGAGTTCCTGGGTAGAGAGTCCCGATTTGGTTCACTTCTCCGCTTCGCCTAATGGCAGTGCAAAAAGCAAACCAAAATGGCGCAAAAACCGGATTCACCGGAAACTTTCGGGGGCACCGGGAAAAGATACCGCCAGCGAACGCACCATTATTGTGCGCAGAGCAAAAAATAGCCAGATTTAGCGTTCACAATTGGGCGGCAGGGGGAGTGGCGCGGTATGGGGAGGATGCCCGATACGGGCGCCCGGGTGGGCGCCCGTCGGAATCACCCAGGGAAATCAGCGGGGCTGCGGCTTGGGCGGGTTGGCAATACCGGGCACCTGGGGCGCCTTCGGCATCTGCGGCGCCTGCTCGGCGGGGAAGTCCGGGACCTGTCCCCCGGGGCGTTTCACATGCACCTGGATCATCTGGGACTGGGCCAGAGGCCGCCCGGCGGTATCCACCAGAACGGCCTGGATCGTGTGCGTACCGCGCTCCAGCGCGGAAATGTCCAGACTGGCACCGGAGGAGGTACCGGACCAGCGCTGACCGTCAATCACCGCGTAGAAGGCATATCCATCCCGCGGCACCGGATCCATGGCAACCTGCAGCACGATGAAACGCTGCCCCGGAGGGATGGTGGCGTCGTTGGCGGGACTGACAATGGCAAAGTTCACCGGCCCCTGTGCGTAGCTTCGCTCCTCTCTTTCCCCGTCATCGCCTTCCCGTTCTTCGCGGTCCCGTGGCGATAGCTTGCGCTCGGGCAGAGGTGTGGGCTGCACATTGATCGGCCCTATCCTGATCTTTTCCGCCTTGGACCCCGCGGGCGCGGTGTCGCTGAAGGTGACGCGACCATCCGGGCCGACTATTTTGTAGACACTGGTCCCGGCGGGCGCCTTCTCGCCCTGCGTCTCCGCTTCCTGAAACGCCATCACCGGCGCCGCCAGCAGCAGTGCCAGCAGTGCAATCCGTCTTGTCATGGGCATTCCCGCCTCTTGTTCCTCTATCTGTTGTTAAGGCTAGCCATCTGGCGCGCAAAAAAAAAGCCCACACCAGGGTGCGGGCTTTCTCGTCATCTTTGCGCCGCTCTTATGTACAGCAATGGCGGCGCGCCGATGATACCTGCTTGTTAGCAGGAGTAGTACATATCGAACTCGACCGGGTGAGTAGTCATGTTCACACGCTGTACTTCTTCACGCTTCAGGGCGATGAAGGCGTCGATGGCGTCGTCAGTGAATACGCCACCTTCGGTCAGGAAGGCGCGGTCCTGATCCAGTGCGTCCAGAGCCTGTTCCAGGCTGGAAGCAACGGTCGGGTACTCGGCCAGCTCTTCCGGCTCCAGGTCGTACAGGTCTTTGTCCGCAGCATCGCCGGGGTGAATCTTGTTCTTCACGCCGTCGAGGCCGGCCATCAGCAGTGCGGAGAAGGCCAGGTAGGGGTTGGCGATCGGATCCGGGAAGCGGGTCTCGATACGCTTGCCTTTCGGGCTCGGCACGAACGGAATGCGGATGGACGCAGAGCGGTTGCGCGCGGAGTAGGCCAGGATTACCGGCGCTTCGAAGCCAGGTACCAGACGCTTGTAGGAGTTGGTGCCCGGGTTACAGATGGCGTTCAGGGCGCGCGCGTGCTTGATGATACCGCCGATGTAGAACAGGGCAGTCTCAGACAGGCCAGCATACGCGTCACCGGCGAACTGGTTCACGCCGTCTTTGCTGAAGGACTGGTGTACGTGCATACCGGAACCGTTGTCACCTACCAGCGGCTTGGGCATGAAGGTGGCGGTTTTGCCGTAAGCGTGGGCAACGTTATGCACGGCGTACTTCAGGATCTGAACTTCGTCAGCCTTCTTGGTCAGGGTGTTGGCGCCAACGCCGATTTCACACTGGCCGGCAGTACCCACTTCGTGGTGGTGCACTTCGATTTCCAGGCCCATGGCTTCCATGGCGGAACACATGGCGGCGCGGATGTCGTGCAGGGAGTCGACGGGCGGAACCGGGAAGTAGCCGCCTTTCACGCCCGGACGGTGACCCATGTTGCCATCGGCGTAGGTGCTGCCAGAGGACCAGGCCGCTTCCTGGGAGTTGATCTTGTAGAAGGCGCCACCCATTTCGGCACCCCAGGTGATGTCGTCGAATACGAAGAACTCAGGCTCCGGGCCAAACAGCGCAGTGTCGCCGTAACCGGTGGACTTCAGGTATTCCTCGGCGCGCTGAGCGATGGAGCGCGGGTCGCGCTCGTAGCCCTGACCGGTGATCGGGTCGACGATGTTACAGCGGACAATAACGGTCGGCTCGTCGGTGAAGGGGTCCAGGAACGCGGTCTCGTCCACCGGCATCAGCACCATGTCGGACTCGTTGATGCCTTTCCAGCCAGCGATGGAGGAACCATCGAACATCTTGCCGACTTCGAAGAACTCGCCATTCACTTCCTTGGAAGGAATGGAAACGTGCTGTTCCTTACCTTTGGTATCGGTGAAGCGCAGGTCTACCCATTTGGCTTCGCTCTCTTTGATCAGTCCGAGCGTCTTTGACATTACAGTCCTCCAAGAATGAAAAGTTATGTGTCGCGCCAATTCGCTTTATCTTGTGGCAACTGTAAAAGCAAGGAGTGTGCCAAATTGGGGCAAACCGGCAATAGGCGGTGACTGGCGTGCTGAATACGGCGGCAGAGGCCCAATTTGGGGCCAAATCCGCCGGGCAGCTCCCAGGACAACCCCACGATAGTCCCAAAACTGGTGCTTTCAAATCCCAGACCGCACCAAATTGGGGCTGAAAAATCACGGGCGGCACCAATTTGGTGCCGCAAGCAAAATCCCGGTAGCGAGTTTATAATTCGCCACCTTTTCCGGGAAGCGGCGGACGCGTTCCCGGCCTTATATTTCTGTCAATTGCGGTTCCGGCACTTCCCTATGCACTTTGTCGTCAAGTTTTTCCCAGAGATCACCATCAAGAGCAACCCGGTGCGCAAGCGCATGTCGCGCCAGCTCGCGGACAACCTGCGCAAACTGCTGCGCGCACTCGACGACCGCATCGAGGTGCGCAAGGACTGGGAAAAAATCGAGGTGGTCGCGCCGGATGCAGTATCCCACCTTTCCGAACGCATTGAAGAGGTACTGGCGCACACTCCCGGTATCGCTAACTTTGCGCGGGTGCAGCAATTCCCCCTCGGCGACATGGACGACATCTATCAGAAGACGCTGTCTGTATGGGGCGACAAGCTCACCGGCAAAACCTTCTGTGTGCGGGTGAAACGTACCGGCCAGCACGATTTCCAGTCCCTCGAGGTGGAACAGTATGTGGGCGGCGGACTGAACCAGAACACCGACGCGGCCGGGGTGAAACTGAAAAACCCCGATATCACCGTCAAACTGGAAATCCGTCACGACAAACTGAATGTGATCGAGCAACTGCACCAGGGCCTCGGCGGTTTTCCCCTCGGCACCCAGGACCCGGTGATCTCGCTGGTGTCCGGCGGCTTCGATTCCACCGTGGCCAGCTACCTCACCATCAAGCGCGGTATCCGCACCCACTTCCTGTTCTTCAACCTTGGCGGGCGCCAGCACGAACTGGGCGTGAAGGAAGTGGCGTTTTACCTGTGGGAAAAATACGGCGCATCGCACCGGGTGAAATTCATCACTGTACCCTTCGATGAAGTGGTGGCGGAAATCCTCGAGCGCATCGACGATTCCTATATGGGAGTGACCTTAAAGCGCATGATGCTGCGCGCGGGATCGGTGATCGCGAAGGAACTGGACGTGGATGCACTGGTGACCGGCGAAGCCATTGCCCAGGTCTCCAGCCAGACCCTGAAAAACCTGTCCGTCATCGACAGCGTTACCGACACCCTGGTGCTGCGCCCGCTGATCACCTCCGACAAGACCGACATCATCCGCACAGCGCGCGAAATCGGTACCGAGGAATTCGCCGCGAATATGCCGGAGTACTGCGGGGTGATTTCAGTGAAGCCCACCACCCGCGCAAAAATGGAAAAAGTGGAACACGAGGAGACCCGTTTCGACTTCACCGTGCTGGACCGCGCCATCGGCAACCGGGTGATGCAGAACATTGATGAGGTAATGGAAGACCTGGGCGAAGACGCGCCGGCGGTGGAAGAATTTGCCGAGCCCGGCGATGCCATCGTCATCGATATCCGCCACCCCACCGAAGAGGAAGTGAATCCGCTGGAACTCGACAACACCAGCGTGGAGACGATTCCCTTCTACCGTTTGAGCACCGCCTTCAAAGCACTGGATAAGGACAAGCACTACCTGCTGTATTGTGCCCGCGGTGTGATGAGCAAGCTGCACGCCTCGCACCTGCTGGATGAAGGCTACAAAAATGTGGGGGTTTACCGGCCGCAGGCGCCGAAACACTGAGCCATCACCTCACCCGTACCATTTCCCGCAGGGTTCGCGCTATGCCGACCACTAATTCCATCGCACCGCGCGTGGCCGTCATTGGCGGCGGTCCCGCCGGGCTGATGGTGGCGGAGGTTCTGGCAACCGGCGGCGCGCGCGTCGCGCTGTACGACGCGATGCCATCGGTGGGGCGCAAGTTCCTGCTGGCGGGGGTGGGTGGCATGAACATCACCCACTCCGAACCCAAAGACGCGTTTCTGTCGCGCTACGGCGAACGCCGCGCGGAAGTAGCGCGGTTACTGGAAGACTTCGATGCTGAGGTTCTGCGCAACTGGATTCACGGTCTCGGTATCGACACCTTTGTCGGCACTTCCGGGCGGGTATTTCCCACGGATATGAAGGCCGCGCCGCTGCTGCGCGCCTGGCTGAAACGGCTGCGCGAACAGGGGGTAGTGATCCACACTCGCCACCGCTGGCTGGGCTGGAGCGAGCTCGGTGCGCTGCGCGTGGCGACGCCGCAAGGAGAGCAGCAGGTCAACGCCGACGCCGTAGTACTGGCCCTCGGCGGCGGCAGCTGGCCGCGACTGGGCTCGGACGGAAGCTGGACCTCACTGCTGCAGGCCCGCGGCGTGGAACTCACCCCGCTGGCACCGAGCAACTGCGGTTTCGAGGTTGAGGGATGGAGTGAACATCTCAGGCAGAAATTCGCGGGCGCACCGCTGAAAAATGTGGCGCTCTGTGTCGATGGCGAACCGCCTCGCACCGGCGAATTCGTGCTTACCGAAGGCGGTATCGAGGGCAGCCTGGTATACGCCCTGTCCGCGCCCATTCGCCGGCGTATCGAGCAGCAGGGCGCGGCCAGGGTACTGCTCGATCTGCTGCCGCAGATACCGCAGGACAGACTTACGACCGCACTGGCAAAGCCCCGCGGCAAGCAATCCCTCGCCAAACACCTGCATCGCCAGGCCGGACTCGGCGGCGTCAAGGCGGCACTGCTGCGCGAACTCGCCCCCCGTGAGGCGTTCACCGATCCTGCCAGCCTCGCCCCCTGGATCAAGGCATTGCCTGTCGATCTGGTGCGGGCACGGCCAATAGAAGAAGCCATCAGCAGCGCCGGCGGCGTGCCCTTTACGGAGCTGGACCACGGCCTGATGCTGAAATCCCTGCCCGGGGTCTTCTGCGCCGGCGAGATGCTCGACTGGGAGGCCCCCACCGGTGGCTACCTGCTCACCGCCTGCTTCGCCAGTGGCCGTGTCGCCGCGCGGGGCGCACTGCGCTGGCTCGCACAGCAGGAATGAGCCGATAACAACCCGGCTAATTTTTATCCAGCAAACACTGCCAATTGACACATATCCCCCCTATAATGCGCCCCCAATTTCATCTGCCCGCGCCCAGATAGCCTGCCGCGCGCGGCACCCGACCACTTTCGAGAGTTCCCCCAGTGATAGACAACCTTCGCAATATCGCGATCATCGCCCACGTTGACCACGGCAAGACCACCCTGGTGGACAAACTGCTGTCCCAGTCCGGTACCCTGGACCGCCGCAGTGCCGATTCCGAGCGGGTGATGGACTCCAATGACCAGGAGAAAGAGCGCGGTATTACCATCCTCGCCAAGAACACCGCCATCCGCTGGAACGACTACCGCATCAACATCGTCGACACCCCCGGACACGCCGACTTCGGCGGTGAGGTGGAGCGCGTACTGTCCATGGTGGACTCGGTACTGCTGCTGGTAGACGCGGTGGACGGCCCCATGCCGCAGACCCGCTTCGTGACCCAGAAGGCGTTCGAACAGGGCCTGAACCCGATTGTGGTGATCAACAAAATCGACCGCCCCGGTGCGCGCCCGGACTGGGTGATGGACCAGGTGTTCGACCTGTTCGACAGCCTCGGTGCCACCGATGAGCAGCTGGACTTCCCGGTCATCTACGCCTCCGCCCTGAACGGCATCGCCGGCATGGACGAGACCGACATGGCGGACGACATGACCCCGCTGTTCCAGCTGATCGTCGACAAGGTCAAGCCGCCACAGGTGGACCTGAACGGCCCGTTCCAGATGCAGATCTCCGCGCTGGACTACAACAGCTACGTGGGCGTGATCGGTGTGGGCCGCATCAAACGCGGCACCCTCAAGCCGAACCAGCAGGTGGTGATCCTCGACCGCGAAGGCAAGTCCCGCAAAGCCAAGGTGCTGCAGGTGATGGGTTACCTGGGCCTGGAGCGTGTGGAAGTGGAACAGGCCAGCGCCGGCGACATCGTGTGTATCACCGGTGTGGGCGAGCTGAATATTTCTGACACCCTGTGTCACCCGGACAACCCGGAAGCACTGCCGGCGCTGACCGTGGACGAGCCCACCGTGAGCATGACCTTCCAGGTGAACGACTCCCCGTTCGCCGGCCAGGACGGCAAGTACGTCACCAGCCGCAACATCAAGGAGCGCCTGGAGCAGGAGCTGATCCACAACGTCGCGCTGCGTGTGGAACAGGGTGATACCCCGGACAAATTCAAGGTCTCCGGCCGCGGTGAGCTGCACCTGTCGGTACTGATCGAGAACATGCGTCGCGAAGGCTTCGAGCTGGGTGTATCCCGCCCGGAGGTGGTACAGAAGATCGTCGACGGCGAAATCCAGGAGCCCTACGAGCAGGTCGTGATCGACGTGGAAGAGCAGCACCAGGGTTCCATCATGGAAGAACTGGGCCTGCGCAAAGCGGACCTGACCAACATGGAGCCGGACGGCAAGGGCCGCGTGCGCCTGACCTTCATCGTGCCGTCCCGCGGCCTGATCGGTTTCCGCAACCAGTTCCTGACCCTGACCAGCGGCTCCGGCATCATGACCAGCATCTTCGACCACTACGGCCCGGTCAAAGCCGGCGAAGTGGGCAAGCGCATCAACGGTGTGCTGGTATCCATGGTGAAGGGCAAGACCCTGGCCTACGGCCTGTTCGCCCTGCAGGACCGCGGTCGCCTGTTCCTGGGCCACGGTGAGGAAATCTATGAAGGCCAGATCGTGGGTATCCACTCCCGCGGCAACGACCTGGTGGTAAACCCAACCAAGGCCAAGCAGCTGACCAACATCCGCGCCGCCGGCACCGACGAGGCCCTCACCCTGACCCCGCCGATCCGCCACACTCTGGAACAGGCGCTGGAATTTATTGAAGACGACGAACTGGTGGAAGTGACCCCGAACCACATTCGCCTGCGCAAGAAAATCCTGCAGGAAAACATGCGCAAACGCGCGAAGAAATAATTCTTTGCAAGAAACAACAAAGGGCCCTCTCGGGCCCTTTGTTGTTTCTGATCTTGCTGATTTCTTACCCGACCGGCGGCGCGGTCTCGACAAAAACCGGATCCTCTCCGGCAATTTCCAACAGGCGCTGCAGGTTGTTGTGCGGCGCAATGGAAAATCGATGGCGGAACTGGCCCCAGGCTGCGGCAACCGCCACGCGGTAATCAGCGTCGTTCAGTTTTCCGCGCTCGGGCAACGGCGCAGAATCCAGCTCACCGAGGATCAGCTCGATACGTTTCTGTTGGCGACGGGCATAAACATTCGCACCGATATCAACACCGCTGCGCTCCAGCAGGAAAAGATTAATCGCCGCATCCAGCAGGGTATTGGCAAGACAGTAGCGATCGAGTTCCCGGACGTCGGCGATAAATTCACGGCCGGATTTTTCGCGCACATATTTCACGATCGACGTGGAATCGGTCAGCGTCAGGGCGCCATCTTTCAGAAAGGGGACTCTCAGAGTGGGCGTACCCGGGTCCTTGCTGGTGTGAATATCCAGCTCCACCATTTCCCAGTCGAGCCCGGACTGCATCAGGGCGATGCGGCAGTGACGCACGTAGGGCGATGTATAGCTACCAAATAGTTTCATCTTCGATGACTCCTGCTTCTGGAATTCGCGATTTCCAATCGAGAAGGGATCATGGCGAAAAAATGACGTCGCGGCAAAGATAATTTGGTGAGGGTCTGCACTGACTGAAGACAGATCCGCGCTTACTCCGTACGGTGACTACGCGACACCGACAACGCGCTGGAGCGTGTATCCAACCGCAAAGGCAATACCGGCTGCACAGCTGCCCAGCAGAAAAGTTCCCAGCCCGGCGCGCAAAAGAGAGCCGCGAAACACCCAACCCTTCAGCACACCAATGAAAAAAAAGACCAGCCCCGCGAGCCCAGTGCTGATCGCGAACTTCTGCGAGAAATTTCCCCCACCAAAGAAAAATGGCAGCAGAGGAACCAAGCCCACCAGTACGAAGGCGACGAAGGTCCACCAGGCAGATGCCAGCGGATTGGGCGCAACAGGACTGAGGCCATACTCCTCGCTCAGCATGGTGTTTATCCACAGCGCACGGTCCGCCGTCACGGTATCGACAATGTGCTCAAGGTGCTCGCCACTGAAGCCTTTGTTGGCAAATATCTGCCGGATCTCCTCGCGCTCTCCCTCCGGCACCATACGGATATGCTGCTCCTCGGTACGGCGCGCGTGTTCGGCAAATCGCTGCTGTGCATTGACTGCCTCAAAATTACTGACCGCCATACTGACGCCGTCCGCCAGCAGGTTGGCCACTCCCATGACGAGAACCACCAGCGGCGAGAATCCCGCACCGAACGCGCCGGAAACGATCGCAAAGGTGGTGATACAGCCATCTATGGCACCGAGCACCAGATCGGAAATGCGCTCCCCCCGGGGTGGTCGCTGCAGGCGCCTGGCAATATTTTCCGGGCGGTGTTCGCGGATCAGCTCCTGCTGGCGGGATGTTTTCACGGGTTCCACTTCATTGTTTAGCCTGCACCGAAAAAGCGCTGATCAACCGCGCGCCACGCCCCCAACGCAGGATCGGTACGCAGACATACGGTAATCAGTGCAAAATCCCGCACTGCGTCGTGTAAAACCTCCAGCCCCTGATGCGCGGCCAACTCGTGGGGGAAGCGGTTGGTGCCGGCGCCCAGCGCCGGAAACAGCAGCCGCGGCAATCCGTGCTGGCGCGCAAGCGCCAGTGCACTTTCATAGCACTGGCGCAGTTGCTCCAGTCCGCGTGCACCCCACTGGTCGCCACTGCTCCATTGCGGCGTGACGGTGTGGAGCAGATAGCGCACCGGAAGGTTGGGCGCGCCGGTGATGCAGGCCTCACCCACTGCGCACTCCGGGAGCTGCGAGCACTCACTCACCAGCGCCTCACCGGCGCGGTCATAGACCTGTGCGGAGAGCCCGCGACCGCGTATCAGGTGCTTGTGCGCCGGGCACACAAGCGCATCGGCCTCGATAGTGAGAATGTCGTCACAAATCAATTGCAGCTGTCCCATGCCGGTCTCCGCGCCAGTCCTGTTCGCCATTACTATAGCCCGCTGGCGTCCAGGCACTGTCCTGCAGCCAGGGGGTATGAAGGCCGAGGGAAACGGCCGCAATGACAATTCAAACAAGACCAGGAAAGATGGAAACTTCTGTATCGCTCAATCAGCGCGCCAGCGCCAATTCACACAGCCCGGATTTTGATGATCCCATTGCCCAGGTGATGGGCCTGGAGTTGCGCCGCCGTATCCAGGCTTCCGGTTACATGCTGATCTTCGCCCTGGCGATCACCGGCGCCATGGGGGTAATCGCGCTGATGGCGCCGGACCTGTTTCTCGCCGGTACCCTGTTTGCGGTAACTGCGGTCATCCTCGGTGCCTATGTGGGTGTGAATATCGCCGGCCCCAGCCGCAAGACCCCCGTTCTCGTCGGGGCGCTGCTGCTGGTGCTCTATTTCTACCTGCTGCTGTCCGGCGGTGTGAACAACACCGGCCTGATGTGGGCGGTGATGCTGGTGCCCGGGTTCATCAATCTGTACGGCTACAAGTGGGGTACGGTTACCCTCGGCTTTGTCGGCGGCGCCACCGCGCTGATTCTGTTCTATCCGGATTTCCCCGGCCTGCTGGCCCACTACGACACCGGCCACCGCGCGCGCTTTATCGCTATTTTTGGGGCCCTGACCGCACTCACCGCGATTCTTGACAGCAGCCGTCACCAGACCCAGCAGATGCTGCACAAGCTCACTGCGGAACTGGAAAACCACGCCTGTACCGATGCCCTCACCGGTCTCGCCAACCGTCGCGAGGCCTACAAAGCCATCAATGAGCTCGAGCGGCGCAACCGCGAGCTGGCGGGCCGTTACACGGTGCTGATCGGCGATCTCGACAGTTTCAAGGCCATCAACGATACCTTCGGCCACAGCTTCGGCGATCGGGTATTGCGGGATGTAGCGCAGGTGTTGCGGGACAATACACGCGCAGATGATGTGGTTGCGCGCTGGGGCGGAGAAGAGTTTCTGGTCCTGCTGCCGAACACCGACGTGCAGGGTGGCGGCGTGCTCGCGGAGAAGCTGCGCCAGAGAGTGGAGGCGCTGAGCGAAACCTATACAGAGGGCGTGATGATTTCCATCAGCTTTGGCGTCGCCGAGGGCAGCAGCGGAGTGGACGGACAGAATCAGTTGCTGGCGGAAGCGGATGCCCGTATGTACCGCGCCAAAAATGCGGGGCGCAATCAGGTGATCAGCGCTTGAAGCGCACACCTGACGGCGACCTTGCCCGTTAGAGTCTGTTAATACCGAGGCCTGTTAACACGACATTCAGATCAGGTGCTGAAGCAGTTTTTCCCGGACCGTGTCGGGAATCGGCGCCTTACTCTGCTTTTCATAATCGAAGTGCACCATCACGCAATCCCCCTGAGCCACCAGCTGCCCCTTCTGCCAGACTTCCTGATGGATGGTCATGGACGTATTGCCTACCGCGCTCAGGCTCGTTTTCACTTCTACCGGTGAGAACAGATAGATCTGGGCAACGAAATCCACGTCCATTTTTTTCAGGATCAGGTTCCATTTACCCAGGGAAAGATCCGGATTGAACAGCTGGAAGATCGGCGTGCGCCCCTGCTCGAACCATACCGGCACCACCGTGTTGTTGATGTGCCCGAGGGCGTCAGTTTCGCTGAAACGGGGCTCTACCTGATAACTGAACATCGAATTTTCTCTCGCTGAATCTGGTTGAAAACGCCAGCACAGATTTAATCAGCCGGCGCCCCCATCATCCAGAGATCATCTGCCATAAATCGCGAAAAACCCGGACAAATGTTGGCATTTGCAATCCACTGCGGCATATCTGGTCAAGTGCGCGTAAAATCCCCGGTCAAATCCGCTACTCTGATTTATTGCTTCCCGCACCCGATAAGCGGCAATTTACCGACCAGAATAGATTTATGAGTCAGAAAGACAAACGCCCCCTGTACATCCCCCACGCCGGTCCCTCGCTGCTGGAAATCCCCCTGCTCAACAAGGGCAGCGCCTTCACATTGCAGGAGCGCATCGAGTTCAACCTGATCGGTCTGCTGCCAAACAATGTGGAAAATATCAACGAGCAGGTGCGCCGCGCTTATCACCAGTATGAGCAGTGTCGTACGGATCTCGAACGCCATATCTATCTGCGCGCCATTCAGGACGACAACGAAACGTTGTTTTTCCGTCTGATCGAGCAGCACATCGAAGAAATGCTGCCGATCATCTACACCCCCACTGTGGGCGCGGCCTGTGAAGAGTTCTCCAATATTTACCGCAATCACCGCGGTCTGTTTGTGTCCTACCCGGACCGCAAACATATGGACGACATCCTGCGCAGTGCCACCAAGGAAAATGTAAAAGTCATCGTAGTCACCGACGGCGAGCGCATCCTCGGCCTTGGCGACCAGGGCATCGGCGGCATGGGTATTCCCATCGGCAAGCTGTCCCTGTACACCGCCTGCGGTGGTATCAGCCCCGCCTACACTCTGCCGGTGATGCTGGACGTGGGCACCAACAACCGCACCCTGCTGAACGACCCCATGTATATGGGCTGGCGCAACGAGCGTATTTCCCAGGAGGAGTACGACGAGTTCCTGGAGGAATTCATCGCCGCGGTGAAACGCCGCTGGCCGAAGGTGCTGATCCAGTTCGAGGATTTCGCCCAGACCAATGCCATGCCGCTGCTGAAGCGCTATCGCGACAAGGTGTGCTGCTTCAACGACGATATTCAGGGCACTGCCGCGGTGGCACTCGGTACCATGCTCGCCGCGTGCAAGGCCAAGGACGAGAAGCTGTCGAAACAGAAAGTACTTGTGGTCGGCGCCGGCTCTGCCGGCTGCGGTATTGCCGAACAGGTGGTGGCGGCCATGGTCAACGACGGTTTGTCGGAGGAGAAAGCACGCGAACGACTCTTCATGTTCGACCGCTACGGTCTGGTCATGGACAACATGAAGGGCCTGCATGACTTCCAGCAGAAACTCGCACACAGCCCCGGGAAATACCCTCAGGCACCGGAGTGGGATCTGCAGACCCTGATCGAGCAGGTGAAACCCACCATCCTCATCGGCGTATCCGGCCAGGGTGGCCTCTTCACCCAGCCCGTGATCGAAGCACTCCACAAAGGCTGCAAGCGCCCGCTGGTGATGCCGCTGTCCAACCCCACTTCGCGCGCCGAAGCCACGCCTCAGGAGGTACTGGAGTGGACCCGAGGCGAGGCCATGGTCGCTACCGGCAGCCCGTTTGAACCGGTACAGCTGGATGGCGAGAAATACCCCATCGCCCAGTGCAATAACGTGTACATCTTCCCCGGTATCGGCCTCGGTGTCGTCGCCGCCGGCGCCAATCGGGTAACGGAAAACATGCTGATGGCCGCCTCCAACGCACTCGCGGAAAATGCGCCGGTGGTGAAAGAGGGCAGCGGTGCACTGCTGCCGCCACTGTCGCAGATCCGCGAAGTGGGCAAGGCCATCGCACTGGCTGTTGGCAAACAGGCGCAGGCCGACGGTGTGGCACCGGGTATTACCGAGGAAAAACTCGAGAAAAACATCGAAAAGAATTTCTGGCATCCGGATTACCGCCGCTACCGTCGTCGGGCCTTCTGATTTCTGCCAGGACGCATAGTGCAAACAAAAAACCCATGGAATTCCATGGGTTTTTTGTTTCGACAAACTTGGATGCTATTACTGACTGATGGGATAAGGTCGTTCCGACACCCGCTCATAGTAGGTATTGGAAATGATTGCATCCATCAGGAGGTGTTCGTCATCAACTGGGCTCGAATGCTCATCCATACCGAAATGGAAGTAGCGATGATAGTGGCGCAGGGCAACACCGCCATCTGCTGATTCCTGGTGCAACACCCACTCCCGCTCATGATAAAGAACGCAGTCTTCCGTCGGTGCGGGATTCCAACTGACCGGGGCACAAAACCCTCCATATATTGAGACGTATCGCCGAATGATCAGATTTCCTTCGGAGTTGATCTGCCAGAGCCCCGGCATTTTCGCAAACTCATTCTCGGTCAGTTCTCCGTCATTGTTTTCGTCCCAGCCGGAAACCGTTAACGCGCTTCCATCTGCATTGACTTCAAACCAGAAGGGTTGCAGCGGCCAGAAAAAATTCACAGAGTACTGATAAATTCCAATTGCGCGTTCAGCAGTCCAGGCCGGTGCTTCCCTCAGATAAGCCGGTTGGACAATAGAAGCCTGCTCGGCACCGAAATTCAGTTCCACAAACATGATCGGCGCCTTCGGTTTACTTTGCTGCAGGAACACCAGCTCTGCAGGGTATCCGAACAGGTCTGTAATTTGGAGATGTCCCCTTTCGTCTATTGTCCATGAGGAAATCAGCTGTGTTTGAGAAGGCTTACCACTGCCGGAAATGGAATCCTTGTTGATGGTGACACTACCACCGGTTTCTACGCTGCCATTAAAAATTAACTGAACCGCCTGGACAGATAACTCGGGCGTTGGATATTCCGTTGACGGGTCGGTGACTTCCCCTTGAACAAATGGCAGCGGCACACTGATCGCCAAGCCCATCGGCAGTACGTTTTTTGCTTCGACAATTCCTTTCTCGCGTATCGCCACCGTCGCACCCGTGATGAAATCCGGATCCGTAGAGGGATATTCGCCATTAGGGTAGCGGATAAATTTTTCCAGGGTGATAAGCAGCCAATCAACATCGGAACCACTGGCAAGCCACTTGATGGAACGTGGGCGGACAACGGTTTCTTCAACTACATCCCGGATAAAATAGCTGTCATACCACTGCCGGGTATCCACCACCACTTCGCCCCCGGAAATCACCATTCCGTCGGCATTGATATTCCAGTTTATTTCTCGTTTTCTCTGACGACCGGAAAGGATGCCTTTACCATCTGCATCCACCTGCAACCGGTAACCGAAATGCTCAGAAACTGCGTTTTCAAAAGGCATCTGCATAATGGACGTCGTGGTGAAGTAGTAAGTGTCCTCTGTAGTACTACTGGTTGGGGGCTGTATTGCCACCAGCTCGTTATCGGCGGCTATCGCATTCATTGCGGCCTGATAGACGGAGGCGTCTTCTCGCTGAACACGCGCTACCAGCTCGGCCGCTACCAAGTTGTCAGAAGCGAGCGCATAGGTGTCGGCGATATTCTCCGGCATTGCGACTGCCGTATTGTCGGAATAGTCCAGCACAAGTTTGATCAGCGTCGCCAGCTGGAAAACCATATTTCCGTCAAGCGTTTTTGTGCGCTCGATCATTTCACGTTGAGAGGTGATACTGCCTGGCACGCCTCTTTCTAGTTGTGCCGCCAACGCCGTGGTGAGATTGGAAATATTTACCGACAGATTTTCGCCACGGGTCAGAATGCCATCTTCGCCTGCGTCCTGCAGCACCGACGCCACATCTCCCAGCAGCGATACCAGCTTCAGTTCGGGATTACTGCTGGTTGCTTCCGCACGGATGACTTCCGAGAGGTTACTGTCATCAACATCAAGCGCAATGGAGTAACGCCCCGAGGCGTCCGCCCTGGTGGAGAATACCTGGGTTCCCACATGAAACTCGATCTCGGCATCCGCTACCGGATTATCGGTGACAAGACCGGTTACGGTGAAGCTGGTGGTGCCCGCGAGAATGGTGACCACTAATTCAGCGGTTGCCTGTGCGCCGTCATTGTCGGTTACGGTCACGGCCAGCACAGCCGTTGAATCGGCAGTGACCTCAGGTGCAGTAATCGAAATGGTCGCCGTATCCGTGGCACTCAAGGCGAGGGCAACACCAGATTTCTGTTGCCAACGGTACGAGGCAATGCTGCCATCAGCGTCGGAAGCCGTCGCAACGACGGAGACTGTCGCACCTTCCGGTATCGAAACCGGAGCGGCCGTCACTGTCGGGGGCAGGTTTGTGGACGCCGGATCTCCGCCACCATTACCGCCTCCACCGCCGCAGGCAGTGAGCAGTAGACCGGCAAGAAGCAACGCCGCGCACCCAAAGTGTTTGTTATTTACCCTCATTGTTCACTCTCCAACCACCTCGGGTATCTATGAATTTCTTGATGGCGGCACACGGGCAGGGGTACAGAGCCATTGAGTCGCGCCTATCCTTTTTTAAACGAAAATGGCGCCAAATACCTCAGAAGCATGGCGTCGCAGGCTATTTTTTAGGCAAAAAAAATGGCGGGCACTATGGCCCGCCATGTACATCACATATGCTGCTATCAGCTATTCACACTGGCAATCCAGTTATCCACACGCTTTTCCAGCAGCGGTAACGGCAGCGCGCCGCCACCGAGCACGGTATCGTGGAAGGCGCGGATGTCGAACTTGTCACCAAGCTGCTGTTCCGCCTTGCCGCGCAGTTCTTCGATTTTCAGCATGCCGATTTTGTACGCGGTGGCCTGGCCGGGGACGGTCAGGTAGCGGCGCACTTCGGAGCGCACGGCGCCCTCCGGAATCGCGGAGTTATCCAGGAAGTACTGTACGGCCTGCTCCTGGCTCCAGCCTTTGGCATGCATGCCGGTATCCACCACCAGGCGGATGGCCCGCCACATTTCTGCGGTCAGGCGGCCGAAGTCCCGGTAGGGGTCCTGGAACTGGCCCATCTCTTTGGAGAGCTTCTCGGAATACAGCGCCCACCCCTCCACGTACGGCGTGAAGTGGGCCTGGGTGCGAAACTGTGGAATACCCTCCAGCTCCTGGGCGATGGAAATCTGCATGTGGTGACCGGGGTTGCCCTCGTGATAGGTCACGGTTTCCATATCCGTAGTGGACAGGGCGCTCATGTCGGACATATGCACATAGTAGGTGCCCGGACGCTTGCCATCGGGGGTACCGGGCACATAGTGCTGGGCGCCGCCGGGCACTTCACGGAAGGCTTCCACACGCTTCACCACCAGATCCGCCTTGGGCAGAATACCGAAATACTCCGGCAGTTTTTTATGTACATCGGCGAGGTATCCGCGGGTTTCTTCCAGGTATTTCTCCCGGCCCTCATCGGTGTTGGGATAGTAGAACTGGTCGTCGGTACGGATGAAGGCGAAGAACTCCGGCAGCGTGCCCTTGAAGCCCACCTGGTCTTTGATGCCTTCCATTTCCTTGCGGATACGCGCCACTTCATCGAGACCGATCTGGTGGACTTCCTCTGCCGTCAGCGGCAGGGTGGTGTAGTTGGCCAGGCGGTTGCTGTAGAAGGCTTCGCCGTTTGGCAGTTTGGATACGCCCTGCGGCTCCTCGTCCGCATTGGCGCGATCCTGTTTCAGCCAGGCAATATAGGCATCGTAGGAGGGCTTCATCTGACCGGTGAGAGCTTTTTCCACCTGCCCCTGCAGGTCCTTGGCGGTGGCGTCGTCGATCGTGCCGGCATCTTTCAGAGCAGCGATTTTTTTCTTCGCGTCCGCCATCAACGGGGCGTCATCTCCGTCGCCGAACGGTTGGCCTGAGGTGACCTTCTGCGCGCGCTCGATGGCGAGATCATAGGCGAAACGCGGCGGGCGTACGCCGGCCTTGGCGGAGTCCTGCGCACGCACCAGCATCTGACCGAGTGCGCTGCTGATACCGCCGATACGGGTAATGTAGTCCCGCATGTCCTGTTCACTGTCCACCTTGTGCTGGTTGATCAGGAAGGTGGGGAACTGCGCTTCCGGACCGCCCAGTTCACTGGCGAAATAGCTGTAATCCCAGAATGGCTGATTGGCCGCTTCCTGCTCGTACTGCTGGATCCACAGGTCGTAGGACTCCTTGCCGATGGTGCTCAGCTTGTCGTAGTCGAACTTCTGCTTCATCTCCTCGACGGTGGCTTTTTTCCAGGCCAGTTCGCGCTCGTCGGCGGCCTTGCTCATATCGTCGATCTTGTCGTACTGCTCCTTGCGGCCTAAGTAGCTGAGCTGCACCGGGCTGAACTGCAGCTCCTCTTCATATTTTGTGTCGAACCATTCGCCGAGGCGCTTGGTCTCCGCCTCCTGCTCGCTTTCCGCAACCGAAGCCGGGTTGGCCGCCTGCTGCTCCGTCGCTACCGCACCGGATTCCAGCTGTGCCTCTTTTTTAGGTTCTTCTGCCTGCTGACAACCTGCAACCACGGATGCAATCACCAGACTCAGGAGCGCTTTGCGCATAATTTCTGCCTCTTTGCTCAGGAATGAAATCGAGAAAAATCTTTTGGATATTCTATGGATATGCTCGCGGGATCAACCGCGCTCATCGCCCCGCGCCTACTTCGCCAGCTGTTTCTGCGCGGCGTCCACGATATGCAGTTCACGCTGCGGGAATGGGATGGTCAGGCCTTCCGCTTCCAGTGCCGGCTTGAGTTTTTTCATCAGGTCCCAGTACACATCCCAGTATTCCTCGGTCTTTGCCCAGGCGCGCAGGTGCAGATTCACCGAACTGTCCGCCAGGGCGCGCACCGCGTAACTCGGCTCGGGGTCGGCGAGAATACGGGCGTCATTGGCCACCAGTGTGCGCAACACATTCATACCGGTTTCAACATCATCGCCGTAGGCAATACTGGCGATGATCTCGATGCGGCGGCTCGAATTGCGGGTAAAGTTGGTCAGGGTCTCCCCCCACACCTTGTCATTGGGTGCGGAGATGCGCAGGCCATCCGGGGTATCCAGCTCAGTGGTAAACAGACCGATCTTGCGCACGGTACCGATGGTGCCGCCGAACTGGATGGTTTCACCCACGCGGAACGGACGCAGTCCCAGCAGCACGAAGCCGGCGGCGATACACTGCAAGGTGTCTTTCAGAGCGAGACCGACGGCCAGGCCAGCGGCGCCCAGCAATGCCACCAGGGAGGTGGTGTTGGCTCCGAAAATATCCAGCACCACCAGGCCACCCACCACATAGGTGCCCCATACCGCGAGGGTTTCCAGCACCGGGATCAGAGTCTCATCGATGCCGCGCTCGCTCAGGCGATTGACGCCGCGGGCGACAATCTTTGCCGCAATCCAGGTCACCAGAATCGCCAACAGGGCCCACAGCACATTGAGCCCCACATCCATCACCAGCGGCCACAGCTCTTCCAGTTGCGCTTTCAGTCCATCCACCAGTACACCTCCCCTAGCGATTGCCAAAAATTGACACAAGGATACGGTAACAATGCCGACGCCGACTAGTCACAACGTATGCGCGTTTTCCCACGGAAATTTTCCGCCTACTGTGCGCCGCCGGAAAAGAAATAATGCTGGATCAACTGCAACACCAGCAGGGTCGCAACGAGGATGAAAATGAGATTACTGCGATTCATGTACCCTTCCTGATTCCGGTGTGTGGCGACTCTCGCCCCGCGAGCTGCAGCAAACCCTCTGCCACCAGCCAATCGCGGGACTCGCGCAGCATCTCTTCCAGGCTGACATCGCTGCGGTAATCCAGCTCACGCTCGGCGCGACGGCTGTCCGCCACCATGCGACTGGTGAGCATACTGGCTTTCTGCGGCGTTACCGCCGGCTCGCGACCGGTTACCCGCGATGTGAGATCTGACAGCGCAGCGATGATGTGGATGGCGAATGCGGGAGTCGTGCGGCGCGGCGCCGGAACACCCACCAGACGGGCAATGATGCCGAAAAATTCGAGAAAACTGGCGTCGGTACCCGCGAGGATATAGTTCTCACCGCGGCGCCCGCGATGGAAGGCATTGATATGCGCGCGCGCCACCGCCCCCGCGTGACAGAAAGAACCGCTGCCCGGTGGAACCCCCGGCAACCGGTTTTCCGCCAACAGGAAAAATGTCTGTGCCCAGCTCGATACATCGTATTTACCGACGATCGCACAGGGGTTCAGGAACACCGCATCCAGTCCGCGCGCGATCTCTTCCTGCACCGCGAGCTCCGCGTGCATTTTGGAGTAGTGGTAGTGGTGGTTTGAATCATTGGCGAGTTTCGGGCTTGCCTCGCTGATCACACTTTGCTGCTTGCCGTAGGCGGAAATGGAGCTGGTGACGATCATGCGACCGGGCGCTTTACCGGCCGTAACCTGTGCGGTGAAATGTTCGCGCGCGGCGCGCGCCAGATTGGCCGAGCCCTGTACATTGTCCCGCCACTGCTGCGCATTGCCGCCGCGCCACATACTGGTGTTGCCAGCCAGATGAAACACCGCGTTCAGCTCCGCCGGCAGGGCCGCGCGCAGCGCGTCGATATCGTCCAGTGACGCCTCTACCGGAGCGGCTCCCAGCGCGCGCAGCCGCGCCACATTCGAGCCGGGACGATGCATGGCGGTCACCTGCCAGCCATCGGCAACCAGCTGTTCAATCAGATTGGCACCGAGAAAACCGGTACCGCCGGTGACAAAAGCGTGCATGACTTATTGAACTTCCAGACCGAGTTCATGAGCGAGGAACGCGTACTGATTGGTGAAATCCTCCACCTGCATCCACACCGGTTTGCCGGCGCCATGGCCTGCGCGGGTTTCCACTGCCAGGTAGATTGGATTGTCGCAACCCTGGTCCCGTTGCAGCGCGGCGGCGAATTTGTAACTGTGCCAGGGCACAACGCGGTCGTCGCGATCGGCGGTGGTAATCAGGGTTGCCGGATAGCAGGTTCCCTTTTTGGTATTGTGCACCGGTGAATAGGCATAGAGCGCGTTGAACTCATCCCTGTTTTCGGACAGGCCGTAATCGCTTGACCACTGACGCGCGTTCGCGGACGCGGTGTGATAGCGCAGCATGTCCAGCACTCCGACGATAGGTAACGCCACTTTGAACAGTTCCGGGCGCTGCACTTCGGTCGCGCCGACAAGCAATCCGCCATTGGATCGGCCCATAATGCCGAGTTTTTCCGCTGAAGTAATTTTTTCGTCAATCAGCCACTGGGCCGCGCCGATAAAATCGTCGAACACATTTTGTTTCTGCAGTTTTGTGCCCGCCTTGTGCCAGTCGCCGCCGTATTCGCTGCCACCGCGCAGGTTCACCATGGCAAAGGTGCCACCCATATCCAGCCAGCCCGCAAAACGCGTGTAAAACTGGGGCAACTGCGCCGCGTTGAAGCCGCCATAGCCATACAAAAGTGTGGGATTGTTGCCGTCTTTTTTCTGGCCTTTTTTCTGCACCAGGAACAGGGGCACGCGGGTACCGTCCTTGCTGGTGAAGAAATGCTGGCTCACATTGAAATCGGAAAAGTCCGCCGGATATTTCGGCTGTTTTACTTTTTCACTTTTACCGCTGGCCACATCCAGTTTGTAGATACTGGGAGGCGTGAGGAAATTGCTGAATTCGTAGTAGGTTTCACCGTCATCCGGTTCGCCGTAAAAACCCCGCACGGTACCCATACCGGGAAGCTTCAGTGCGTACTGCTGTTTGCCGGTGAGGTCCGTCACCACCACCTTGGATTTCGCGTCTTCCAGGTAGTGCAGTACAAAACGACCACCGATCAGGCTGGCACTCTGCAAGGCATTTTTCTGCTCTGGCACCAGGGTTTTCCAGTTGGATTTTTCCGGTTTATCCAGATCAATGGCAACAACTTTGCCGTTGGTGGCCCCGGCATTGGTTTCGAAATAAAACGTCTCGCCGTCATTGCCGAGATAGTTGTAGAGCGCATCCCAATCGTTCAGCAACTTGACCACCGGGGCCCCGGGATCGCGCAGATCCTTGTAATACACGCCGTTGCTGTCGTAGCCGTCAAAGATACCAAAGATCAGGTAGTTGCCGTCGTCACTGACCTGAGCCTCCGGATTGCGGGTGGGGTGGTCGGTGATTTCGTATATCCGCTGGTCCTTGCTCTGGGGCTCACCGACCTTGTGGAAATACACCGCCACCTGCTTGCTGTCGTCCGCGCTGCCATCCTTGTTGAACGGGTACCGGCTGTAATAGAAACCGGATTCGTCCTTGGCCCAGCTTGCGCCGCTGAACTTGATCCCGGTCAGATGGTCGGGCAGCAGGCGGCGGGTTTTCAGATCGCGCACGCGGTAATCGGTCCAGTCGGTACCACCGTCAGACGTACCGTAGGCGAGGTAGCGGCCATTGGGGCTGACGGAGTAATTCTTCGCGGCGATGGTGCCATCCTTGCTCAGTGTGCGCGGGTCCAGCACCACACCGCCGTCTTTATGGATATCGCGGGTGCTGTAAAACACACTCTGGTCCCAGCTGCCGTCGTTGTATTCGTAAAACACCTGGCCGGCTTTTTTATACGGTACCCCGTACTGTTCGTACTGCCACAGCTCGGTGAGGCGGTCGTTGATCTTCTGCCAGCCCGGCAGTGCCTTTAGTGCGGGCAGGGAGTACTCATTCTGCGCGTTGACCCAGTCCTTCACCGGTTTCGAGTCCTGGTCTTCCAGCCAGCGAAAGGGGTCGCTGACGCTGGTACCGAAATAATCGTCCTGCTGAGCGACGGCTTTGGTCTGCGGGTAGTGGCTGGAAGATTTCTCACTACCGGCGACGGCAATGGTCGCGGCGGCGGCAACACCGGCGGCGAGCAGGGCAAATCCGAATTTGTTCATGGGTGGCTTCCGGGTCTTTGTATTGCAAAAAAAGCGGTCGGGTCGATGGTCCGGGGTCGAACCGGTACACTAGGCGATTCGCCGCCGGGGTTCCAGTTGCGCACAGCAGTTTAGAAGAGGATTACGATGAAAGGCCTGATTCAGCGGGTAAAACACGCGAAAGTGGAGGTGGGCAGTGAATCCGTCGGAGCCATCGACCACGGCATTTTACTGCTACTCGGCGTGGAGGCGCGCGATACGGAAGAGAGCGCCGACAAGCTGCTGCACAAGGTGATGCACTACCGTATTTTCAGCGACCCCCAGGGCAAGATGAACCTGAATGTTCAGCAGGCCGGCGGCGGGCTGTTGGTGGTGAGCCAGTTCACCCTGGTGGCAGAAACCGCGAAGGGCCTGCGTCCGAGTTTCAGCCGCGGAGCCAGCCCGCAACAGGCGGAGGCTCTGTACGACTATTTCCTGCGGCGTGCGCGCACCGCAATGCCCGCCGAGCTACCCGTCGCCGGCGGTCAGTTCGCCGCGGACATGCAGGTATCACTCTGCAACGACGGCCCGGTGACATTTTTACTGGAGGCCTGATCAGCCCCCTGCGCGCGTTTGCCCAGCGCCTTCAATTGCGTATTGCGCTGCTCCTTCGGCAGCGCGCCCAGCTGCTCCACCGCAGTGTAAAACGCGTCCCAGTTGCTGCCGCTGTCTTTGTACAACTGCACAAACGCCGGCACTTGCGACTGATACTCGCTCACCAGTGCCAGGGTGGCGTTATTGGTTTTTTCCACCAGCTTGGTGAATTGCTCATCCTGCTGCCAGCCAGCGGATGCTTCGCGGTAACAATGGCGCAACTGTCGCAGGGTGCGTGCTTTTTTTTCCCGCTTTTCAGCATCGCTCAGGTCCGAACCGTAGATCTGCTGCAGCTGCTTGCGCGCGCTCACCATCAGGCTGTTGACCCGCTGAGCCTGGGCAACACTCTCCACGCCGGGCGCGGGAATGCCCTGGCGCCGGCGCCAGTCTGGCAGCGCGATGCGCGATACCGCGGTGGCGAAACTCTCGTTGAACTGGGTATCCCCGGAGATATACACGCGCCGGTGGGCGAGCTCGTGAAACAGCAGGCTGGCGAGACGCTCCGGTTGCCAGTCTACAAAGCTCGACAACACCGGGTCATCAAACCAGCCCAGCGTGCTGTAGGCGGGCACCGGCCCCAGATACACATCGAAATTTTGTGCACGCAGGCGACCGGCCTGCGCCTCCGCATCCGCCTTATCGAAGTAACCGCGATAGCTGGCACAGCCGGCAATGGGGTAACACCAGCGCTTTGGCGACAGCGAAAATTCCGGCGCCGCCACCAGATTCCACAGGGCATACTCCCCCTCAAGCTGAGTAAACTCACTGTAGGCACTGCCCACCGGCAGATGCAGTTCTGCTCCGGCATAGGCGCGGATGGACTGCACCCATTGCAGCTGACGGCGAAGTTTCGGGTCGGTCTGCTCATCCGCAAGCAACCGGTCGATGGGCTTGCGTCCCGCCAGGATCTTCAACTGGCCGGTCGCCGCCTGGGTATAGAAATGGACGGTTTCGCAACCGCTGAGAAGAAGGCAGGCGAAAAGCAAAAGCCTGCGCCAATGTCGGCTAAACCCAGGGAAAAGAGCTAGTTTTGTCTGCAGTAGGATATTTTTCAGGGAGTCGTCCATGCCACCTGTTGCCGCTGTATCGCTGGTATTTGCGCTGGTGCTGGGTGCCGTGTTGTGGATTTACCTGCTGCGGATCAGCTTTGCAGATTCTACTCTGTTCGGCATCATCGCCCTGCTGCTGCCACCCCTCGCCCTGCTTTTTCTGATACCGCGGTGGCAATCTCACCGGGAGCTGTTTGCCCTGGCCCTCGCGGTGCTGGGCTTAATCAGCATAGCGGGTATCGCGACGGGTTGAGACCTGACTCAGGGCTCCTCCGACAATTCCTCTCTGTTGCCGCGTCTGATCCAGCGCCCAAAGAACACTCCGATTTCGAACAACAGCCACATGGGTACGGCCAGCAGAGTCTGGGAAATGACATCTGGCGGCGTCAGCAGCATGCCGATGGCGAAACAGGCCACGATGACGTAGGGACGTTTTTTGGCCAGGTCCTGCGCCGATACCACGCCACTCCAGATGAGCACGATGGTGGCGATAGGAATTTCAAAGGCAAAACCAAAGGCAAAAAACAGCTTCAATGCCAGATCGAGATACATACGGATATCCGGCATTACCTTGATGTCCGCATCCGCCGAACTGATGAAAAATTCGAAGATCAGCGGGAATACCACGTAATACGCAAACGCCATACCGGCGTAAAACAGCACGATACTGGAAAACAACAGCGGAGCGATCAGACGTTTTTCGTGCTTGTACAGACCGGGAGCGATAAATGCCCAGAACTGATAGAGCACAAACGGGATGGCGGTAAAAAACGCCAGCACAAATGTCGTTTTGAAGGGGGTGAGAAAAGGCGAGGTGACCTCAGTGGCAATCATGCCCGCGCCTTCCGTAAGACGCGCCTGCAGCGGGTCGGCGACGAAATCGTAGATCTCATTGGCGAAGGGTGCCATACAGGCAAAAATCGCAATCACCACCAGCAGGGTTTTCAGCAGACGATCGCGCAGCTCGATCAGGTGCTCGATAAAAGGTTGTTCCCTGTCAGTCATTGCTGGTCACTCGCGGGAACGTATTTATCACTCGTGAAATGTCGCTCATTGAGGCTTATCTTCCGCCGGACGCGATTTGTTTGTGGGTGGTGTGTCGGCGGCGTCCCTCACGGGAGCCTCTTGCGGGTCGACGCGGTCCACTTCCGCCCAGGTGTCATCTTCTTCGTGTTTGAAGTGGTCCGGATGATGAGGGTTGTACTCCGGATCACCGTGGTCGTGTAGATGTTCGGGATATTCCGGGTCTTCCAGATCCTCGTCGCTTTCATCGTCTTCCGGCAGGTATTCTTCGGCGCGCCGGGTTCCGGTTTCCTGCTCTGGCAGATAATCCTGCGCGACGCGAAGCTGGTCGGCCTGGGGATCCGGCTCCGATGGCGGTGCAGCTTCCTCGGGATGTTTGAGTGCGTCCGCCTGCCGCTGCACGTCTTTCAGATCCTGCGCAAATTTTCTTTCCGCCTCACTGAAGGTGCGTTCCATTTCCGCCTTGCTTTCACGCAACTCGCGCAATACGCGCTCATTGTGCAGTTCGCGGCGAATATCGTCGGCACCCACTTCGCGCTCCAGCTCCTCGCGGGCACTGCCGAGTGTATGCTTGATCTGGGTCCACCAGCGCACCGTGGTACGCACGGCATCCGGAAGACGCTCGGGGCCGATCACCACAAGTCCAACGATTCCCACAACCAGCAGCTCAAAAAATCCGATATCAAACACGCGTCAATCGCTCAATGGCCTGCGAAGGATTATTTGTCCTGGGACTGCTTTTCATCCGAGGTGGTTTTCTGCTGAGGTTTCACGTTGTCGTCCTTGCCCAGCAATTCCGGGTCCTTGTCGTCCTCATCGTCTTTCTTGCCATCTTCCTTCATGGCTTTCTTGAAGCCCTTGATGGCACCACCGAGGTCGCCGCCGAGGTTGCGCAGGCGCTTGGTGCCGAAGATCAGCAGTACGATGACCAGCAGAATCAGTAATTGTTGCCAGCTGATGCCCATGTGAAATGCTCCTGAAAATGTTCTCTGTTTCGTGTCTGTCCCGCGTTTGCGGGCGTTGGATCAATCCTGTGGGCGCGCGGCCTTTTCTTCCAGCCCCGACAGGCCGAAGCGACGTCCCAGCTCGTCCAGTACCTCGCGGGAGTCCCCCCCAAGATGTGCGAGCATTACCAGCGAGTGGAACCAGAGATCGGCGGTCTCGCCGATCAGCGCCTTGTGTTCTTCACTCTCGCGACCCTTGCCCTCTGCGTCCTTGGCGGCAATCACCAGCTCGGTGGCTTCCTCGCCCACCTTTTCCAGAATCTTGTTCAACCCTTTGCGGTGCAGACTCGCCACATAGGAGGACTCCGCATCCCCCTGTTGCATGCGCAGCCGGAGCACCCGGTCCAGTTGTATCAGCATGTTGCTCATGTCGACGTCTATTACCCTGGCTATTTCTTCTCTGCGTAAATCATTTCCGGATCAACAAGCACCGGTTGGCGGATCTGCCAACGGCCGTTTTCCAGTACCTGATAAAAGCAGCTGGTGCGCCCGGTATGACAGGCGATACCGCCCAACTGTTCCACCAGTAATACGATGGTATCGCCGTCGCAGTCGAGGCGGATTTCCCGCACCTGCTGCACATGCCCGGAGGACTCGCCCTTGCGCCACAGTTTGCCCCGGGAGCGCGACCAATAGACCGCGCGGCCTTCCTCAACCGTCAGGCGCAGGGACTCGGCGTTCATCCATGCCATCATCAATACCCGCCCGGTTTTGACATCCTGGGCTATGGCGGGTACCAGGCCGTCGCTGTTCCAGCTGACCGCCTGGGTAAAATCGGTTTTGCTCACGATTCGCGTCCTTACTGCATTCGTTATTGTAGGCTGGCCGGTCCGCTTCCCGGCTCCGGTTTTGCCAACAGGGTTGATCAGGGCCAGAGCAACAGTGCCAGCCCCACCGCCCCCAGCGCCCAGCTCGCCGCCGGAATCTGCGCCAACAGCCCGGGCGATGCCACCAGTGCCGCGCCCGCCGCCAGCAGGCCTCCGACCAGCATGCGCGCATAGCGCGCCCGCCCGCGGCGCCGGCTGCCCGCCAGCTGCTCACTCAGTTGCTGCAACTGCGGTCCCAGCTCCCGCCCCTGCTCCAGGGCGGAGAACGCCAATTGCGGCAGTTGCGGGAATTTTTCCAGCCATTCCGGCCCATACCGTCGAATTTCACCGACGATGGTCTTGGGGTGTATACGCTCGCGCATCCACCGCTCCAGAAATGGATGAGCAGTCTTCCACAGATCCAGTTGCGGATAAAGCTGGCGCCCCAATCCCTCAATATTCAACAGCGTCTTCTGCAACAGCACCAACTGCGGCTGCACTTCCATGTCGAACCTTCTCGCCGTCTGGAACAGGCTGATCAGCACCCGCGCGAACGAAATCTCGCCCAGCGGTTTCTCAAAGATCGGCTCGCACACCGAGCGGATCGCCGCCTCAAACGCATTTACCGGGGTATCCCGCCGCACCCAGCCGCTCTGCACATGCAGCTCCGCCACCATGCGGTAGTCGCGCCGGAACATAGCCAGCAAATTGCGCGCCAGATAGTACTGGTCCTCACGGGTCAGGCTGCCGACGATGGCGGTGTCGATGGCGATGTATTTGGGGCGGTCCGGGTGTTCGCGGGACACAAAGATGTTGCCCGGGTGCATATCCGCGTGGAAGAAATTGTGCTCGAACACCTGCTTGAAAAAGATCTCCACCCCGCGTTCCGCCAGTAGCGGCATATCCGTGTTCTGCGCGCGCAACTGCGCCAGGTCCGTCACCGGAATACCGTCGATACGCTCCAGCACCAGCACATTCTCGCGGGTGTAGTCCCAGTGCACCTCCGGGATATACAGCAGGGGGGAATTGGTGAAATTGCGCTTTAGCTCCGAGCCATTGGACGCCTCGCGTACCAGATCCAGCTCGCCCTCGATGGTGTGGCGGTAATCCTCCACCACCTCCACCGGGCGCATGCGACGACCGTCCGGCAGATAGCGCTCGATCCAGCGGGCGATGTAGTGCAGCAACTCCAGATCCTGCTGGATCACTTTATTGATGCCGGGGCGTAGTACCTTCACCACCACCGACTGGCCGGGTGCACCCTGTCTGTCTTTCAGCTTCGCCGCATGCACCTGTGCCACCGAGGCAGAGGCCAGCGGTTCGCGCTCAAACTCCGCAAACAGCTCGTCCACGGTTGCACCCAATGCCGCCTCGATACGCGCAATACACTGGTCTGCGGGGAACGGCGGCACATTGTCCTGCAGCCGGTTCAGCTCCTGCACCATATCCACCGGCAACAGGTCCGGGCGGGTGGAAAGCAACTGACCGAACTTCACATAGATCGGCCCCAGATCCTCCAGCGCCCGCCGCAACCGCTCACCGCGGCCCATATTCTTCGTTTTACTGCTCTGCGGCAGCAACTTCGCCGGCGCCCACAGCGCCCGCAGCCACAGGGGCTGATGCTCCGCGGGAATCAGTTCATTCAGGCGATAGCGCAGGAATACCTGCGCGATGGTCAGACTTCTGGCAATTGGCACGTTCCTACTTCTCCCCGCCATCGTTCTGGTTCCGGCCTTCAACTTTGCGGCGCAGAATCGCGATGCGCGCCTCCAGCCGGTCCACCCCCTGGGCAAACCCGGCCACATCCTCCGCAAACGCCTCAAACTGCGCCTGCGGCGGCGTCATCCGCCACTCCTCACTCACCGCCTCAGCGCTCGCCTTGGGCGCCGCACCCAGCGCGTCTTTCAGCCAGCTCGCCGCCATGCGAATACCGGTGCCGAGCTGGTGCGCCGGTGCATCACCGATCAGCTTTGCCAGCGGCTCCTCCCAGTCGATATCCAGATCCCGCAGGATGGATTGCAGCTCCGCCAGCAGCGCACTGGAACCACGCACCGTCACCCCGAGCTTCGCCGGCGTGGCATCGCGGTTTTTCAGCAGTTGCAGGAAGGCCAGCGCCGAGCCGGACAGCTCCGTGGTCACCTCACCGCTCCAGCGGCTGTGCACCTCGATACAATTTCCACCAAACTCAGCGCCTTCATCATCCTCGTCGTCGATGACCAGAAACAGGTTCATGGCCGGCGCGGTGAGATTAACCCCCAGCACCTTGCCCGCCAGTTTTGTCAGGCGCGCGCGGCTGCCCGGGTCGTAGCGGAGTGCGGTATTGATGGCGGTTTCCAAGGTGGCGTCGAAGCCGGCGCGGAAGGTAGGGTCGGTCATTATCGAGGCTTAATCCGTGCGATGTACGCTGATGCGAAGGTCCGGGCGGCGGGAACCCCTCGCGAGACCTTCTAAAACAGGGATGTTTTAGAAGAGCCCCCAGGGATGGGTTCACGGCGTGTCTCGCGAGGGGTTCCCGCTGCACGGGCCGCCACGGACTGCGAAAGAACGTTCGGAGGAACTACGGCTTGATGCCCTTGTGCAAAGCTACAATGCCACCGGTCATATTGTGGAACTCGCAGTCCACAAAACCCGCGTCGCTCATCATGCCTTTCAGGGTTTCCTGATCCGGATGCATCCGGATGCTCTCCGCCAGATAGCGGTAGCTGTCCGCATCGTCCGCCACCAGCTTGCCCATAAACGGCAGCAGGCGGAATGAATACTGGTCGTAGACCTTCTCCAGCAGCTTCGACTCCGGCTTGGAAAACTCCAGCACCAGCAGGCGGCCACCGGGCTTCAATACCCGCAGCATCGAACGCAGCGCCAGATCCTTGTCGGTCACATTGCGCAGGCCAAACGCGATGGTGATGCAGTCAAACGTATCGTCCGGAAACGGCAGATACTGGGCGTCCGCCTGCACCGTCTCCACATTGCCCGCAATACCGCGGTCCAGCAGACGATCGCGCCCCACCTTCAACATGGACTCGTTGATATCCGCCAGCACCACCTTGCCGGTGGGCCCCACGATACGGGAGAACCGTGCCGTCAGATCCCCGGTGCCCCCGGCGATATCCAGGATTGTCTGTCCCGGGCGCGCCGCCGACAGCTCGATGGTGAAGCGCTTCCACAGCCGGTGTATCCCCCCGGACATCAGATCGTTCATCACATCGTAACGGGCCGCCACCGAGTGAAAAACATCCGCCACCCGTCCGGCCTTCTCTTCCACCGGCACCTGCTGGTAGCCGAAATGGGTCGTCTTGCGTTCGGTCATCTTGCGCCTGCTGTACCAAATTCAGGGCGGTATTGTACATGGGGCGGGCCCCGTGGGCACTCGCCGGGACAGTGCAGCCCTACACTAAAGCCAGTACGGAAATTTGGAATTACCATGAGCTACCGCTTCCACCCCCAGGAACCACCGGGCAGGGAAATGCAGCGGATTGGCGGAGAGCAGATTTCTGCAGCGCTCCGGACCTGTACTCAACCGGACAAGGAAGGAGCCACCCACCAGATCCGCAAACACTGCAAAAAAATGCGCGCTCTGGCACGTTTGCTGCAGAAAACCGACGACCGGACCGAGAAATACTACCGCTTCGAGAATGCCCACTATCGCCGCATTGCGGAGCTGTTATCCGCTAGTCGCGATGCCGTTTCCCTCCACGATGCCCTGGTCAGGCAGTTGGGTGGCGAGCGGTTTCCCGAGACGGCGGCGCTGCTCCAGTCCCGAATCGACACCGGCGATACGCAGGATGCACTGCAACAGGCGAGAGAATTGCTGCAGCAGGGTGCAGAGCATATCGGCAACCACGCATTTGGCGGGCTCGACAGGAAGGATCTGAAGCGCGGTTACGCGCGCAGTTATCGGCGCACGTTCAAAGCCGCACAGAAGGCACTGGATAAGTACGATGACACTGCCATCCACACCCTGCGCAAGCGAGTCAAGGATCAGTGGTACCACACCCGACTGCTGCAGACACTCCAGCCGAAAAAAATCGGCCGCCGCCGGGCGCGGTTGAAAATTCTGGCCAGTGCGCTGGGCGACTGGCGCGATCTGCGCCTGCTGTGCGCCTATCTGGCAACGCACAAAGCTACCCTGGACGCAAAGACGGAAAAGGAACTGATACCACTGCTGGATAGTGCCCGGCAACGGCTGGAGGCGCTGCGGACAGTGATTGAGCGGGAGTGCCGCTGTCTGTTTGAGCACAAGCGCTGGAAGTCCCAGCGCAAGTGCAAGCTTCCCACAGCCGAATAAGCGCGGAATTACTTGTCCGCCAGCAACCCTGCGGCGTGGGCCATCACATGAAATACATAATTCTGCTCGTGTGTGCCGGATATCAGCTGTGAACCTGGACCGCGCGCCCAGATGCCCACATCTTCACCGCCGTGGGTTTCCCCTGACGTAGGCACCAGCGCCTCCTGGAAAAACCCCGGATTCTGCGTATTCACCTTGCTGATATCCGCACGCCCGGCGTGGGTGTGGGTGTCGCGGCGGTTGTCGGAATCGGTTTCCTTGCCCAGGTCCGCAAAACCCTGGCCATTGGCGTAGCCGACGGTGGTGTAGGGTTTGCCGTCGCCGGCGAGATCCGGGGTCTTGTTAGGTTCGCCACGCTCGTCATTGCCCACCACCTTGCCGAGAATCGGGTTGCCGCGGGTGGGGTAGCCGGCGATGGTGAAGGTGTGGCTGTGGTCAGCGGTGACGATAATCAGGGTGTCCCTGGCATCGGTGTTGTCCATCGCCACCTGCACCGCGTTGGCAAATTCCACCGCATCGTGCAGCGCGTTGTAGGCGTTGCCGGCGTGGTGACCGTGGTCGATGCGCCCACCCTCCACCAGCAGGAAATAACCATCCTTGTTTTTCTGCAGCAGCTCCAGGCCCTTCGCGGTCATCTCACTGAGGGAGGGCTCACCGGCCTTGTCGTTCTTGCGGTCGGATTCGTAACGCATGTGGGAGGGCTGGAACAGGCCGAGCAGCTTGTCGCTGGAGCCGCCCTTCACTTTGTCGAAGCCGGCCCGGTCTTCGATATACACCGCGTTCTTGCCGTAGCGCTTCTGCCACTCATTCACCAGATTGCGGCCATCCTCACGCTTGCCAGCAGTGCCTTCCAGATCGACGACATCTATGGGCAGAAAGCCGCGGCGCCCACCGCCCATGATCACATCGATGCCATCGCCCACCGGCATTTCCACCAGTTGCGCGGCTATGTCGCGACAGCCTTCCGGTGCGGTGTATTCCCAGTCGCGCTCCGGCACCTTGGCGTAGCTGGCGGCGGGAGTGGCGTGGGTGATGCGCGCGGTGCTGATGATACCGGTGCTCTTGCCGCGGGCTTCCGCGAGCTCCAGAGCGGTGGTCAGCGGGCGGGCGAGGCTCGCCTTACAGTCTCCGCGGGCGACGGATTCATCCACGCCGATAAACCCGGCTTTGGTTTTCACGCCGCTCAGCAGGGCACTGGCGGTGCCGGCGGAATCCGGGGTCTGCTGGTTGGTGTTGTAGGTTTTGATCAGCCCGGCAAAAGGCATCTTCTCGAAACTCAGGAAATTTTCCTCGCCGGTGTTGCCCTGCATCTGGCCGGCGAGAATACGCGCGGCAGTGACGGTGGAGATACCCATGCCGTCACCGACAAACAGAATCACATTCTTTGCCGCACCGCGTTTATTGTTGATCTCGACCTCAGCGGCCTGTTGCAGGCGGCTCTGGGCGCCATTGAACCAGTGGCTGTTGCGCTGGCTGTCGGGCAGCTTTTCAGCCGCGAGCGCGGCGGACAGGGTGGCGGTAGAGAGAACACAGGCGAGCGCTGCGGCGATGGATTTGCGGATCATTACGTTACCCCCGGGCAAATCAGGCAAAAAGAACGGCGCCAATTAGACTGGGGGCATATTACAGAATGGTGACGAGTCCTTCGATAACTGAATGTCCAACCGTGTGCGCCTTGTAGGCAAATTGGAAAGGCGCAACTCAAGCAGCCGTCCATGGAGCTAAAACCTGCCAGGCCATCCTTGGCCTGGCGCCAATACAAGCTGGCTCCTGCAGGGTACTCGGAATCAGCGGTAGGAGAGAACCTGCTCCACGCCGGTTTCCTGCCCCTCGCTTACCTCGCGCAGGAGGTTTGCGCGCGGTGCCAGCACCGCATCGCGGCCCTCGCGGTAGCTCTGCTCTTCGACGATCGCGCGGTAGGCCTTGTTCAGGTCCAGTGCGCGGCGCGGCGACGGCATGATCAGGGCGTTGATATCAGCGGCCAGGCGTTCGAGCATCGCCGTTTTCAGACTGCCGGTTTCATCAAAGAAATTCGCGCGCACCTCGTCATTGGAGCGGTACTCGTCGGCATTGCCCACCTGCTGCAGGTAGAACGCGTATTCGCCGCGACCATCCTCGCGCAATGGCTCACGGATACCCGCCAGCGGCTTCTGGCTCCAGTGGTACCAGCCGCGCTGGAAGCTGTCGGCCGCATCCAGCTTGCGGGTCATGGCGAAACCTCCATCCATATTGGCGCCGATGGCGCCGTGGCAACCGGTACAGGTGGCGAGTTCTTCAAACGACTGCGGGCGCAGATCACCGTCAGCATCCTCGATAAATCCGCTGTAGCGCCAGCCGCGTCGGTTGCTGACACCGCGCTCGATATCGCCCACCACCGGCTCCAGACGATCGGGAAAATCGTGCGCGTCCTTGAGCTCATCGGCGGCGAGTTCACGGTGCTGAAAATAGGTCACCCAGCGTACCTTTTTCGCGTAGCGCAGCTCTTTCATACGTGGCGCCATACGCACCTCGCCATCCGCACTGACATCGAGGTAGCGCACACTGTGCAGGAACTCGGTACCGAGTGGATAGGAGCCTCCAGACAGCGGAGCTGCTTTGCTCAGCTGGGCGAGACGTGCTTCGCCCACGTAGGACATGAAGCGCTGCTTGAGCGGTTCCCAGTCATATACGATGTGTGTCGCGGTGGTGAGCTCACCATTTTTGTCGAGATCCACGTTTAGGCGGCTTTCATCCACCGGGGCAATGGCGACATCCGCTCGCTTGATCAGCGCCTCGACAATGGCGAGATTCACCCGGTACACGTCGCGGCTGTAATTGCCCTTTTCGTCACGCTGATACATAACCGGCAGGCGGATCAGTACGTCGTCGGTGGATCCGTTGGTGGGAAAGAAGGTGCCGGGAAACGGCGTATACGCCAGTGCGCGCCAGCCGGTCGGTTTTCCTGCGCTGTCGCGATCAAAGCCCTCGCCATCGAAATCAAACCCGACATCGGGAACATAGCCATCCCAGATACCGTTTTGATTGCCGTCCCAGGACGCCGGCAATTGTTGCGTGAGTTTTTCCGCGAGCGGAATACGGCCATCCTGCGTGCGGAAATTGTCCTCGCGTACATAGTCGAGAATCGCCTTGTCGCTCACAGACGCGAGATAGTCGCTGCGATCCTTGAAGGAATTAAGCCAACGATTCGCACGCGCGGGTTCGGCAAAGTCGTACACCAGCTGCAGATCGAGATCATTGGTGAAATTCGGGGCCTGACTGCTGGTGTGGCAGACGTAGCAGGGATTGCTCGCGGGCCCGCCGGCATTTTCCGTATTGGTGTAACACTGAGGCGGGGTGACCGCGGCGGGGTTGGACAAATAGAGTCGGCCCAGGTTGTCCGTATCCATGGACACGGCATTGCCACTCAGCATGGCGGCAACCACCGCGGGAAAAAGGGTGCGCATGACTTTCACTCGACGATTGGATCAGACCGTCATTCCCGCACGGGCGGGAATGACGGGAGGACGGGCTCAGAGAGATCGGTTACTCGGCGGCGACATCCATTGCCGGGAAGGGGCCGACGTAACCGGTGTAGGCGCGGTGTTCCAGCGAGCCCGGGGCCAGCTGATTATCATCGGATTCGCCGTAGGGGTGCTGGATTACACTCATGAGGTAACCGAAGCCGTTGATGTTCGGGTACCAATAGGGGGAGGTGGTCTCGGAGCCATAAGGGGTCGTCTGGATACGGGTCAGGCCGGCCTTGGAATCCGCCGCGTCCACGTCGTCCAGATTCAGCGACCAGATCACGTCGTTCTGGTGACCGGAACCGGTGTCCTCACCGATGATCAGGGTGTTGTAGCCCGTGATGAAGGTGACGTTGTCCGGGTTGGCGATGGCGTCGATATCGCAGGTGTTACCGGCGAAGGTGCTGCCTTTATCGTATTGCGCGGGAATACCGCCGATCAGGCCGTACATGTTGGTCGCCACATACTCTGAGCCGATGTCGCTGTCGGCGGCCACGTCCAGCTGGTACACCGCGCCACAGGCATTGCTCTCGGCAATCTGGATATGCCCGGTGCCGTCGGTCATGCCACTGCGCACTTCACTCATGGCCACGTACAACTTGCTTCCGTCGGGATCGAAGGTAACGCCTTCTTCCTTGCGGAATTCCGTGGTGGCACCCATCAGTGCCGCATAGCGGCGGGTCTCGAGACGCGAGGCGATTTTTTCCATACCCGGTTTCAGGCTCAGACACTCGCTGTTGCCGTTGGTGGCGGTTGCCACACAGCCTTCGGCGTCCACTTCGAAAATATCGTCAAATGTGACCGCGGGAACGCCTTCACTGCCGTGCACCGCCGCGCGGATTTCGTCATCGGTGGCGTGGCCGAGAGACACCCACTGGAGGTCGGCACTGCCGAGGCCCTCGGCAGAGGTCTGGTTCCACTTGGCCGCGTACACGGTACCCGCGCTCAGGTCGCCAGCGGTATCCGCGACGAACATGAACAGGCCAACGTTGGTGCCGTCGTCGGTCATGTAGACGGTCTTGCTGTCGGGCATCACGTAGGACAGTTCGAATGCGAGGCGCCCCATGGCGTAGTGCTTGACCAGATCGGTGGAGGGGGCGGCATCGCCCTCGGCGTTTACATTGATCTCGATATTCCAGCCGTAGAAATAGGGGTTCCACTGGCCATCGTCGGCGTAGTACTCCAGCATGCCAGCGGAGTAAATGTCGGCTGCCGCTTCGGCCCCGGTGGGCAGAGCGCGCGCGTCCGGCTCGTATTCTTCCGACGCGAGATGCGCATTCCAGGGGGTGACCGAGGCCGCGCAGTGCACCCAACCGCCATCCACGCCGGACTGGTCGATCTGCCACAGGTCTTTGGTCCTGAGCACACCGGTTTCCGGATTCTGGTCCAGCTCCAGCAGGAACATGGCACCGGGACGGGTTTCCATCTGCGACACGGAGAACAGGCGATCGCCCACCGGCAGCAGCGATGTGTGTTCGTTGGCGTCGGTGACCTTCAGCAGACCATCTTCGTCGTACAGCGGTTGGCCGGCGGCATCCACCAGCTGGCCGAACACCACCGTGCTGTTGACCGAGTCACCGGAGCGCAGCAGGGTGTGGAAGCCGATTTCGTATTCCTCGCCGTCCACGGTTACCTTCGGCGAGGCGAGAATCTGACGCTTTTCCATATCGGTGGCCGGGGCCGCGACGCCGGTGAAACTGAGGGTACGCACCGTGGGTTCGTCGCTGCCGTCGCCGGGGTTTGGATCCGGGGTGACTACCGGCGGATCGTTGCGGTCGTTGTCGTCACTGCAGGCGGGAAGCAGCACAATGGCGGTGAGCAGCAAACCCAGTTTTAGCGCCAGCGGTGTTTTTGAAAGCACCTGCGGCGGATTGGATAAGGAAATCATCGTTCAAGCCCCCAAGCTCAAAATTATTTTGCGCAGGGATTTAAACGACCGGAAGTGACAGGGGCGTGACAGGTAAACCCGTCCGTGTGACGGGTGGATGAAGATTTCGTGAATCGGGATTCGGATCACAACCCGGGGCAGGGCGCTTTTTACTCAACCGATAAATTTTACCGCGCTTTCGTCGGGGTCCCGGCCTCTGCCTTCCCGCTGCAGGCGCTCGAGATAGGCCCGCCATTTTTCCTCGCGGGTGTCGCACAGTTCGCGCAGGTAACTCCAGGTGTAGATGCCGCTGTCGTGACCGTCATCGAAAAAAATCTGCAATGCATAGCGGCCGGCGGAGGCGACCCTGTCGATACCAACATGCATTTTGCCACTGACCAGGGTGCCTTCGCCGATACCGTGGCCGCGCACTTCCGCGCTGGGAGAGTGGACGCGGAGGTATTCGGCGGAAAGCTCGAACTCGGCATCGCCGTAGTGCAGGATGAGTTTTTTACTAGCTTTGTCGAGGCGGATTTTTTTGGGCGGCTGCATGGAAAATTCCGGGGTGATTTTCTTCTCGGCAAACTTGCAAATTTATTGCTAGCAGCCATCCACGGGGAGACGTCCGGCCAGACCATCCTTGGTCTGGCGCCAACTTGAGCAGCGAGCCGTGCTCGCTATGCGCTCAAATTGGCCCTGCAAGCAGGCTCCCACAGGGTGCAATACCATCAGATCAGAGGATAAAGCGCGACAGGTCTTCGTCCCTGCTCAGTTCCCCCAGGTGTTTGTCCACATAGGCCGCGTCGATCATCACTTTGGATTCTCCGTCGCCACCGGCAAAGGAAATTTCTTCCAGCAACCTTTCCAGCACGGTGTGCAACCGGCGCGCGCCGATATTTTCCGTGGATTCATTCACGTCATACGCCACTTCCGCGATACGGCGGATGCCATCGTCGGTGAAGCTGAGATCAACGCCTTCGGTAGCGAGCAGCGCTTTCTGCTGTTCGGTGAGTGAGGCGCTGGGCTCGGTGAGGATGCGCTGGAAATCGTTGGAGGTGAGTGAACTCAGCTCTACGCGAATCGGCAGACGCCCCTGCAGTTCGGGAATCAGGTCGGAAGGTTTGGCCAGGTGGAAGGCACCGGAGGCAATAAACAGGATGTGGTCGGTCTTCAACATGCCGTATTTGGTGGTGACGGTGCAGCCTTCGATCAGCGGCAGCAGGTCGCGCTGCACACCTTCACGGGAGACGTCGGCTCCGCTGTTGCCCTGGCGCTTGGCGACCTTGTCGATCTCATCGATAAATACGATACCGTTCTGCTCGGCGGACTGGATGGCGCGGGTCTTGATCTCTTCGTCGTTGATCATTTTCGCGGCTTCGTCGTCGGTGAGCTGCTTGAGGGCTTTTTTGACGGTGAGTTTGCGCTTCTGGGTTTTGCCCTTGGACATGTTGGAGAACATGCCCTGCAGCTGATTGGTCATTTCCTCCATTCCAGGGGGTGCCATGATTTCGACACCCACGGGCGCGGCGGACACGTCGATTTCGATTTCCTTGTCGTTAAGCTCACCCTCGCGCAATTTTTTGCGGAAAACCTGGCGGGTGCTGGAGTCTTTGTCGCCGGGCTCGGTGTTGCGCGCGGGGGGCAGCAGGGCGTCGAGTACGCGCTCTTCGGCGGCGTCCATGGCGCGCTGTTTGACGGACTCCATGGCGCGTTCGCGTTCGAGTTTCACGGCCATTTCGACGAGGTCGCGCACGATGGATTCGACATCGCGGCCGACGTAGCCGACTTCGGTGAATTTGGTGGCTTCGACTTTGATAAAGGGTGCACCGGCGAGTTTGGCGAGGCGGCGGGCGATTTCGGTTTTGCCGACGCCGGTGGGGCCGATCATGAGGATGTTTTTTGGGGTGATTTCCACACGCAGTTCTTCGTTGACCTGCATGCGGCGCCAGCGGTTGCGCAGCGCGATGGCGACGGCGCGCTTGGCGTCGTGCTGGCCGACGATATGGCGGTCGAGTTCGTGGACGATTTCTCTGGGGGTCATGGACATGGTCTTTACTCGGATTCTTTTCGCATTGCTCTAGCGTGGTTCGCTTTGAGGCTGGTGCGGTGGCGGCGGGGCACCGGGTACAGGTTTTTGAAACCGCTGTGAATACATCCCTGTACGCTGCGTCGGCGACGTCCCTGTCGCCGACGCTTTCAAAAACCTGTACCCGGCACCCCACCTTCAATTCGTAGTCAGTTACTTTGTAATCAAGTATTGAATTACGTCGTCAGCAAACTGATATTCAGTTATTCAATTCTTCAATCGTGTGATTCTGGTTGGTGTACACGCAGATATCACCGGCGATTTTCAAACCCTGTTCGACAATGCTGCGCGCATCCATATCGGTGTTGTCGAGCAGCGCTCTCGCTGCCGATTGCGCGAAGGGTCCGCCGGAGCCGATGGCGATCAGGTCGTCTTCCGGCTGGATGACGTCGCCGTTGCCGGTGACGATCAGGCTGGCGGTTTCGTCGGCGACGGCAAGTAAGGCTTCAAGGCGGCGCAGGGCGCGGTCGGTGCGCCAGTCTTTGGCGAGTTCGACGGCGGCGCGGGTGAGCTGGCCATTGTGGGCCTGGAGTTTGGCTTCGAAGCGCTCGAACAGGGTGAAAGCGTCGGCGGTGCCGCCGGCGAATCCGGCGATGACTTTGTCGTTGTAGAGGCGGCGCACTTTGCGGGCGTTGCCTTTCATGATGGTGTTGCCCATGGAGACCTGGCCGTCACCGCCAATGACGACTTTGCCGTTTCGGCGCACGGAGAGAATGGTTGTGCCGCGATACTGTTCCACTGATGCCTCTGTGTTTGGGGGGTCAGAAGCTCTAAGTGTGGTCGAAGGGGTTAAATTTCAACTTTGATTTGCGGCGCCTATAATCCGCGCCATCTTCTGAGGTTCTGTGAGGACTGCCTGTGACCCGCCTGAAACGCCGCTATTACACCCTGGTTTTCGCGCTGTTCATGTCGCTGTTTATGTCGGCGCTGATGTCCGGGGTGATTACGGTGATCAACACCGGCATCACCGAGGGATTTCTGACCCGCTGGTTCCATGCCTGGTTGGTGGCATGGGTGGTGGCGTTTCCGCTGGTGTCGCTGATTGCGCCGGTCGCCCACTGGATTACGCGAAAGCTGGTGGAGACCGAGTAGTTCCGGGCTACTCCTTTTATCCCTGCGCGGGTCCTTTTATCCCTGCGCGGGGCGTTTCAACACCAGTGGCATCAGCCGGTGTTCGGCGAGGATGCTGCGGGCCTTGGCGACTTTGGAGCGGTTGGTATAGGGGCCGACGAGGACCCGGTGCCAGGTACCGCGGCTGTCGGTGGCGGATTCCACTTTGACGTCGAGGTTGGCGAGCATCAGCTGCGCACGCAGGCGCTCGGCTTCGTCTTTGTCGCGGAAGCTGGCGGCCTGGAGGATGTACACGAGATCCGGCTGCGCCTCTTCCTGCTGTGCCGCAGGGCTGTTTTCACTGCTGTCTGCCCCACGCGCGCGCACCTGCTGGTTTTTCGGCGGCGCGACCTTCACTTCATTTTCTTCCAGCAATTTGTAGAAATCGAATTTCGGCTTGGACTCCGCCGGAGCCTGCGCCTGGGGCTCCGGTTTGCTGCCGGCAACGACCTTGTTTTTTTCCGCCTTGATGTCGTCCAACAGGAAGATAAACACCGCGAAGCCGCCGACGAAATTGCCGAGCACGAACCAGACCCAGGCGGGTTTGCCGGAGGATTGCGGGCGGCGGGAGTTGCGGCGGGCCATGGTATCTCTCAAATCTTTTTATGCGGTGCGGGCGGCAAATTGTAACGCCTGCATTGGAGGCTGTCCGCCTCGCATGTATGAAAAGGCATCGTCGCGGGCCGGACGCCGCGAGGGGCACGCGCAGCAGGTTCCTAGGACAATTCCTGCGCGTCCATATCCACCGCCCATCGCAATCGCCGATTGCGATTTCCCTCCGCCCATTGGCAAAAGCGGGTGAGCAGTGGCTGGAGCAGGCCGCGCTTGTCGGCGGTGATCTGGATATAGAAGCGGAAGCGCCCGGATTTGCGCTCCAGCAGTGCCGGTACCGGCCCCAGATACTGCAATTCCGGCGAACCCGGCGCCAGCGCTTCTAAATAATTGCGGGCGTTGGCGAGAAACTCCTCGGCCCAACGCGGCTCCTCGCACTCGGCACGCACCAGTGCCATGGCGCGTATCGGGGGCAGTTGGGCGATCTTGCGCTCCTCCATCAGCTGGCGGGCGAAGGCACCGTAGCCGCGGTTCAGCAGCAGCTGCAGCAGGGGGTGCTCGGGGTAGCGGCTCTGCACCAGCACGTGGCCCGGCAGATCGCCGCGGCCGGCGCGGCCAGCCACCTGTTCCAGCAGCTGCCCCATACGCTCGGGAGCGCGGAAATCGGCGCTGAACAGGCCGCCATCGGCGTCCTGGATCACCACCAGGGTGACCTTGGGCAGGTGGTGGCCTTTGGCGAGCATCTGGGTACCCAGTAACAGGCAGGGCTCGCCATTGCGCGCCGGTTCCAGCAGTTTGTCCAGCGCCTGCTTGCTGGCGGTGGTGTCGCGGTCGACGCGGATCACCGGAAAATTTCTGAAGCTGTGGGTAAGGAAGTCCTCACTGCGCTCGGTGCCCGCGCCCAGCGCATTCAAATTGCGACTGTGACACTGGGGGCAGCTGTGCACTTCGCGCATGCGGTAGTCGCAGTGGTGGCAGCGCAGATGTCGGCTCCGGCGGTGCAGGGTGAGCTTGGCGGAGCAGTGGGGACAGTCGGCGAGCCAGCCGCAGTCGTCGCAGGTAAGCGCGGGCGCGTAGCCGCGGCGGTTGATGAACACCAGTGCCTGTTCGCCGCGATTCAGGGTATCGCCGATATGCCGCAGTACCTGGGGGGCGAAGCCCTCCTGCAACTGCTGGTGCAGGGTCGGCACCACGCTGATTTGCGGTGGGCGCGCGTTGCCGGCGCGATGGCGCAGACGCAGGTGCCGGTAGCGGCCGGAGAGCGCGTTGTGCAGACTCTCCAGCGACGGTGTCGCCGACCCCAGCAGCACCGGTACGCCAGCGCTTTTTGCCAGCACCACGGAGAGATCGCGGGCCGAATAGCGCACGCCGTCCTGCTGTTTGAAGGAGCCGTCGTGCTCCTCGTCGATCAGAATCACGCCGAGGCGCGGCAGCGGCGTGAAAATCGCCGAGCGGGTGCCGATGACGATATCCGCCACCCCGCTCGCGGCGGACAGCCAGGCGCGGGCACGCTCGCCGTCGGCGAGGCCCGAGTGCAGCGCAGCAATGCGGAAATCCGGGAAGCGCGCGGCAATACGGCGCAGGGTCTGCGGGGTGAGGCCGATCTCCGGCACCAGCAACAGTGCCTGATGGCCCTGAGTGAGCGCGCGTTCCATCAGCCGCAGGTAGACCTCGGTCTTGCCGCTGCCGGTGGTACCTTCCAGCAGTGACGCGCTGAAACCGCTGGCGGGGACGCCGTCGATTACTTCGCGCTGCTCGTCGTTCAGCTCTGGAGCGGGCTGCGGTTCCACATCTTCCAGCGGTGGTGGCGCGGTGGGGCCGCTGACCCAGCGCGCCAGATTGCGCTCGATCAGCGCCTTGCACACGGCGCTGTTGAGGCCGCGGGCGTTCAGCGCGGTGCGGCTCTGGCGGTTGGTTCTCAGCAGCAGTTGCAGCAACTCCTGCTGTTTTTTCGCCCGCGCCAGCGCGGTCTCCGGCAGGCCCTTGCCCTCTGTCGTCAGCTCCAGCCACTGCTCGGCCCAGTGGTCCGCCGGCTTGCCCTTGCGCAGGGCGACGGGAAGGGCGGCCGCATAGAGTTCGCCCACCGGCGCCTGGTAGTAATCCGCCGCCCACTGCAGGAACTGGCGGCTGCGGGCGTCAAAGATGGGCTGGCGGTCGATGCGCTCGGTGGCGGGTTTCAGCTCGGCGAGCGGCGACTCCGCCACCACGTCCACCAACACCGCCACCAGATCGCGGTTGCCGAAGGGCACCAGAAAGCGCTGGCCCGGCTGCAGGTCGTCGGCGCTCAGGCCCTGTGGCGGCAGGTAGTCGAACAGGCGACGCAGGGGCACCGGCACCGCCAGGCGCAGAATCGCACTCGCGCCCCGTGGTTGCACATTTCCCTGTTGCATGTCCTGCTGCGCCCCCACTACCGTCAAGCTGCCTCCGCGTGTGTCGCCTGTTGATTTATCCGCATGGAACTTGCAAAGCGCGCTAGTGTACCGGCTCCCGCCCGCGGGTACAGCGGCGCCGGAGTCTGGGGCATGTGCCGCCACCGGCCGATACCTGCCGCGCCAAAGCCGCAGGCCGCGCCGGACGTGACTTTGCGGGCACATTTGAACTTGTATCGGCAGACTAATCTGGTAGTATGCGCCGACTTTTTACACAGCCCGGGGAGTCATCCCCTGAACCAATGACGATTCCGTGCTCAGCAGATGACTGGGTGGCGGTGTCGAAAAGAGGCCATCATGAAGACCGATATCCACCCGAATTACGTTCAGATCACTGCCACCTGCTCCTGCGGCAACGAGTTCAAAATGGGCTCCACCCTGGGCAAAGACATCCAGCTCGACGTCTGCTCCAACTGCCACCCGTTCTACACCGGCAAGCAGAAGCAAGCGAGCACCGGTGGCCGTGTGGACCGCTTCAAGAAGCGTTTCGGCAGCCGCATCTCCAAGTAAGCATCGGCGCGCCGCGCACCGGAATGATCCGTTCGTTGCCGGTGACCGAAAAGGCATTCAGGGCTTCCCTGAGTGCCTTTTTTTATGCCTGTATTCTGCTGCTGGCGACACTTCTCCCGGCTCACGCCGACTGCGTACTGGGGGAGGCGGACGAGATTGTCGCCCTGAAGAAGGTGGTGGACGGCGACACCCTGCGCCTCAAAGACGGCCGCCGGGTGCGCCTTATCGGCGTCAATACGCCGGAGCTTGCCCACGGCGAGCGCCGGGCACAGCCGCTGGCGCGCGAGGCGAAGGAGTTCACCGAGCGTTTCCTCGAGGGCGGCGATCTGGAACTGGTGTACGACCGCGATCGCCGCGACAACCACGGCCGCGTGCTGGCCCATGTCTACAACCACCGCGGCGACAGCCTGGAGTCGGCCCTGCTGTCCGCCGGGCTCGCCTTCCATATCGCCATCGCGCCCAATCTCTCCCTGGCCGAGTGCCTTTCCACCCGCGAACAGGAAGCCCGGGACGCCCATCGCGGCGTCTGGGCCCCCGGGGTGTGGCCGGTGCTGAATGCGGCGGATATCCGACCCGGCGATGGCGGCTTTGTGTTGCTCACCGGCACGGTGAAGAAAGTGGAGAAAAACCAGTTCCTGTGGCTGGAACTGGACGGTCCGGTGGCGGTGCGCCTGCGAACCGGGCGGGATTATGGCCACTTGGACGGGCGCAATTGGCAAGGGCGCAAAATAGAAGTAAAAGGCTGGCTGGTAGACCGCGGACAGAAATATCTATCCCTGAATAAGAAAAATAAACGGTGGTTTATTTCATCCGACTCAGAATTCACCATTGAAATTAGTAGGAAATAACTCAACAGATCGTTTTTTGAGCTTGTGAATTTCCGGTCGTCTCGGCTATTCTTCGCGCCTCGGATAGGAAGGCAAACAAACCGCCCTCCCCACAATAAAATCAATACATCCGCCGTAACCCGCGCCCAGCCGCAGAATGTTGGCCGCGCTTTCCAGACCAAAAGAGATGACATCCCAATGACCTATTCCCTGCGCCAGGCAGCGCTGGATTACCACGCCCTGCCAACACCGGGCAAACTCTCGGTGGAGCTGACGACCCCCGCCCAAACCCAGGAAGACCTGTCCCTCGCCTACAGCCCCGGCGTGGCGGAGCCCGTGCGCGAAATCGCCAAGGACCCGGAAGCGGCCTACCTGTATACCGGCAAGGGCAATCTGGTGGCGGTCATCTCCAACGGCACCGCCATTCTCGGCCTCGGCAATCTGGGCCCACTGGCCTCCAAGCCGGTGATGGAAGGGAAATCCCTGCTGTTCAAGCGCTTTGCCGGTATCAACTCGGTGGATATCGAAGTGGACACCACCAGCCCCGAGCGCTTTATCGAGACGGTCGCCGCCATCGCCAACACCTTCGGCGGCATCAACCTCGAGGACATCAAAGCGCCGGAGTGCTTCCACATTGAAGAGGCGCTGATCCAGCGCTGCTCCGTACCGGTATTCCACGACGACCAGCACGGCACTGCCATTGTCACCGTGGCGGGTATGCTGAACGCACTGGAGATTCAGGGTAAGAACATCGGTGACGTGCGCATCGTGTGCCTGGGCGCCGGCGCCGCCGCCACGGCCTGCTGCAAACTGCTGTTGGCCGCCGGAGCGAAAAAGCACAACATCACCATGCTCGACAGCCGCGGCGTGATCCATTCCGGGCGCACGGACATCAATGCTTACAAAGGCGAGTGGGCGCGGGATACGGAAATGCGCACCCTGGACGACGCCATCGAGGGCGCCGATGTGTTTCTCGGTGTGTCCGGCCCAGACCTGCTGACGGCAGAGCAGTTGGCGCATATGGCGGACAGACCCGTGGTGTTTGCCTGCTCCAACCCGAATCCGGAAATTTCTCCGGAACTGGCCCACGCCACCCGCGACGATCTGATCATGGCCACCGGCCGTTCGGACTACCCGAATCAGGTAAACAATGTGCTGTGCTTCCCATTCATATTCCGCGGTGCGCTGGACGTGCGCGCGACGCGCATCAATGAAGACATGAAGCTGGCGGCGGTGGAGGCCCTGCGCCGACTGGCCCGCGAACCGGTACCCGACGAAGTGCGCGCGGGTTACGGCGGTGTAGAGCTGAGTTTTGGCCCCGGCTACATTCTGCCAAAGCCCACCGACCCGCGCCTGCTGCCGGAAGTGGCGGCGGCAGTGGCTAAGGCGGCGGTGGACAGCGGCGCGGCGCGATTGCCGTATCCGGCGCACTACCCGCTGAAGGCGCTGTAAGGTTTTGGTTTGCGCTCTGTGCTTGCTGCGAAGGTGACGATAGCGGGTGCAGCCTTGTGAGACCTTCCGCGAGAGGGGCCGAAGGCGCCGCGAATACTTGGAGCGGCTGGGCCACCTCGCGGAAGAGCCCCCAGGGATGGGTTCACGGCGTGTCTCACAAGGCTGTACCCGCTAGCGGCACCGCCACCGGGGCCACATCGAAGCGCGGTTCGCCTGCAAGCAGGCTCCTACTGTCGAAATCCTTCACGTCCCGCCCTAATCCCGACACAATTCTTGAGCCCCACCCCCACCGCCGCTAAACTCCCCCCATGTCTGAAAAGAGTTCCCTCCCCGCATGAGTCACGTTTACGTGCTGACCAATCAGCACCAGCAGTTTCTGAGTAAAAGCAACGACTGGATCGACGGCCGCGACAGCGCCCGATTGTTCCGCACCGAATACAAAGATGTCGCCATCAACCAGATGTTCGAGGCCAACACCCGCGACGTCGCCCTGCGCATCGAACTGCTGGAATGCGGTCTCGACAGCAAGAAAAACCCTCAGATTCCCGCCGATGCCCTGAGTGACGAACCGCTGTGTGCGGATGACAACGATACCGGCGAAGCCGCAGAAGAGAGCGGCGATCCGGAGGAACTGCCACAACCGGACCCGAGTGAGGCACCGCCGGAGTACAACCCGGAAGTAGATCCCGAGCCGGCGCCGGAGGTGGAGCCGGATTCGCAGCCGGAGATCGATCCGGACGAGTACCCGGGCGACACACCGGAAATTGAACCAGGGCAGCCGCCGGAGTCCATCGTCGGTCAGCCCTGACGCGCTTCTTTATCAAACACATGTCCCTTGAGTTGTGACTCTGCGCCCCCACCTAGGCGGAATACGCAGACACCCCCGATCGCGGCATATCCGGCAAAATGGCCGACCGGCTGCGCACAGGAGATCCCAGTGCCCACATTCAACCTGGCCGAACTGGCCCAGCCGGAAGCCCTGTCCCTGTTAAAGGGCATTCGCCGCGGCATCGAAAAAGAAAGCCTGCGGGTGACCCCCGAAGGTGAACTGGCGCAGACCGACCACCCCCAGGGCCTGGGCTCCGCGCTCACCCACGACTGCATCACCACCGACTTCGCCGAAGCCCTGCTGGAGTTCATCACCCCGCCAGTGGCGACACCGGAGCAGGCGCTGGAAAAGCTCGACCAGATCCATCGCTACACCTACAGCCAGATGGGTGACGAACGCCTGTGGGTGAACAGCATGCCCGGGCGTATCGGTCGCGACGCGGACATCCCCGTGGCCCGCTACGGCAGCTCCCACAGCGGCACCATGAAGACCATCTACCGGCTGGGCCTGGGTCTGCGCTACGGGCGCGCCATGCAGACCATTGCCGGTATCCACTACAACTTTTCGCTGCCGGATGCGTTCTGGCAGTGGTTACAAGAAAAAGAGAGCGGTAGTGACCAAACAGGCAATAAAGAGTCGTTAAAAGACTTCAAAACCCGCCGCTACTTCGACCTGATCCGTAACTTCCGTCGCCACTACTGGCTGCTGATCTACCTGTTCGGCGCCGCGCCGGCGGTGTGCGGCACCTTCGTGCAGAACCGCCAGCACAACCTGCAGCCCTTCGATGGCGACGGCCGCAGCCTCTATTCGCCCCAGGCCACCTCCCTGCGCATGGGCGATCTCGGCTACACCAGTGACGCACAGAAATCCCTGATCGTCTGCTACAACGACCTGCAGAGCTATCTCTCCACCCTGTGTACCGCCATCAGCCTGCCGTACCCGCCGTACCACGAGCTGGGCGTGAAGGACGCCGACGGCGAATACCAGCAGCTGTCCACCGGCCTGCTGCAGATCGAAAACGAGTTTTACTCCGCGATTCGCCCCAAAAACCCCGCCGGCATGGGTGAGACCGCACTCTCTGCGCTGGACGCCCGCGGTGTCGAATACATCGAAGTGCGCTGTCTTGACCTCAACCCCTTCGTGCCGCTGGGCATCGAAGCGCCGCAAATGCGCTTCCTCGATGCCTTCCTGCTGCACTGCCTGCTCAGTGACAGTCCACAGACCGACAACGCCGACTACCGCGCGGTACAGGAAAACCAGGCGCGCATCGTCTACCGTGGCCGCGACCCGGAACTGCAGCTGATCCACAACGGCGGCGAGCGCAGACTCACCGACTGGGCCGGCGAACTGCTGGACCAGATCGCCCCCATGGCCGACCTGCTGGATCAGACCTGGGCCAGCCACGACTACCAGCGCGCAGTCACCGCGCAGCGCGACAAGATCGCCGGCATTACCCCGACACCCGCGGCGCAGATACTCGCGGAAATGCACGAGCACGGGCAGACGTTCTTCCAGTGGGCCAAAGCCAAGGCCGAGCAACACCGCCAGTACTTCCTCGAGCGTCCGCTGGATGCGGCGGAACAGGCGGAGTTCGAACGCCTCGCGCAGGAATCCCTGCAAAAGCAAAGTGAAGTGGAGGAGTCGGACAAGGGCAGCTTTGAAGACTTTCTCGGCCGCTATTACGCGCAGTATGTGTTCTGCCAACGAGACCTCTGAGCCTCGACGCGAAGGCGCTGCTACCGAACTCATTCAAAGAGCCCAAAAATGAACTACCTCGCCCACTTGCTTCTCTCCGGCCCCGATCCGGACTGGCAGCTGGGCGGATTGCTCGGCGATTTCGTCAAAGGTCCGCTGAAGGGTGAGCGACCGCAGGCCATCGAAGACGGTATCCGTCTGCACCGTCGCATTGATCTGCTGAGTGACCAGCATCCCGCCTACCTATCCGCACTCGCCCGCCTCGGCCCCCGGTGGCGCCGCCTCGGTGGCATCGCTCTCGATATTTTTTTCGACCACCTGCTCGCCGTTAGCTGGCAGCAATGGACTCCGATACCGCTGGAAACCTTTGTCGACACCTGCTGGTCCAACTTCCACCAGCGTCGGCAGTGGATACCGGAAAACGCCTGGGCATTTATTCAGCGCGCCGAGCAATTTACACTGCTGCCCGGCTACCGCGACGTCGATGTCATCCAGCGCACGTTAGAACGTGTCGGCCAACGCCTGCGCCGACCGCAGCCACTGGCCGATATGCTGCCACTGCTGCAGACCGACCGCGTATCGCTGGCGCGCGAATTTAACGCGCTGTTTGCCGACCTCACACAGCAGGCGACGCTGTTCCGGCAACAGCACCCGAATCAGATTGACCCCGGAAAATAATTACATGACCTTGCCCAACCCACGCACCACCTTCCTGCTGATGTTCCTCACGGTCATCGCTGTACTCACTACCGCGTTTTACATGGAATACGCCATGGGGCTGGAACCCTGCCCGCTGTGCATCACCCAGCGTGTCATGTTTCTCAGTATCGGCCTGGTCTCCCTGATCGCCTTCCTGCACAACCCTCACACCATCGGCCGCCGCATCTACGGCCTGCTGGTATCGCTGTGCGCCCTCGGCGGCCTGTATTTCTCCGGCCGTCAGCTGTGGCTGCAGAGCTTGCCCGCAGACCAGGTGCCCGCCTGCGGCCCCGGCATTACCTACATGGTGGAAATGTTCCCCATGTCCGAGGTACTCAAGACCCTGCTCACCGGTGACGGCAACTGCGCCGAAGTGAAATGGACCCTGCTCGGCCTCTCCATTCCCGGCTGGGCCGCAGTGAGCTTCGTCGGACTGATCCTGTTCGGACTGTGGCAGGCCTTCCGCAAGCGCTGAATGTTCGTGGCGCTGCTCAAACAACTTCCGCGCTGGGTGCTCGGCGCCGCTCTGCTGGTGGCCTTCGACCTCGCGGGGCGCAGCCTCAGTGCCACCTTTGCACTGCCCGTTCCCGGCCCTGTGCTCGGCATGATTCTGCTGTTACTGGCGCTGATGCTTTACGGGCGTGTGCCCACCGGGCTCGCCAGGGTGAGCGAACGGATATTGCGCTTACTGGTACTGATCTTTCTTCCCGCCTCTGTGGGGGTCTTCTTTGTGCGCGACCTGTCCGGCGGTGACTGGTTCGCTCTGATCGTCGCCATGGTCATCGGAACCCTCATCAGCTTTGCCGTCACCGCGCTGTTGCTGCAGCGCCTGATCCAGCCCACCCAGAGACGATCCACGCCGGGTAGCCACCTCGGAGAGGGGCAGCACAATGGGGAGTGAGGTCAAACTCTGGCTGGAGCAACTGACGCAGGTGAGCGAAGCCTTCCTGCAGCCGCTGTCCACCACCCATCCGCTGGTGATCATGCCGCTGAATATCCTAGCCTTCTGGCTGGGGCTGAAACTCTACCGCCGTACCGGCACCCCACTGTTGCATCCCGTGGTCGGTGCAAGCCTTCTGGTATTCGCCGGCTTGTGGCTTATGCAGGTGGATTTTTCCGGTTACCGCCAGGGCAGCGGGTTGTTGTACCTTTTGCTCGGCCCGGCCGTGGTGGCACTGGCGATCCCGCTCAAGCAGAACCTCGCGACCGTGCGCCGGGCGGGGTGGCCGCTGATGCTCGGGCTGCTGGTGGGCGCGATCCTGGCACCACTGGTAGCGGTGATCATCGCCGCGCTACTCGGCGGCAGCCGCACCGTCATCATTGCACTCACCACCAAATCGGTGACCACACCGGTAGCCCTGGCCCTGGCCCAGGAGCTGCACGGTATCCAGAGCCTTGCCGCGGGCGTGGTGGCATTTACGGGGATTGTGGGCGCAGTGGGCGGCCCAAGCCTGCTACGGCTTCTGGGAATCTCCGACGAACGCATAGTGGGCTTTAGCCTGGGTATCAACGCCCATGCCATCGGCACTGTGCGCGCCCTGGAAGTCAGCGCTCTGTGCGGCGCTTTTTCAGCGCTGGCAATGGGTCTTTGCGGCGCGCTGACTGCTTTGCTGTTGCCGGTATTCGCAACGCTGTGAGGTGTTCAGCGAAGTGCCGTTGTGGCGTATTTTTCCGCGTCTTTCTTGCCCGCGGCGGCATAAGCTTCTACATTCCATTAAGCGGTTGTAGAAGTCACAAAAGGAAACTTGGAGATGTTGGAAAACTGTAAAAACGCGCAGGAGCGCTGGGGCGGTGTCAGCCAGATCATCGATCGCTGGTTGCAGTCCCGTCAGGCTCTGCTGGTGAGCTTTTGTCACCTTTCGGAGAAGAAGGAATTTGCCGATGGCGACCGCGAAGCAGAAGCCAGCGTGCGCATCCTGTGCCAACAGCTGGTGGACTATGTATCCGCCGGACACTTCGAAGTCTACGATCAACTGATCCTGGAGGGGCGGGCATTCGGCGACAACGAGGGCCTGCAACAGGCCAAGGCCCTGTATCGGGAAATCGATGGCACCACCGATGTGGCCGTGGACTTTAACGACAAGTACCAGGAAACCGACGATCTCGAATCCCTGGCCCAGGACCTCTGTGATCTGGGTGTGGCACTGGAAACCCGCTTCGCGGCGGAGGATCGCATGATTGACACACTGCATACCGCGCACAAGAATCAGCTGGCCTGAGTTCTCTCTCGGGCGGGAAAACAAAAAAGGGGCCATCGGCCCCTTTTTTTGTTTTACACACGCTCGAACAACGCGCGGTAAACACCTTTAGTGGTTGTGCCCGTCGTCTGCCTTGCCCTCTTCCGCAGCACCCTGTTCCGCAGCACCTTCGTCGCTGTTGACGTCCGCTTTGTGCAGTTCCACTTCAAAAACCAGGGTGGAGTTGGGGCCAATCAGCCCGCCCGCACCGCCCGGACCGTAAGCCAGGTCAGAGGGAATATAAAGCTCCCATTTGGCGCCTTGCTTCATCAGCTGCAGCGCTTCGGTCCAACCCTTGATCACGCCATTTACCGGGAACTGTACCGGTTTGCCGTTTTTGTAAGAGCTGTCGAATTCGGTTCCGTCGATCAGAGTACCTTTATAGTCTACTTCCACCACGCTGGTTTCGCTGGGGCTCGGGCCGGTACCTTCGGTGATCACCTTGTACTGGAGGCCGGAGTCGGTGGTTTGTACACCTTCTTTCTTGGCGTTTTCTTCCAGGAATTTCTTGCCGTCTTCCAGATTCTTGTCCGCGGCCGCCTTGAACTCAGCCTCCTGCTTGGCCATCAGCTCTTTCTGCTTGGCCTGCATGTTTTCCTGGAATACCTGAATCACCTGCTGCTTGTCTTCTTCACTCAAGCGGGACTCGCGACCACTGGCCACATCTTCCAGTGCCATAGCGACAATTTTCGGATCCAGTGCCACATCCTGGGACTTGAGGCGGTTGGCCATATCTTCGGCGATGATATAGCTGACTTTCTGCTCCTGGGACTCGAGCTTGATATCCGCGGTCTTTGCGGATTCCTGTTTGTTACAGCCGACCAGTGCAATACCCAGTGCAATCGCAGCAGCCAAAGAAGTTTTATTCATGAGAGTGATCTCTTTAATTTCTGTGAATCAAAATATGTAACGAGCTGGGCTACTGATCCTTCCACCCCTCTCTACTGTTGTACACCCAGACCACTGTGCGCAGTGTGCGGCAGATCACAGTTGCGTCGAGTCCGGCCAGCGACAAGGAGTCTAACCCATGCGGGTTGCGGCTGCACACTGCCCGGTAAGACGCCAAATCGCGCAAGATGTTTCAGTTCCGTGTAATTTTTTCTCACCTCTCGCGAGGCCCCGGGTCGCACACTCGGCAGAAAAATACAGACGCACGATAGTGCACCGGATTCGCGGGACCTCAGGGATGCACTTCCCAAATAACAGCGCTATTATCAGCGTTCAACCCTGATTTTTTTCTCCGGAAGATAGGTGGTACTGCGCTACCGGGAGTGAGTCCAGGGCCCAGATCAAAACCGATTCCGACAACCCGATTCAACCGCAGGATTTCGACCCATGGCCGCCAAACGCAAAGCTGCTGTATCCATTGCCGATCTCGAAAAGCAGATTACCTCAATCATCAATCAACTCGACAAGGCGCGGGCCAAGGAAGCGGCGGATGCCGAAAAAGCCCTGAAAAAAGCCACCAAGGACGCCGCTGCCGCACAGGCGCAGGTGAAGAAGGCGAAAGATAAACTGACCGCTGCACGCGCCGCCGCAAGCAAGGCCAAAACCGCCGCGGCAAAAGCCTCTGCCAAGAAAAAAGCCGATGCCGCGAAGGCCGCGGTTGTCAAACTCGAAAAAGCGGCCAAAGACGCTGCCAAGCTGGCTGCCGATGCCGCCGCCACTCTGACGGCCGCCAAGCTGGCCGTGAAGACCGCCGAAACCATCCGCAAAGCTGGTGAAGCGGCCGGCAAGAAAGCCCTTGGAGCGAGCAAGCCGAAGAAGAAGGCGGCCGGCAAAAAGGCCGCTACCAGGAAATCTGCGGCAAAGAAAGCAGGTCCGGCCAAAAAGACCAGCACGGTAAAAGTCGAAAAGGCACCGGCTAGCGAGAAAAAAGCCAGCGCGAAGAAGGCCGCTGCGAAAAAGGCTCCCGCCAAGAAAGCCACCGCGAAAAAAGCACCCGCCAAGAAGGCAGCCGCGAAGAAAACCCCGGCTGCGGAAGTGAAAGCAAAAGCGGCGGCGAAAGCACCGGCTAAAAAAACCTCCGCCAAAAAAGCCGCGCCGAAAACCAACGCCAAGCCCGCACAGAGCAAAGCCGCCAAATCCAACGGCAGCAAGCCGGTGACAACCGCTCAGGAAAAGATGCCGGCAGCCACCGGGGTCACTTCACCGGAACCCATCATGAGCAAGACCTCGGAGCCCAAGCCACTGATGCCTGAAGCCAGTGCCGTGGCCATCAATCCCATTACCCCGAGCATCACTCCCAGCACTCCGGCCAACAGCCTGTTTGCCACGGAGGAGAACCCGCACTATGGTCCGGAAGAGCACAAACACAAGTACTGAGTTTGTGCGCAGCGCCCGCTCAACCGGGATCGGGCGCCGTACCGGGAGTCGAACCTGAGGCAGCCCTCAGAGAAGACGCAGCACTGGTAATCCCGGCACTGGTACTGTATGCATCGATCAGGCCCGCCCAGCGGGCCTGATCCTTTTGCAGCAAACCATATTGCTGCCCCGCCAGCTCCAGTGGTGAGCGGGTTTCCGGCCAGGGTTCACCGTTCAATTTCCACAATGCCGCCAATTGCCGCTGCTCCATACGCAGCTCACAACGCTTGCACCACTCGTACAATCCTCCGCCTTTGTTAACCCGCGCGAGCCAGCGTCGCAGGTTCCGCATGCTGCTGATCATGCGCCGGCGCGGCGCCAGACCACGGTCTGCCACCCGCCAACTCTCGTCACTCAACTGGCGCCCGCAGGCACTGGCATAACTCGCCCACAACAGCAGGCACACATCTGCGCCGCGGGCGTCCTGGCATTCGAGCAGAAAATCGGCCACCTGCGGCTGGCGGTAAAATTCCAGGCTGAAATCCCACAGTGGATTCTGCAGCGGGGAGGGCGGCGAAGATGGAGGTGCGGTACCTGTCACGATAGAATCCCGGCGTTTTGTTTTTGGATAGCCTAGTGTCCCGAGGCATAAGTTGCTATTTGATTTTGGCGGCGAATTAAAAGAGGTTCCCATTGATCAATCTACAAGGCGTATCACTGCAGGTGGGCGGACGCGACCTGCTGCGCGACGCCAACTGCCGCATTTTCCCCGGTCACAAGATCGGCATCATCGGCGCCAACGGCTGTGGCAAGTCCACCCTGTTCAAAATGCTGCTGAAGCAGCAGGAAAGCGACACCGGCTCCGTCGAAGTGCCCTCCGGCTGGGAGGTCGCACACATGGCCCAGGAGGTCTCCGCCAGTGAGCAGAGTGCTCTCGACTACGCCCTCGACGGTGACCACCGTCTGCGCCAGCTGCAACAGGAGCTGGATGCAGCGGAAGCCGACGGCAGCGATGGCAAACTGATCGGTGAACTGCACGAGCGTATGGCGGCGATCGACGGCTACTCCGGCCCCGCGCGCGCGGCGCAGCTGCTCGACGGCCTCGGTTTTTCCCACGCGGACCAGCAGCGCCCGGTAAAGAGCTTTTCCGGGGGCTGGCGTATCCGCCTCAATCTGGCCCGCGCGCTTATGTGTCCCGCGGACCTGCTGCTGCTGGACGAGCCCACCAACCACCTGGATCTCGACGCAACCCTGTGGCTGGAACAGTGGCTGCAACGCTTTCCCGGCACCTTGCTGATCATCTCCCACGACCGGGATTTTCTCGACGCGGTGGTGGACGGCATCGTCAGCTTCGAGCAACAGTCACTGGTGCTGTACAGCGGCAACTACACCGCGTTCGAGCGCACCCGTGCCGAGCGTCTGGCACAGCAGCAGGTGCAATATGAGAAGCAGCAGGCCCAACGTGCGCATATGGAAGATTTTGTGCGCCGCTTCCGCGCAAAAGCGTCCAAGGCCAAGCAGGCCCAGAGCCGCCTCAAAGCGCTGGACCGCATGGCGGAAATTGCCCCGGCGCACGTGGACTCTCCATTCCGCTTCCGCCTGCCATCAGCGGACAAGGTCTCCAACCCGTTGGTGGACCTGCGCGAGGCGGTCATCGGATACCCCGGCAAGACCATCCTGCCGCGAGTGGAACTGGGGATTCAGCCCGGTCGCCGCATCGGCCTTTTAGGTCCAAACGGCGCCGGCAAATCGTCCCTGATCAAGACCCTCGCGGGGGAGCTGCCCCTGCTCGGTGGCGAGCGCCAATGCGGTGAGCACCTGAAGATTGGCTATTTTGCCCAGCATCAGCTGGAGGCTCTGGACTCGAAAGCGTCACCGCTGTTGCATGTGCAGCGGCTCTCTCCCGACGCCAGCGAACAACAGCTGCGGGATTTTCTCGGCGGCTACGGTTTTGTCGGCGACCGCGTGTTTGAACCGGTGGGCGGCTTCTCCGGTGGAGAGAAGGCACGGGTGGCACTGGCGCTGCTGGCGTGGCAAAAACCCAACCTGCTGTTACTGGACGAACCGACGAACCATCTGGACCTGGAAATGCGCCACGCCCTGACCATGGCGCTGGCGGAGTTCCCCGGGGCCATGCTGCTGGTATCCCACGATCGCCACCTGCTGGCCAACACTACCGACGAATTCATTCTGGTGGCAGAGGGTCGCGCCGAGCCATACGATGGCGATCTCGACGATTACAAACGGTGGCTGCTGAGTTTCAAACGCGAGGAAAAACGGCAGGGTACCGAGTCACAGACCACTGAAGGCAAACCCGGCGAAGATAAAAAAGCGCAACGTCGCGCCGCTGCTGCACTGCGCGAACAACTGAAGCCGCTGACCAACAAGCTCAAAACCGTTGAGCAAAAAATGGCGAAGGTGGAAAACGAGGTGCGGGAGATTGAGCGCAGGCTCGCCGACGAAAACCTCTACAGCGGCGGCCAGCAGGACGAGATTGCGCGCCTTACCCAGGCGCAGGGTCAGGCACGCGAGACGCTGGAAGAACTGGAGTTGGAGTGGCTTGAAATTTCTGAACAATTGGAAGCCGCGCGGGACGCATAATTCCGACGGGTTCAGATCAACAGGGCGGCGATGCCGCCCCGACAAAACGGGTTACTTGGAAAATTCCGCCGGGTTGTAGGGCTCATGGGGGCAACCCTCCTGGTTTACCGCCATACCCATGGGAGTTGCCGGGCACTGATCCAAATAGTCCGGCACCCCATCGCCATCGCTGTCGATGGGGCAGCCGCGGGCGTCCACATCAATGCCCGGAGGGGTTTGCGGGCACTGATCGATATTGCTGTAGATCCCGTCGCCATCCCAATCCCTCGGCGTCACTTCGTCCCCCCACTGATACCCGATGGCAAGACTCACAAAACCGTCCAGGCCGCCCTCTTCAACCCCCTGAAACCCGCGCGCGTCTCCGCGCAGTTGCCAGCGTGGGCCCAGGCGGTATTTGATACCGGCGCCAAAGTTGACCATGGTCTGGCGGTTGTGCCAGTTGTCCGGATAGCCGAAGGAGTCCTCATCGATTCTGATTTCACCAGCACCGGCCACCACATAGGGCTGCCAGAGATAATTGCCACAGAATTGACCGGCGAACTGGTACATCAGGTCGAGGTGATAGTTCTGTACGCCCACGTCTTCCCGGGTGTCTTCGACATTGACACTGAAATAGTCGTATACCCCTTCCAGGGCCCAGCGGTCGGTGAGGTTGTAGCCGAAACCGAAGCCCCCACCCGCACTGTCGTCCAGTTCATAGCCGAAGTAGGGCGTGCCATCGAGGCGCGCGTCGTCGAACCAGTACTGACCACCATTCAGGTACAAATTGAGGGTGCCTTCGCGGTCGGCGAGGGCCTGTGCACTGCACAGCAGGGTGAGACCGCCCAGTAAACAGGTGCGCATGAATATTGCGGCAGGGAAGGGGATTTTTGTCATTGTGGCTCCGGGCGTCCGTTTACCGGTAGTCTTGAAGATAGCACAGCGAGCCCGATGGTCGGGTCCGCTGTGACTGTGCCATGCGGCGTTTATTTTTTCCTGTACAACAGGTCCCACACGCCGTGTCCGAGACGCTCACCGCGGCGCTCGAATTTGGTCTGCGGGCGGAATTCGGGGCGGGGGGCGTAATTGCCTTTGCCGGCCGTGTTTTCCAGCATGCTTTCCGCTTCGAGTACTTCGAGCATCTGTTCGGCATAGTTTTCCCAATCGGTGGCCATGTGCATCAAGCCGCCCGGCTTCAGTTTGTTGCAGAGGAGTTTTACGAACTCGGGCTGCACGATACGGCGCTTCTGGTGCTTTTTCTTGTGCCAGGGGTCGGGAAAATACAGCTGGAAGCGGTCGAGGCTGCCATCACTGATGCAGTCGTTCAGCACATCGACCGCGTCGGCCATATAGACGCGCAGGTTTTTCAGTTCGTCCTTGCCCGCATTGTTGATCAGGCGGCCGACACCCGGTGGGTGCACTTCGATGCCGATAAAGTCTTTGTCCTGTTCGGCTCGCGCCATTTCCAACAGGGAATCGCCCATGCCAAAGCCGATCTCCAGCACCACCGGTGCTTCGCGGCCGAACACTTCCTTCGGGTCGATGCTGCCGTCGAACAGGGACAGACCGTAAGGTCCCCAGTAGTTATCAAACGCGCGGCGCTGGCCTTCGGTCATGCGGCCGGCGCGAATCACGTAGCTGCGGATGGATTTCTTTTTGAATTCGGTACGGTAGGGGAAGTCTTCTTCCTCACCACCCTGTTCGTTGATGGGTTCTTCTTGCATCGCTGTTTGATTACCTCGTGGCTTCGGAGCACTGTCCATTGACTGCTTCGTAGCTAGTGCTGTGGCGGCCCAGCACCGGGTATGGGTTTTCAGAACCGCTGTGAATACATCCATGTACGCTGCGTCGGCGACGTCCCTGTCGCCGACGCTTCTGAAAACCCATACCCGGCACTTGGCCTTCAATTCTGGGTTATGAGTTTCTTTCCAGCTTTCAGTGAAGGTTATTTCGAATAGCCAAGTGCTGCGAAAAATAACGCTATCCACCCGCCGATCATCAGGGCGCCCCCCAGAGGGGTGATCGGGCCCAGCCATCGCGGGCCACCGAAAGTGAGGCCGTAGAGGCTTCCTGAGAAAAACAATATGCCGACGGCAAACAATGCGCCGCTTACGATCAATGAGGTTTTTGCGCCGAGCTGCTGGATCAACAGCGCAATGCCAATCAGGGCCAGCGCGTGGATCATCTGGTAGTGCACCCCGGTTTTATAGGCTTCCAGCAGGTTTTCCGCGACCTTGTTGCGAAGACCATGTGCGCCAAAGGCACCGAGGACTACACCCGTGCCGCCAAAAAGTGCAGCCAGCAATAAATACAATTTAGCCATTCAAATTTTCCTTTCTCAGATGGCTTACGAAGTACAGAAATTGGAAGAGAAGGGGCGGTGCCGGGTATGGGTTTTCGGAAGCGTCGGCAACAGGGATGTTGCCGACGCAGCGTACAGGGACGTATTCCCAGGGGGGCGCCTAGCCCGGTTCCGAAAACCCATACCCGGTACCGAACCGCCACAAACCCGCTTCAGAGCACCAACACCATACCCTCAGATAAGAAAAAACCGCGCGTAGAGCGCGGTTCTTACCATCCGGCTGAATCAGGAGGGCTATCAGGCCTCCATCGCCACCCGGACTTTCTTCATGGCGTTCTTTTCCAGCTGGCGGATACGCTCGGCGGAAACGCCGTATTTATCAGCCAGCTCGTGCAGGGTGGCTTTGTTGTCGCTCAGCCAGCGCGCCTCGATGATATCGCGGCTGCGGTCGTCCAACTGCTCCATTGCCATCGCCAGGTTATTCACACTGGTTTCTTCCCAGTTGTCCTGCTCCAGCATCGCCGCCGGATCATAGCGGCGGTCCTCCAGGTAATGGGCCGGTGCCTGCCAGGCGGAATCGTCATCATCGTCCACACCGGCATCGAACGCCGCATCGTGGGCCGCGAGACGGCCTTCCATATCGTGCACGTGCGCCACGTCCACATTCAATTCTTCCGCCACCCGCTTGGCTTCCTCATTGGTCAGCCAGGCCAGCGACTTCTTGTGACCGCGCAGATTGAAGAACAGCTTGCGCTGCGCCTTGGTGGTCGCGATCTTGACGATGCGCCAGTTGCGCAGGATGAACTCGTGAATCTCCGCCTTGATCCAGTGCACCGCGAAGGACACCAGACGTACCCCCTTCTCGGGGTTGAAACGCTTCACCGCCTTCATCAGGCCCACATTGCCCTCCTGAATCAGGTCGCCCTGGTTCAGACCGTATCCGGAGTAGGACTTGGCGATGTGCACAACGAAGCGCAGGTGAGACATGACCAGCTGGCGGGCAGCTTCCAGGTCATTGTTGTAGTAGAGATCTTCCGCGAGCTTCTTTTCTTCCTCGGCGGACAGTACTTCAAAGCCGCTGACTGTCTGGATATAGGCGTTCAGATTACCGCCCGGAGACAGGGTATGGATCGGCTGCAGACTGGTTCCCATTCAGGATTCTCCTCGTAACTCTTGTTACTGCTCGTGGCAGTTGCCCCGCTTGGCACTTGCTGCCCGGACTGTTTCTTACCGGGACCAGTAGTTTGCGGCGGCTTGCCCCCCCCGGCCCTTGGCTGCATCAGCCTCAAAGCGGCACCGGACGTGCAAAGTTGGCCACAGTTTAGCACCCACAGGCGGAAATGGAACCCCGTTTGGGAGCCGCCTGCAAACCGCGCCAAGCCTTGATTTCCGTTGGGTTAGAGCAGTTATCCACAGGGGAAGTTCCGGGCTTTACGAAACTTGACTGACCACCGGGTCGACGCAGTTATTCGTCTTTACAGGGATACGCACGGAGACGGTCTATCGGGGCTGAATGGCCGAGATATGCCGCGCCACCGCCAGCCACGCCCCGGTCAGCCCGAGCAGCGCCGCGCCACCGGCCAGTCCCAGCAGATAGGTGACTCCCGGTCCATCAAGCTGGAAACTGCTGCCGTACGAGCCCGCCAGCCCACTCACCGGCCCCGCCAGCAACCAGACCCCGACACTCACCAACAGCCAGGCAATCAGCCCTCCGACCAGGCCATAAACCAGCCCCGTATACAGGAAAGGCCGGCGCACAAACGCATCCGTACCGCCCACCAGCTTCACCACCAGAATCTCCTCCCGGCGGCTCTCGATATGCAGACGGATACTGTTCACCACCACCAGCAGCACCCCCAGCGCCAGCAAAAAAGCCAGCCCCAGGCTCATGCGCCTGCCAAGCTCGGTGAGCTGCGCCAGCCGCTGTACCCAGGCCATATCCAGTACCACCGAGTCTGTCAGCGCACTCTCCCGCAGGCGCGCCGCCAACGCCTCCAGCGCCACACTTTCGGCACCGGATGGACGCACCAGCAACACCGCCGGCAGCGGATTGCTCTCCATACCGGCGAGCGCATCCCCCAATCCCGACGCCTGCTGGAACTCTGCCAGCGCCTGCTCCGGTGAAATGTAGGTCACCTCCGCCACCAGCGGGTCTGCGCGCAGCCTGTCGGTCCAACCGGACACCGCCTCGTCCTTCGCGCCCTTATGCAGGAATACCGAAATCTGCGGCTGCCCGTCCCAGCCCGCCACCGCGCGCTGAAAATTGGTGAGCCCCAGCTGCAGGGCCGCCGGCAGCGCGAGCGCGATCGCAATCACCAGCGCGGTCATACCGCTGGACATGGGCGACGCGAAAAAACGCACCCAGGATTCATGCCACATCTCTTTGTGATGCCCCAACCAGCTGCGCAGGCGATCACCGCCACTGGTGCGCGCGGTCACCGCGCCGGCAGCGCGCGGGCGCTCCGCCTGGGCCTGAGAGGCTCGTGAGGGAGAATTAATACGCTGGTTCACGGCTCGGGTATCCGTCGTAAATCAGTTGCCCCTGCTGCAGGGTGAGGACGCGCTGTCTCATGCGCGCGATCAGTTCGAGATCGTGGCTCGCGATCAGCACCGTAGTGCCCACCGCATTGAAATCGCGAAACAGCCCCATGATCTCCTCCGACAGCTTCGGATCCAGGTTACCGGTGGGTTCGTCCGCCACCAGCACCGCAGGCTTGTTCACCACCGCGCGGGCAATACCCACCCGCTGCTGCTCGCCCCCGGAGAGCACGATAGGGTTCTGGTTTTCCTTGTGCAGCAAACCCACCTTGTCCAGCGCCGCACGCACCCGGCGCCCGACCTCGCGCTTGCTGCAACCGGAAACCGACAGCGGCAGGGCAACGTTGTCGAACACACTGCGGTCGAACAGCAGCTGGTGATTCTGGAACACGATGCCGAGATTCCGGCGGTAGTAGGGGATCTGGCTGTTGCGCAGCCGGTTGAGATTCTGTCCACCGACAATGACATTGCCGCGGGTGGGCCGCTCGATGGCGGTGAGGAGCTTGAGCAAAGTGCTCTTGCCGGCACCGGAGTGACCGGTTAGAAACACCATTTCCGCGCGCTCGATTTCCAGGCTCACGCGCCCAAGCGCGTCCTGCCCGGACTCATAGCGTTTGTTGACGTTATCGAATTGGATCATGAGCGCGTTTTTGTTGTTCTTTGATTCTTCGAACTCTGATCGAAGTGATCAGCTCGACGCGAAGGCGCTGATGCCGGGTACGGCCTTGTGAGACCTTCCGCGAGAGGGACCTCGCGGAAGAGCCCCCAGGGATGGGTTCACGGCGTGTCTCACAAGGCCGTACCCGGTAGCAGCGCCGCCACCCAACATGTTCTGTGCAATTTTTTTGTTCGCTGCAATCAGCCCTGAGCCCGGTTAAACAGCGCGGCGACAAAGTCCTTCGCCACAAACGGCTGCAGGTCTTCCGACTGCTCGCCGACGCCGATAAAGCGTACCGGAATCCCCAGCTTCTGTGCCAGCGCGAAAATCACCCCACCCTTGGCGGTGCCGTCCAGCTTGGTCAGTACCAGACCGGTAACCCCGGCGGCATTCTTGAAGGTCTCCGCCTGGGAAATGGCATTCTGTCCAGTGCCCGCATCCAGCACCAGCAGTACCTCGTGGGGCGCGGACGCATCCAGTTTGCCCATCACCCGACGCACCTTTGAAAGCTCTTCCATCAGGTTGGACTTGTTGTGCAGGCGGCCGGCAGTATCGGCGATCACCACATCCACGCCGCGGGATTTGGCGGACTGTATCGCATCAAAGATGACGGACGCACTATCGGCGCCAGTGTGCTGCGCCACCACCGGTACATTGTGACGCTGCCCCCACACCTGCAGCTGCTCCACCGCCGCTGCGCGGAAAGTATCACCGGCGGCCAGCATCACGGACTTGCCCTCGTTCAGGTAGCGGTGCGCAAGCTTGCCGATGGTGGTGGTCTTGCCAACACCATTGACGCCCACCACCAGAATCACGAACGGCTGTTTGGCCTCGTCGATAACGAGCGGCGCCTCGACCCGGTCCAGAAGGCTCGCCAGCTCTTCCTGCAGCGCGGCATACAGCGCTTCGCCGTTGGACAGCTCACGGCGAGAGACGCGCTCGGTGAGGCGGTCGATGATCTCGGTGGTGGCATCCACGCCCACATCCGCCATCAGCAGCTGGGTCTCCAGCTCCTCCATCAGGTCTTCATCGATTTCCTTGGCGCCGAGAAACAGGTTGCCCATGCCCTCGGCAAACTGACTGCTGGTGCGCGCGAGACCACGACGGATGCGAGCAAAGAAACCTTCTTTTTTCGGCTTTTCCTGAGTGACCGGCTGCTGCGGCACAGGCTCTTCTGCCACAACAAGCGGCGCGGGCTCTGGTGTAGCCGGGTCGAAGGTCGCCTCCGGCGCCTCTTCCACGGAGAGTTTTTCTTCCACCGCCTCCACGGCAACAGCGGGTTCCTGAACCGCCTCAGACTCGACGGGCGCCGCCTTCAGATTGTCCGGGATCTCAAATACGGGCTCGCCCACCAGAGGACTGGCGGCACCCACCTGGGTGGATTCGTTATCGCCGGATTCGCCCTCGGGCTTCTTCTTGCGCAGAAAATCAAAAATCATCGCGTGTGGATTCTTCGACAGGAAATCAGTGACTGGCGGGTGCCGACTGGCAGCCGGCCGCGGAAAGGCGGTAATCTTAGCACCGCTGACCATTTAACACACAGTCATACCCCCGCCCAATTTTTCTGCAGTAAAGATCCGAGTCCGATGCCCAAAAAAACCCCACATACGAAGTCCCGATCCGGCACCAGCGCCATATCCCAGCTGCGCATCATCGGCGGGCGCTGGCGCGGGCGCAAAGTGGCCTTCGCGCCGATCGAGGGACTGCGCCCCACGGGCGACCGGTTGCGGGAGACACTGTTCAACTGGCTGCAGTTCCACCTGCCCGGTGCCCGCTGCCTGGACCTGTTCGCCGGGTCCGGCGCACTCGGACTGGAGGCCCTGAGCCGCGGCGCGGCAGCGGTGGATTTTGTCGAGCTCGATCGCGGCGCGGCACAGATGTTGCGCCAGCAACTGGACCTGCTCAACGCGGAGGGCGCACAGGTGCACAACTGCCCGGCGGAGGTCGTGCTGACCCAGCCCGGCGATACCTGGGATCTGGTGTTCATCGATCCCCCGTTTGCCGGCGACCTGTGGGCCAGCACCATACAGTGCCTCGTCGACAGCGGCCGCATCGGACCCGGCACACTGGTGTATGTGGAGTCCCCGCGGGACACCCTCATCCCGACGCCGCCGGGCTGGCAGCTGGAAAAGGAAAAGCAGGCCGGACAGGTATGCATGCGCCTGTTTTCCGTCTGATTCCCCACGCACTGCCCGTGCATTCCGGGACTTTTTGAGGGAAAGGGCTAAATTGTTTAAGATGCGCGTCCCCCTGGCCGGCAAGACGATTTGGCTTATGAAAAAAGTGGTTTACCCGGGTACCTTCGATCCCATCACCAACGGTCATATGGACCTGGTGGAGCGGGCCTGCCGCCTGTTCGATCACGTGGTGGTCGCCGTTGCCGCCAGCACCCGCAAAAACCCCCTGTTCACCCTCGACGAGCGCGTGGAACTGGCGCAGCAGGAGCTGGCACACCTAAAGAACATCGAGGTGATCGGCTTTGACATTCTGCTTGCGGACCTGGTGCGTCAGCTGGACGCCAATGGCGTGGTGCGCGGTCTGCGCGCGGTATCCGACTTCGAATACGAATTCCAGCTCGCCAACATGAACCGCCAACTGGCGCCGCAGATGGAAAGCCTGTTCCTTACCCCGGCCGAACACCTCTCTTACATTTCCTCCTCCCTGGTGCGCGAGATTGCCTCTCTCGGTGGCGACGTCACCAAATTTGTTCCGCCCGGTGTACAGAAAGCCCTGCAGGAAAAGTACAACCGCCAGGCACCGTGATCACGGGTTAACACCCGGACCTGGGTGCCATTAGAGTCAGGTCTGATACACTCGGGCGATCCCGCGCAAGCGTCAGCGGATCAACAACTCCGGATCGCCCAGTGAACAGAAATCTGCCCCTCTCGCTCTCCGCATTCCTCTTTTCCGCCACCACCACTCTTTTCTCGGCAGCGGTCCTCGCATCGCCCCAGCGCGCGCAGGAAGTACAGCCGGAAATTGCCACCGGGCGCAGCGAGATCAAGTCCGCGGTCGCCAGCCAATATATGGCGGTCACCGCCAACCCCCACGCCTCTGTCGCCGCGGAACAGATGCTGGCGAAAGGCGGCACTGCCGTGGACGCGGCAATCGCCGCGCAACTGGTGCTCGGGCTGGTGGAGCCGCAGTCCTCCGGTATCGGAGGTGGCGCGTTCATGCTGAGCTACCGCGCCGACCAGAAAAAGCTCTTCTCCTACGACGGTCGTGAAACGGCGCCCATGGCCGTGGATGAAGACTATTTCATCCGCGACGGCCAGCCCCGCGGTTTTCTCGACGCCGTGATCGGCGGGTATTCCGTGGGTGTGCCGGGTGTCATGCGCATGCTCGCGCTCGCGCACCAGCGCGATGGCAGGCTGCCGTGGAAAGACCTGCTCCAACCGGCGATTCAACTCGCCGAGCAAGGCTTTGAAGTTTCCCCCCGGCTGCATCAACTGCTGGTGCAGATGCCGCGGGTGGCGGTGCGCCCGGCGATTCGCGCATACCTGTTTGATAAGGATGGCAAGCCGCTGCCAGTTGGCTATCTGCTGAAAAATCCGGAATACGCGGCGACGCTGCGGCAACTGGCGGAAAAGGGTGTACAGCCGTTTTATGACGGAGACATTGCCGAGGCCATCGTGGACGCGGTGCGCAACGACCCGGAAAATCCGGGCCTGATGACCCGCGAGGATATGGCCAGCTACCGCGCCAAGGTGCGCGAACCAGTGTGCAGTGCCTTCCTCACCTATGAAGTTTGCGGTGCGGCGGCGCCGTCTTCCGGTGGCACCACGGTCGGCGCACTGCTGGGTATGTTGCAGTATTTCCCGCTGGACAAGTTTGATGTGGGCAGCGCCGCGCTCACCCACCTGTTTGTGGAAGCTTCTGAACTTGCCTTCGCCGACCGCAATACCTACTCCGCCGACCCGGATTTCGTGGACGTGCCAAGCGGAGCGATGGTCGCCGCAGACTATCTCGCCGCGCGCGCGAAGCAGATCAACCCCTCAAAGGCGCAACCGGCAACTGCCGGTGACCCGGCTGGTTTTGCTCACAAACGCCAGGTAGCGCAGTCGCCGGAGCTGCCGAATACCAGCCACCTGTCCATCGTCGACCAGTACGGTAACGGCGTGAGCATGACCACCAGCATCGAAACCGGCTTCGGCTCGCGATTACTGGTGAAGGGATTCCTGCTCAACAACCAGCTCACGGATTTTTCCTTCGTGCCCACCAATACCGAAAAGCAAAAAGTGGCGAACCGTATCGAACCCGGCAAGCGTCCACGCTCCTCCATGTCTCCCACCATCGTATTCAACGCCGATGGCAGCCTGCGTCTGCTGGTGGGATCACCCGGGGGTTCGCGCATCATCGACTACACGGCGCGCACCATCCTGTATCACCTGGCCAAGGGGATGCCCATCGCGGAAGCTATCCACGCCGGCAATATCACCGCGATCGGCTTCCAGGTGGAAGTGGAGCCCGAAGCGCTTTCCGATGCCGAATTGAGCAAACTGGAAACCCTCGGCCACAAGGTTGTGCGCAAGGAGTTGAACAGCGGCATCCACGCGATCGCACTGATGGACGGCAAACTGCACGGCGGCGCGGACACCCGCCGCGAAGGCAGCGCTGCCGGGCGTTAAACAAGGTAAATGGTTATGATCAACCCCTGGTTTCTTTTACTCATTGCCGGCCTACTGGAAGTGGGCTGGGCCATCGGCCTCAAGTACACCGAAGGGTTCAGTAAACCCCTGCCGAGCCTGCTCACGATCATCACCATGATCGCGAGTTTTTACTGTCTTGCGCAGGCATTGAAGACCATACCGGTCGGTACCGGCTACGCGGTATGGACGGGCATCGGCGCGGTGGGCACGGCCATTCTCGGCATCGTGCTGTTTGCCGAATCCACCGCGTTGCCCCGCATACTCTGTATCGGGCTGATCGTGGCCGGCATCGCGGGCCTCAAACTGACCTCACCCGTCTGATTTCGGAGATACCCAACCGCCTCTTGTCACCGCGGCAGCTAAACCAGGCGGAAACGAGTGCGGCCAGGAAAGGCAATATCATAATCATTGGCGAGAGCCGGATGGGACAACGGCTCAAACTCAGGGTTGTGACGAACAGGTTCCCAATCAGCGTTGGCAGCGGGGGCAGAAGAAAGTGTTGCGCTGGCCGATGATCTGTTCGCGGATGGTGCCGGGGCAGCGGGGGCAGGGCAGGCCGGCGCGGCCGTAGGCATTCAGTTGCTGCGCGAAGTAGCCGGGTTTGCCGTCGCCGCCGACGAAATCCTTGAGGGTAGTGCCGCCCTGTTCGATGGCGGCGGCCAGTACCGTCTTGATCGCTTCGACCAGACGCTCGTAGCGGGTGCGGGTAATTTTGCCTGCGGGCGTCTGCGGGCGGATACCGGCCATGAACAGAGCCTCGCTCGCATAAATATTGCCGACGCCGACGACGATGCGGCCGTCCATGATGAAGCTCTTTACCGGGGCCTTGCGGCCGCGGGACCGGCTGAACAGGTAATCTCCGTGGAAGTCGTCGCTCAGCGGCTCGGGGCCGAGGTGGGCGATAAGCTCGTGGCCGGCGATGGCCTCAGTGGTCCACAACAGGGCACCAAAGCGGCGGGGATCGTGGAAGCGCAGGCGCTGGCCACTGTCGAGCAGCCAGTCGATGTGGTCGTGCTTCTGTGGCAGCAGATTGCCATCGACGATGCGCAGGCTGCCGGACATACCCAGGTGCCAGATGGCCATACCCCTGTCGGTCTGCACCAGCAGGTATTTGGCGCGACGCTCGAGATGCTCGATGCGGGCGCCTTTGATTTTCTCGGCGAAATCCACATCCACCGGCCAGCGCAGGCTGTGCTGGCGGATTTCGCACAGCTTCACCCTGCGACCCTCCAGATGGGGAGCCAGGCCACGTTTGGTGGTTTCTACTTCTGGTAACTCGGGCATTGACTGGGTACCGGGGGTTGCCACTAGTTGGTTCTGTGGCGGCTCCGCTATCGAAGCCTTCGCATTGGAGTGTGGCGCTTCGAACAGGCACAAAAAAGCCCGGAAAACCGGGCTTTTTCGCGAACAGGACGGCAATCAATTACTTGATTTTGCCTTCCTTGTATACAACGTGCTTGCGAACAACGGGATCGTACTTTTTGATCTCCATTTTCTCAGGCATGTTGCGCTTGTTCTTGTCGGTGGTGTAGAAGTGGCCGGTGCCGGCGCTGGAATTCAGACGAATCTTGTCACGCATTGCTCTATCTCCAATCTGCTGTCAGGACAGCAATTAAACTTTTTCGCCGCGCGCGCGCAGCTCGGCCAGGACGCTATCGATACCTTTCTTATCGATAATGCGCATGCCTTTAGTGGATACACGCAGTTTAACGAAGCGCTTCTCTGCTTCCACCCAGAAACGGTGGGACTGCAGGTTCGGCACGAAGCGACGCTTGGTGCGGTTTTTGGCGTGAGAAACGTTGTTTCCGGTTACCGGGCGCTTACCGGTTACCTGACATACCTTGGACATCTGATTGGCCTCTTTAAAACTCTCGTGCCCTCTGCACTGGGGCGGGGCAGGGACTAAATTCGTTATCCAGCGGTCCGCGGGATCTGTACAGAATCTGGCCCGGCCGCAAAGAGCGGCGTTTTATACCAGAACACCCTATGGGGGGCAAGTTTTGATCAATCTTTTTGCTGTCTGAATGGCCACTGGGCGCCGAGATCCAATAACGAGCTAGCCTCAGAAGCTTCGAAGCGCGTGACGTGACGCGAAGGTCGAGTGCCGGGGGCGGGTTTTCGAAACCGTCGGCGACAGGAAGTCGCCGCCGGAGCGCCCAGGGATGGGTTCACAGTGATTTCGAAAACCCGCCCCCGGCACTTGGCCGCCACAATGCGACCTACGAAGTTCAGCGCAAGGGACTCCGGGGGTTAAATGAGACCTCGCTCAGCAAAAGAGCATCCTCCCCCCTCACCGACAATCAGATGGTCCAGCACCCGGATATCCACCAACGCCAGCGCATCCTTCAACCGCTGCGTAATATGAATGTCAGCCTGACTGGGCTCACTCACCCCCGAAGGATGGTTGTGCGCCAGAATGACCGCCGCAGCCCCCTTGGCCAGCGCCGCTTGCACCACCTCCCGGGGGTACACGCTCGCCGCATTCAGGGTGCCCTCAAACAGCTCTTCATACGCAATCACCCGGTGCTGACTGTCCAGAAACAGACAGCAGAATACCTCCCGGGTGCGATGCCGCAGCTGCGCGGATAAATAGTCACGCACCGCCTGCGGACTCGTCAGCGCATCCGAACGCTTGAGGCTTTCCGCCAGATGACGGCGGCCCATCTCCAGCACCGCCTGCAACTGCACAAACTTCGCATCCCCAAGCCCCTTGCCGGCACAGAACGCCTTGCGATCCGCCTCCAATAAAGGCCGCAGCCCGCCAAAGTCCGAGAGCAGCTGCCGCGCCAGATCCACCGCCGACACCCCCGGCAACCCCGTGCGCAGGAAAATCGCCAGCAATTCCGCATCCGACAGCGCCTCCGCGCCGCGCGCCAGCAGCTTCTCCCGCGGACGCTCCTCCGCCGGCCAGTCCGTAATCGCCATCCCTCCCCTCCCTGGAAACAGTAATCGCTCACTTCCATTGCGAGCCCGGGTGCACACCCAATGGGCCATATGGCCTCGGGCGCTAAAATGGTAATCTTACGCGTTCTCAGAGTTCCGGAACCACCGAATATGCCCTCTCTGACCGACAAACGGATACTGCTTGGCGTCACCGGCGGCATCGCCGCCTACAAAAGCGCCGATCTGGTACGCAGGCTCCAGGATCGCGGCGCCACCGTGCGCGTGGTCATGACCGCCGGTGCCCTGGAGTTCGTGCGCCCGCTTACCTTCCAGGCGCTCTCCGGCAACCCGGTGCACACCGACCTGCTGGATCCGGCCGCCGAAGCCGCCATGGGACATATCGAGCTGGCCAAGTGGGCGGACGTGATCCTGATTGCTCCGGCGAGCGCCAGTGTGATGGCAAAACTCGCCACCGGCATGGCCGACGACCTGCTCACCACCCTGTGCCTCGCCAGCGAGGCCCCCCTGGTGCTCGCCCCCGCCATGAACCAGGCCATGTGGCGCCATCCCGCCACCCAGAACAATGTGCAGACGTTACAACGCCGCGGCGTTACCCTGCTGGGACCGGACGCCGGCAGCCAGGCCTGTGGCGACGTGGGCCCCGGGCGCATGCTGGAGCCGCTGGCAATCGTCGACGGGCTGATCGCCCACCTTGCGCCGGAACAGGTGCTCGCCGGGAAAAAAGTGACCATCACCGCCGGCCCCACCCGCGAGGCCCTGGATCCGGTGCGCTATCTCAGCAATCACAGCTCGGGGAAAATGGGTTTCGCCATCGCTGCCGCCGCCGCCCGTGCGGGTGCCGAGGTCACGCTGATCGCCGGCCCGGTGCGCCTGGAAACACCTGCCGGGGTGCACCGGGTGGACGTGGTCAGCACCGACGAGATGCTCGCCGCCGCGGAGCACGCGGCGGATGACTGCGACCTGTTTATCGCCGCCGCCGCGGTGGTGGATTTCCGCCCCGAAGTGGTGTCTTCGCAGAAAATCAAAAAGAGCGAGGGCGACGACCACGACGTACTGCAGCTGGTGAAAAACCCGGACATCGTCGCCACCATCGCCGCGCGCACCGACAAACGTCCGTTCGTGGTGGGGTTTGCCGCGGAGACGGAAAAAGTGGTCGAGCACGCCGAGGGCAAGCTCGCGCGCAAGCGTCTCGACATGATCGTCGCCAATGATGTGAGCGACCCGGCGGGAGGCTTCAACAGCGACCGCAATGAAGTGATCCTGATCGACCGCAGCGGTCGCCAGCCGCTGCCGGCGGCGCTGAAAACCGAACTCGCCGGTGAACTGATTGCGCGGATTGCGGCCAGGGCGTTCCCGGCACATTAAATACAAGCGGTAAAACACAACAACATTCACGCTTCAGGGGTTCCTGAACCGGTCAGGGTACTGATCCGGAAAGGTTGGGGAGACGTAAAACCGTCGTGGCTTCACACAATCAAACTGCAAAGAAACCGCTGTGGCACAGCGGCCTCACGCTGCCCGCGCTACTCGCCGCGGCAGTATGGCTGGGCGGCAGCCACCTGCTGGTGACCAAAGTGGTCGAGAGGCACAATGCCGACAGTGTAAATACCGCTGCACAGCGAGTCGCTGATGCACACGCACTGCAACTGCAGCAGTTTTTCGCCCAGCGCCAGCAACAACTGCGCGGGCTGAAATCTCCGCAGAAATCGACGACCAGCGTCACCGGCCTCAACCAGACCTCCCTGCAGTTTTTCACCCCGGAGCAGTTGCACGTGGGTGCAGGGCAACCACCGCTCAATTTCGCCCTGGTGGACCTGCTGAAGCGCAGCCGCGAAGAGGGTAATCCAAAACCGGAATTCCTGCGCGATGACCAGAACCAGTGGCAACTCTACAGCGCGCGCGCAGAGGCCGATGGCACACTGCTGATGAGCCAGCCCTTCGGCGTGTTCGAGCGGGCACTCAGCCAGCTCGACCAGAGCAGTGGCAGCATCCAGATCAATCAGCAGTTCCCTGACGGCCCGGCGCGGCCGCTGTGGAACTCGCCATCCCAGACCGGGGATACACCGCGTGGCGGCGCTGGTGCCTCGGTTCCCGGCACCTACCTGAAAATCACTTTTACTCCATCAACTGCATTCGCCGCCGATCACAGCATTCCTCCCGGTCTGGTTTACGGCATCGCTTTGTTGGGGCTGCTGGGCAGTCTGTTGGTATTGTGGAAACTGATGCCCGCAGAAGGCGGCGCGGCGCCGTGGGAGAAATCTGCGCGCAGCGGTCGCACACCGGTGAAAAAGGGACTGCGCAAGGAAGAGCTGCAGAAACCGCCCGCCATCGTGGAGCAGGTCAGTACCGCAGTCGCCGCCGCACCGGCACCGGCGGCTGCGCAGGCAGAGGAACCCGACCGCGGTGAGCTGATGCGCACCCCGAGCACAGAAATTCCCGCCCACGTGTTCCGTGCCTACGATATCCGCGGTATCGCCGGCGAGGAAATCAATGAGCCCTTCGCCTATCAGTTGGGTCGCGCGCTCGGCAGCATCGCCAAACAGTCCGGTGAGGACGTATTGCTGGTAGGCCGCGATGGCCGCAACAGCAGCGAGCTGCTGCGCGACTGCCTGATCGAGGGAATTCTGGAAAGCGGCTGCGACACCGTGGACCTCGGCCTGGTACCGTCACCACTGCTCTATTTCGCCTGTGCCCGCAGCAAGAATGCCAGCAGCGGAGTAATGGTGACCGCAAGCCACAACCCGGCGGAATACAACGGCTTCAAAATCGTGATGAACGGTCGCCCGCTGGCGGAAGAAAAACTGCGGGAACTGCACGCCATGATGCAGACCATCCAGTTTGCCAACAGCCGCGGCAACCACAACTTCCAGGATGTGAACGGCCTGTACATCGACGAGATTTTCAACGACGTGGCGCTGGCGGGGCAACCGCGCATCGTCATCGACGCCGGCAATGGCGCCACTTCAGAACTGGCGCCGCAGCTGTTCGAACAGCTGGGCTGTGAGGTGGAAACCCTCTACTGCGAGGTGGACGGTAATTTCCCCAACCACGCACCGGATCCGTCGCGCCCGGAAAATCTGCAGGACCTGATTGGGGTGGTGAAAACGGAGCGCGCCGATCTCGGTATCGCCCTGGATGGCGACGGGGATCGCGTCACGCTGGTCACCGGCAGCGGGCGCATCGTGTGGGCGGACCAGCTTGTCATGCTGCTGGCGCGGGATATTCTCGCGCGCAACCCGGGGTCGGATATCGTATTCGACGTGAAGAGTTCGCGTGCACTCGCCAACCTGGTCACCCAGTACGGCGGCCGCCCGGTTATGTGGAAAACCGGCCACGCACCGATGAAGACCAAAATGCTGGAAACCGGCGCGCTGCTCGGCGGCGAGCTCTCCGGGCACATTTTTATCAAGGACCGCTGGTACGGGTTTGATGACGGCATCTACGCCGCCGCACGCATCCTCGAGATCATGGCCCTGCGCGAGCAGAGCCTGGATGAACTGCTCGATTCCCTGCCGCAGATGGTCAACACCCCGGAAATCCTGCTGCCGGTGCCGGAAAGTGCTAAATTCGCGCTTATCGAGCGCCTGCGTAAAGAAGCGAAATTTGCCGACGCGGACCTCAACACCATCGACGGTCTGCGCATAGAATTCGCCGATGGCTGGGGCCTGGTGCGCGCCTCCAACACCACGGCGGCACTGACCCTGCGCTTCGAGGCCGACAACGAGGCGGCACTGGCACGCATCCGCGCTCAGGTGGCCGCACAGCTCCAAAAACTCGATCCCGCCCTGGCACTACCCTAGGTACATCCGAAGGTGTTACCGGGCTGATCCTCCCGCTCATGCAGTAAGGAAAACGCTATGTCTCTGGATCAGAAATCCGCCCTGCGCGTCGCGCAGGTGCTCAACGAGGCGCTGCCCTACATCCAGCGCTTTATCGGTAAGACCGTGGTGGTCAAGTTCGGTGGCAATGCCATGGTGGACGAGGAGCTGCAAAACAGCTTCGCCCGCGACGTGATCCTGATGAAACTGGTGGGTATGAACCCGGTGGTGGTCCACGGCGGCGGCCCTCAGATCGGTGACCTGCTGAACAAACTCAGCATTGAGTCCCGTTTCGTCGACGGTATGCGTGTCACCGACAGCCAGACCATGGACGTAGTGGAAATGGTGCTCGGCGGCACCGTGAACAAGCAGATTGTCAACCTGATCAACAAGAACGGCGGTCGCGCCGTGGGCGTCACCGGCAAGGACGGCCTGCTGATCCGTGCCAGGAAGCTGCGTCGCCAGGAAGAATCCGCCGGTCTGCACGCCTCCGAAATCATCGACATCGGCCACGTGGGTGAGGTGGAAAGTGTCAACACCGACGTGATCGAGATGCTGATCAACAGCGATTTCATCCCGGTGATTGCCCCTATCGGCGTGGGCAAGCAGGGCGAGTCCTACAACATCAATGCCGACCTGGTGGCGGGCAAGATCGCCGAGTATTTGAAGGCGGAAAAACTGATGCTGCTCACCAACGTGGCGGGCCTGCAGAACAAGGATGGCAAGGTACTCACCGGCCTCTCCACCCTGGAAGTGGATGGCCTGATTGCCGATGGCACCATCTACGGCGGTATGCTGCCGAAGATTGCCTGCGCGCTGGATGCGGTCAAGGGTGGCGTCACCTCCGCCCACATCATCGACGGTCGTGTACCCCACGCGGTACTGCTGGAGATCTTCACCGACAGTGGCGTCGGCACCCTGATCACCAATAACAAGGCACAGGAAAACGCGTGACCCCAGTCACAAACCCACTGTTAACGGTCACTAACAATTGATGCCGCGGCGCCGAATCGTTAGGATTCTGGCGCCGGTTAACAGGTTTGCAGCCACTTTCCGCGGGTTTCTGACGCGCCCCATCCCGGAGTGGCTGCTGCGCCAAGCAATGAAAACAAATCCGGCACAACAACAAAATCAGGTCCCGGCTGAATTCTCCGGGTAAAGGCAGTTAATGAGCAGCGAAAAAATCAATCGGCGCCAGCAGATACTGCAGGCCCTGGCCCACATGCTGGAAGCCAGCCCCGGTGCCCGTATCACCACCGCGGCACTCGCCAAGGAAGTGGGGTTCTCCGAAGCGGCGCTCTACCGCCACTTCCCCAGCAAGTCCAAGATGTTTGAAGGTCTGATCGAGTTCATCGAAGAGACCATCTTCAGCCGTATCAAAATCATCCTGCAGGACGAGCCCACCGCGCTTGTCCGCTGTCAGAAAATCCTGCATCTGGTGCTGGCCTTCTGCGAACGCAACCCCGGCATCACCCGCCTGCTCACCGGCGACGCCCTCACCGGCGAGACCGAGCGCCTGCACAGCCGCATCCTGCAACTGTTCGACCGCCTGGAAACCCAGCTCAAGCAGATCCTGCGCGAAGCGGAGCTGCGCGAGCAGCTGCGCCCCGCCATCCCGCTGACTGCTGCCGCCAACCTGCTGTTGGCCAGTGCGGAAGGTCGCATCGTCCAGTACGTGCGCAGCGGCTTCAAACGCCGCCCGACGGAATTCTGGGCAGAGCAGTGGCCGGTGCTGGTTGCTGGTTTCTTCCGGGAGAGTGCGCTGGCTGCGCAGAACGGATAGAGATAGAAAGCCGGCTTATTTGCCGGCTATTTCCTGATAGCGGCTGGCCGCTTCATCGAATTCACTGTTGATCGCCAGCGCTTCTTTTTCCCGCAGCGCCAGGCGCTCGCTGACCACGCCGATTTCCTGGCGCAGGTTCGCGATCCGCTCCAGTAGCTCCGGTGCCACCGCACCGCCGTTGCGCTGGGTGCGCGCCGCGGTGGATTCTTCACTCTCGATCTGGCGGTTCAGGGAGGCGATATTGGAGCGCAGGATCGCCATATCCTGCTGTACGATGGCGAGCTTGCGCTTGCGCGCGGATTCGATGTCGGCAACGCTGTTGTAGCGCTTGAGCAGCTGTAGGTCCGCCGCCTCGCGGGCCTCGCGACGCTCCTTTTCCGCCAGCTGTTTGCCGGTAAGCTCCGGCTCCACCACCTCCAGCACGCGCCCGGTCGGGGTCAACACCTCGTAACCACCGGCCACGTAACGGGGAGGCACCTGGTCATCCAGTACCTGCACACCGTGTTCGTTGGTATAGCGATACAGCTTCTTGCCGTCCCACCCCTGTTCGGAAGCTCCAACATCCAGTGTCAGAAGGGCGCCGGCCAGTGCCAGCGCAATTGCGGTTTTCACGCTTGCCTCATCATGATTACTTGCGCATCGTTTACTTTTCGACCAACCAAAGTCTGCCCATGCGCCTCTATACCTATGACGAGCTCCGGAGCTTAACCCTCAGAACTGACACCGTAACGCTGGCGGTAGTCGATAATCCGCTGCAGCAATTCCGCGCTGGCAGCCTGCGACTTAAGATAGGAAATAATATCGTCCAGTTCCACAATGCCGATCACAGGAATACTGTGTTCCTTCTCCACCTGCTGGATCGCGGAGAGTTCGGAGTCTTCCCCGGCCTTTTCCTGACGATTCAGGCCGATCACCACACCGGCGGGCTCGGCGCCCTGGGCATGAATGATTTGCATCACCTCACGCACCGCGGTGCCGGCAGTAATCACATCATCGATAATCAAAACCTTGCCTTTAAGCGGCGCACCCACTAAGGTTCCGCCCTCGCCGTGGTCCTTGGCCTCTTTCCGGTTGTAACAGAAGGGCTTATCAACCCCTTTCTGCGCCAGTGCCACCGCGGTCACCGCACCCAGCGGGATGCCCTTGTAGGCCGGCCCGAAAATGACATCAAACTCCACTCCCGAGGCAATGATCGCCTCCGCGTAGGCATTGCCCAGTGCGGCGAGCGCCGCACCGCTGTGGAAACGGCCGGCATTGAAGAAGTAGGGACTCTGACGCCCGGATTTCAGCGTAAAATCTCCGAAACAGAGCACATCGTGCTCCAGGGCCAGTTCAATAAAGTCGCGCTGGTACTGCTGCATGGCAATTTGATAACTATTGGCTAAGGTGAAGGATAACCCCCGGAAATTGGGGGCGACGATCATAGAATGTTCAGACGAATAACGACTGCAATTTTACACAGTCCGCTGGTAAGGGGCTAATAATGCGAATAGTGAGTTTGTCCGTAGATGGAGTGCACCAGGCGGCACAGCGCGGACTCTACGACTGGTTGGCGGATCAGGATGCGGACATCATCTGTCTGCAGGATCTGCGCTCACTGGAACCGGAACTGGATCACCCCATCTTCCATCCAGACGGCTACTACAGCTATTTCTTCGATTCCGGCACCCCTCACGAAAACGGTGTCGCCATTTATACCCGCGCCCAGCCAAAAGCGCTGATTTACGGCATGGGCTTTGCCAACGGTGTAGACATGTACGGCCGCTACCTGCAGGCGGATTTCGAGCGCCTGAGTATCGGCTCACTGCTGGCCCCGGTAGCGACCGACGAAGCTTCGCTGGAGGTAAAAGTGCAGTTCTTCGACGACATGCAGGCACACCTGGCCAAGATCAGCCGCAAGCGTCGCGATTTCATCTTCTGTGGCAACTGGGGCATGGCGCACCGCCGCGCCGATGTGGAGAACTGGCAGGACCATCAGGATACCCCAGGTTTCATGCGCCACGAGCAGCGCTGGCTGGACCAGTTGTTCAACGAGATCGGCTATGTGGACGCCTTCCGCCGTATCGTGAAGGATCCCGATGAATTCACCTGGTGGCCGAGTGGCAAAGTGGGCGAGGGCGACGGCTGGCGTACCGATATGCAGATCGTGTCCCAGACCCTGAAAAACAAGATCGAATACGGTGCCATCAACAAGAATGTCGATTTCTCCAGCCACCTGCCGGTGATCATGGATTACGACCTGGAAGTGTAAGCTTCAGCGCTGCCTTTACGGGATACACAGGGTGCGCCGGGAAACCGACGCGCCCTTTTTATTGCCGTACTTATTGCATACGTGAGGCCGTGAGTTTGATGTCCGCATCGCGCCACGCACGCTGGAAGCGGCCGTCAATCAACCCCGCCTCATCGGTTTTGTCCTGAGCGCGCAGCGCTTCGGCAAGCCCGAACAGGCCCCAGCCGTTGTCCGGATAGCGCGACAGGTTCTGCCAGTACACCGTTTCCGCCTCCGCCGGGCGCCCCGCCGCCAGTAACACAGCCCCCAGGGCGAGACGCGGCGGGTAATGCCATTCGTTCGGCTCGGTATATACAAGTCCTTCCTCCAGGCGCACCGCCCGCTCCAGATGACCTACCGCGGTAGCGTAGTCCTTTCTCGCCGCGGCCAATTCCCCGGCGAGTACTTCGGGCGCGATGGCCAGAATCTGTTTGGCGCTGTTGGGTGAAAACATCGGGTACTCAAGTGCAGGGCTTGCGGCAATGCCCTGCACCTCCCTGAGTTCCGCTTCGGCCCGATCCAGTTGCCCCTTGCCGATGAATGCGAGGCCGCGCACATAGTGCCAGGCGCCGGTGAGGAATGGATCCTGTGTCGGCTTCGGCAACGCCAACACCTGATCCCATCGGCCAAACCGCGCAAGTGACCAGTAGGGAATCACGCGAAAACCCGCCAGCATCGGCATCTGCGCGAGCGCTTCATCGCTGACCTGCGCCGCGGTCTTTTCCGCAGCTTCTATCGCCGCTGCGCTGCGCCCCTGGGCGGTGGTGGCAAACCACAGGAAATGGAGGTTGTGCGGGTAATAGGCCATGGGGTACAACCCCTGGGCGCGGCACTGACTGATGTAGTTCTCGTCCGCGGCGATGGCGCGCTCATTGGCTCTGGCAGAGTCCGCATAGCGTCCGACGCGCTGATAGATATGCGCCGGCATATGCACGATATGTCCGGCCCCGGGCATCAGGTCGCGCAGGGTATCCGCGGCTTTTTCCGCGCGCTCCGGGGTATCGGTGGGTTCAACAAGATGGATATACAGATGCAGGGCACCGGGGTGCTCCGGGTTGCGCACCATGACCTTTTCCAGCAGTGCAACGATTTCCCCGGTGCCTTCATACGGTGTCCCATCGCGCATCCAGTAGTTCCACGGCCGCAAGTCCATCATCGACTCGGCATACAGGGTGGCAATATCCAGGTCGTCGGGAAATTTTCGCGCAACCTCGGCCATGGCCGCTGAATACGCCGCGTCCGCCTTGCTGCGGTCGTCGGGATCGCCGGTATAGCGCGCTGCCAGCGCATCGATCAATGCGCGCTCCCGCGCATTCACGCGGTTACCCAGGGATTGCGCCTTCAGCACCAGCTCGCGCGCCTGCGGCTCCGCTTCCGGGTCCATCGGCGCATTGATGTTCGGCCCGAGCACCAGCGCCTGCCCCCAATAGGCCATGGCGCAGTCCGGGTCGAGGCGCTCTGCTTCCCGGAACGAACGACCCGCTTCCGCATGATTGAAACCGTAGGCGAGATTGACGCCCTGATTGATGTACTGCTGGCCTTTTTCCGAGGCGCAGCTCACCGGAAAGGTATGCTTGCCGAGGTTCTGCAGACGGGGCGCTACACGACCGCTGGGCGAAGGTTTACCGCCGCCCTCCGGCTCGCGGTAATGCCGGTGGTGAGGGGTGGATTTCTGAGGGGCTTTGTGTACGGCTTCCTGTGCGGCGACGAGTCCGGTGCCGCTCACCAGCACCGCAAAGACAGACGCCAGACAAACTCTTTTCATCGGCTCTCCCGCTACTTTGGTTGTAGGTGGACCTGGAGAGAAGCCTATGACAAATCAGGCAGCGCCCGACCACCCGGGGTGGCAAAGCCTGCCTGTTTTGAGCAGAGGGCGCGCCGGCTATTCCGCCAGCGCCTTTTTCTGCAGCTCAATCAGCTCGCGAATACCCGCTTTGCCCAGCGCCAACATTTCCGCGAACTGCTGTTCGGTAAAAGGTGCGCCTTCCGCGGTGCCCTGCACCTCGATCATGCCGCCGTCTTCGGCCATCACCAGATTCATGTCCGTATCGGCGTTGCTGTCTTCCGGATAATCCAGGTCGAGCACCGGTACGCCGTCATAGATGCCCACGGAAATCGCCGCCACCATATTTTTCAGCGGATCGGTGGAGATCATTTTCTCCCTCTGCATGTAACGGATCGCATCCACCAGCGCCACACAGGCACCGGTGATGGATGCGGTGCGGGTGCCACCATCCGCCTGGATTACATCGCAGTCGAGGGTGATCTGGTGTTCACCCAGCAGCTTCAGATCCACCGCCGCGCGCAGTGAACGGCCAATAAGACGCTGGATTTCCACCGTGCGTCCTCCCTGCTTGCCACGCGCTGCCTCACGCCCCATACGGGAGCCGGTCGAGCGGGGCAACATGCCGTACTCCGCGGTAATCCAACCGCTGCCCTGGCCGCGCAGGAACCGCGGGATATCCGCCTCAACCGACGCATTGCAGAGCACCTTGGTATCGCCGAACTCCACTAATACCGAACCCTCCGCGTGGCGGGTGTAGTGGCGGGTGATGCGCACATCGCGCAGTTGCTCTGGTTTGCGGCCGCTCGGTCGCTGCATATAACACCTCATCTTCTGAGTAAGAGAATATCGGCGCCTCCAAAACAGCGTAGTGAGCGGATGCCGTCAGGCGCACGCGCAGCGGATTTGAGAGATGCCAAAGGGATCCTTCACGGCCGGCCATTATAGCCAGCAAATCCGGCAATCACCCTGTGCTATGCTGTGCCGCTCTTTTTCCATCACCCAGCTTTTCCGGAGCACGGCAACATGGCCAACAATACAGTGCGCAGTATGACTGCCTTCGGGCGCGCGGAAGTGAACTACTCCACCGGCACCGCCGTGTGGGAGATGCGCTCGGTCAACCATCGCTACCTGGAACCGCACTTCCGCCTGCCGGAAGCTGCCCGCGCACTGGAACCGAAACTGCGCGAGCTGCTGCGCAAGACACTGAACCGCGGCAAGGTGGAAATGACGCTCAACCTGAAAGCCAACAGCGGTGAAGTAGCCGGCCTGCAGATTAATCAGGCGCTGGTGGACGAGCTGGTCAGGGCCGCGCAACAGGTGGCCCCGGAAAGCCAGCCGCTCAATCCCCTGGAGGTACTCAAGTGGCCGGGGGTCATTGCGGAGCCGGAAACCAACGCGGAGGAACAGGCCAGTGCCATCCTCGAGGGCTTCCAGCAGGCGCTGTCTCAGGTGGTGGAAAACCGCGAGCGCGAGGGTGCGGAACTGGCGGGCTTTATCGAAACACGCATCAAAGGCATCAGCGAACAGGTCACGCATGTACGCGCACTGCTGCCACAAATATTGCAGAACCAGCGGGAAAAACTGAAAACCCGTCTGCAGGAACTGCTGGAAGAAATCGACAAGGATCGCATCGAGCAGGAGATCGCGCTGCTCGCGCAGAAAGCCGATGTGGACGAAGAACTCGACCGCCTCGACGCCCACATCACCGAAACCCGCCGCGTGCTGAAAAACGGCGGGCCGATAGGCCGTCGTCTGGATTTCCTGATGCAGGAATTCAACCGCGAGGCGAACACCCTGTCTTCAAAGGCTGTGGTGACCGACACCACGCAGGCGGCGGTGGAATTGAAAGTGCTGATCGAGCAGATGCGGGAGCAGGTGCAGAACATCGAATAAACGCGGCAACGCTCGCCACCTCAAGCGTTAAACTCGGCCCTCAGTCACATGTACCCGGTGCGGCATACACAATATCTCGCACAAATAGCCACTGACTGGAGGCCGAGTCACATACACGATATCCCCGCTGCTCAAGTACATATGCGGATACATAATGCACAGCCGGTGGCAGTATCAGCACTAATCCCACACCAGAAAATATCGCTACGCTCACTAATTTTTTTAACTTTGCAGGAATGGGGCGTCGTATCAACGTGTTATAGACACCATCCAGCAACAGGAATGATAGAGCAACTCCTGCCCCCAAAAGGTAGAAAACACCCTTGTTAATCAGAATTGAAATCGCCCCAGCGGATATCTGGCCCACCAACTCAATCAAGCTTTTAGTCGGTAACAAAACACATGTCACCACTACGGCCGAAAAAATCAGTAAAATTATGGCTGCAGCCGGTCGAGAGACCGTCGCGGTGCTCACGACTCTATCTACCATTGCGGTAACCTCCTCGGTAGATAGTGTCTGGCGGTGTTTATAAGAATACGCCTTGCTTCATCCACAGCATAATCGATAACGCTATCGGCCAATTCGCCCACCCTTTCGAGAGCATCTTGTTGTAAACGTTTCAGCTTTGAATTATTCCGCCGCTCCAACTCATCCAGAGCTGCGATCACTTTCGTGGTTATTTCGTAGTGATCATCCAATTTCGATAGCCCGTAAGACACCAGCAACCCCACCCCAATTGCGGCAACCGTTGGACCTATTGCTACCGTAAAAACAGCAGCAGCACCGACCGCCGCAATAATTGAGGCGCCGGTAGCAATTCCAATTTTCACGACGTCTGTAGCCAAGGTACCAATCAGTTGGTTCAACGTCATTTGATCGGTAAGGATGAAATCCGCGATGCGAAATGCACTAACCAGAACGATGGTCAGTATGCCGCCACTTCTCGCGGCACTAACAGCACCACTACGACCGATACCCATCTGGACAACCTTGGCGTTTTGAAGCCCATAACGGGTACCCGTGAATATTCTGCGCAATGCGGGACTTCCCTTGAATATTACGTATGGGCGCCCTTTATAGTATTTGATATAAGCCTTGGTTCCTGAGAAGCCGAGATCTGCGAACAGCTTGGTTAGCGTCCCCAAGTCTTTGCCTGTCGCCGTGTAATTCGCACCAACTTCCACCCCGCTCTTCAAAGTTTCCCAGGTCGATCGTTGAGACACGTATCGAGGTGATTCAGCCATGATTTTGAATGCATGATCAAATTCCTCCAGTGATAACGCATAGAGCTCTTGGGAATTATGACGAATCGTGTTTTTTCTCAAGGCTCGATCGGCTTGATTCATTGTTCAGGTCATCCGTGACAGTTTTCTGAAGTCTGACCAGACGTGAGTTTGGCGAGTAGATCGAGGATATGAAATGCAAATAGCCCTTACAACCGCAGCTTGAAGTACGTATGTTCCAATTACCTGAGATTACGGCTATTTACGCTGCCCAATTCTCCGACAGCACCAAGGCCTGCTCGTCGTCACTCAGGCGCAATTGCTCACCGCACTTGGTGACGACCTTGAGCTCCTTGGGCATAGCGATCAGTTCTTCGATCACCCGGTGCAGGCAAGACGGAAGCGGCGGAGGCGATAATAGGAGGCCTTACGCGAGAGGTTGGACCAATAGTCCACATTGACCCTGACCCGCTTCGCAGTCAATTCGCAGACTATAACGGCAGCAACCGTTGGCTGTGTTTTTGACAGCACCCTTTCGGATTATGCGCGAGGGCGGAGATAGACGTAGAGCAGTCAGTCAACAAGGACCGCGGTGTTCTGATCCTGTATGTATATCGGGACCCGGTAAAAGCGTGGGAGTTCGTCTTGGAGCGAGAGGCCGCCGAGGGCCGGCGAGTGCTTAAAAAAGCTTCATAGAAAGTTTCTTTCTTCCAGAGAAACCGCAAACAGAATAGAACGCGACTTTAAAGACAAAGTATAAGTTTGATCCGCTAATACGCGATGGGGATCGTCGTCCGGAATTTAATATACTCAAAATTGACTCGCACCTACGCGAAAAGTACACTTCGCTCGACCTCAAGTTACTGCTACGAGAGATCTAAGCGGGATAGGGATTTGTGGTCAAAACGTCTAGCGACACAAAGTCATTAGCAGAAGTGTTAATTAACACGTCTGCTAAGGATATGAGAAGGCTTTATGAGTTGATCCTCCGGGAAGTTGGGATCATCAGGAAGCGATTCTCCAGCAAGCTGGCACCCTATCCGGTAATTACCCCGGTCGAACCGCACTCTCCCAATAGCTGAAATGGCCCGACGGGTCTTTTTCGTATCTGCGCCGTTACCACACCCATTACTGCTGACTTTCAATGCCACCGCCGGCGCACCAAGGTCGGAGCCTAACTGCACAATGTACCGTGACGCGCCCCCCAAATGCGCACTGCTTATCGCCAAGCAGTGGCCCGAGCCCGCATCCACAGCCGCAGGACGACGCACACTGGATATTCTGGACCTGCTGGCCGAAGCGGGTTACCGGATTGAGATCGCAAGTCCAGCCCAACCCACACCATTCCAGTCCAGCACCGGTTACGGTGAGCACCAGATTGCCGTCAACGATGAAAGCTTCGATCACTGGGTGCGCGCACAGAATCCCTCGCTGGTGATCTACGATCGCTTCGTAATGGAGGAGCAGTTCGGCTGGCGGGTGCGCGAGCAGTGCCCCCACGCCGTTACATTGCTGGACACCAGCGATTTTCACAGTCTGCGCGAGGCGCGACACTTGGCGTTGAAAAGTGGACAACCCCTGAATCTGTTCCACCCCATCGCCGAGCGCGAGGTCGCGGCCATGGCGCGCTGTGATCTCACCATAATGATTTCCCGGGTCGAGGTGGCGTTGCTGAAGCAACACTTCTGCCTGCCGGACTGGCAATTGCACTATCTGCCTTTTCTGGTGCGCGAACTACCCGATACACATACGCTACCCGACTTCGACACGCGCCGGCATCTGGTCATGATTGGGGGATTCAAGCACGCCCCCAACCGCGACGCGACCACCTGGTTTGCCAAGGAAATCTGGCCGCGATTGCATGAGTTGCTACCCGGTGTGGAATGCCACATTTACGGCGCCTACTCCGATCACGCCATGCACCGCCTCAGTGCCCCATCCACCGGGCTCCGGGTAATCGGGCGCGCCGAGGATGCGCTTACCACGCTTTCAAGGTACCGCCTGAATCTGGCGCCACTGCGCTTCGGTGCCGGGCAGAAGGGGAAAATTCTGGACGGCTGGCTCTCCGGTACGCCAACGGTTACAACGCCCGTCGGCGCGGAGTCCATGGCTGCGGAAAACGATTGGGGATATTCCCTGAGCGATGATCCAGATCAGTTTGCCGAAACCGTAGCGCATCTCTACCGGGACAAATCCGCATGGCATCAGGTGCGCAATGCCGGCACCCGCGCGCTCGCCGCCGGGTTTTCCTACCCACAACACGCCACCGCATTTATTGAGCGACTCGAAAGTATCGCCGCGGACCTGGACGCCCATCGCAACCGCAATATCTGGGGGCGGATACTGCGGCGCACCGAGCATCGAGCCGAAGAATTCATGAGCCGCTGGATTGAAGCGAAAAATAAATTGCTGGACCCGTAGCGTGCAGTGCTCGGACTTTTGATTTCCATAAAGCCGCGAAATTGTCGCGGCTTTTTCATCTTCAGAAACGTTTTTCCCAGTGGCTGATCGCTGTTGCCGATTTTCGGATAGCAGGAAAATAGCCTGCCAAACATGAAAACGCTTTTCACGCCAGCGCGTGAGACACCCATCGCACAAAATCCCTAAAGGGTTACGATCGTACCAAATAGATCCTAATTTTGGCGCGAATTCCAAAGAGTTGTCCCGTTTTTTGATTGTGGGCGCAACCCACTTCCTCGTTAAACCAAAGCCCGGAAACAGACGCCCAACAAAATTGGGCCTCGATTTCCAGGTCCGCTGCCCAGGAGTTCCGCAGTGTGTTTGACGACGGCTCTCTATCCAGCTCCGTCGATAAAAATAATTAAGGAGAAATTCGCAACAATGAAATTTTCAGCATTATTGAAACAGCGTCCCGGTGCCGTGCTCGGCGCCGCAACGCTTCTGTTCAGCGCCACATTCGGTGTGAGTTTTACCGCGCACGCAGTGGAGCCCGAGCTGTCCGCCATGGCGGTTGCACCGGACGAGGTGGTGACGGATCGCATCATCGTGAAATACAAGAACACCATGGCCGGCGCCAATGCGATGTCCATGTCGCAGACCGCCATCGACCGGGTGGCGCAAACCGCCGGCCACCGCTTCCAGCACATGCGCCGCCTCGCGACCGGGGCGCAATTGATGAAGCTGGAACGGCGCACCAGCAAAGCGGAGCTCGATGCGATCATTGCCCGCCTGCAACAAGACCCGCAGGTGGAATACGCGGAACCCGACCGCCTGATGCGGCCCATGGCCGTCCCCAACGACACCAACTACAACCAGCAGTGGCACTACTTTGAAGCCACTGGAGGCCTGAATCTGCCGGCGGCCTGGGATGTGACCCAGGGTGAAGGGGTTGTGGTGGGTGTCATCGATACCGGGTACCGCCCGCACGCCGACCTGAACGCCAATATTCTGCCCGGCTACGACATGATCTCAGACACCAGCGTGTCCCAGGATGGCAACGGTCGCGACAGTGACGCCAGCGATCCCGGCGACTGGTCTCCCGCCGGCGCCTGCGGTGCCGGGCAACCGGCCTACAGCAGCAGCTGGCACGGCACGCACGTGGCCGGCACCATCGCCGCGGTAACCAACAATGGCACCGGTGTGGCAGGCGTCGCGTACAAGTCGAAGATCGTTCCCATCCGTGTACTGGGCCGCTGCGGTGGTTACACCTCCGACATTGCCGACGGCATCATCTGGGGCGCAGGCGGCAGCGTCAGTGGTGTCCCGGCCAACGCCAACCCGGCGCAAGTGCTGAACCTGAGCCTCGGCGGCAGTGGCAGTTGCGACACTACCACCCAGAACGCGATCAACACTGCGCGCAGCCTCGGCACTACCGTGGTGGTGGCGGCGGGTAACTCCAACGCGAATGCCGGTAATTACAGCCCCGCAAGCTGCTCCGGTGTGATTTCCGTGGCATCCACCAACCGCGCCGGCAGCCGCGCCTACTACTCCAACTACGGCAGCGTGGTGGATGTGGCGGCGCCGGGTGGCGAAACTTCCGTGAGCTCCAACGGTGTGCTGTCTACGCTCAATAGCGGCAGCCAGGGCCCCGGCAGCGACAGCTACGCCTTCTATCAGGGCACAAGTATGGCGGCACCTCATGTCGCCGGCGCGGCGGCACTGCTGTACGCGGTGGACAGCGGTATTACGCCAAACGAAGTGGAGTCGATCCTGAAAAGCACTGCACGTAGCTTCCCCGGTAGCTGCAGCCAGTGTGGTTCCGGCATCGTGGATGCCGCGGCGGCAGTGGCGGCAGCCAATGGCGGTGGCGGTGGTGACCCTGAGCCCGGTGACGGCGAGCTGACCAACGGTGTGGCCAAAACCGGTCTCTCCGCCAGCAGCGGCCAGGCCCTGTACTTCACACTGGAGGTTCCGGCCGGTGTCAGTAACCTCAGCTTCAGCATCTCTGGCGGCAGCGGCGACGCGGACCTTTACGTGCGCTATGGCAGCCAACCCACGACCGGCAGCTACGACTGTCGACCCTACCTGAACGGCAACAACGAAACCTGCAATATCAGTAATGTGCAGGCGGGCACCTACCATGTGATGCTGCGCGCTTACAGCAGCTTCTCTGGCGTGAGCCTGACTGGCAGCTTCGATGAGGGTGGCAGCGGTGGCGGCGCCACCGGCTGGACCGAGACCAATCTTTCTGGCTCCTCCGGCTCCTGGCGGCACTTCACCCTGGACGTGAACAGCGGCATGTCTGCACTGGAAGTCCTGATGAGTGGCGGCAGCGGTGACGGCGACCTGTATGTGCGCTACGGCGCCCAGCCCACCACCAGCAACTACAACTGTCGCCCCTATCGCTACGGCAACAACGAGAGCTGCAGTATCAGCAACCCGCAGGCGGGGACCTGGTATATCAGCATCCGCGGTTACAGCGCCTACTCCGGGGTTACTCTGCAGGCTGAGGCCGCACCCTGATCGGGTCCGCGAATTGCGGAATTTCTGATCCGTAATTTCCCCCTTGTTTTGGCCGGCATTTGCCGGCCTTTTTTATGGGGAACCGCTTCCGAAAAGCTCACGGATTTCGGAATCCGGTCTCTGCGGGACATGGTTCGCGTCGCGGCTTGTGGCAACATTACCCACAGCTGAAAACAACGATAACGACACAATCCATATTCCGAGGTACCCGTGGGTCTCGTCACTGCCGCCATTCCATTTTTTCTGCTCGCCGTACTGATCGAACTGGCTCTGGACCGCTGGCGCGGCTGGGGTCTGTATCGCCTGAACGATGCCATCGGCAGCCTCGCCGCCGGCATTCTGAGCCGCATCCTCGGCCTGGTACGCGTGGGCATCCTGGTGTTGCTCTACATCCCCCTGTACCAGTGGCTGGAACCGGTTTACCAGAACCTCGGTATCAGCTGGTCGCTGGACAACCCCTGGCACCTGGTGCTGGCGGTGATCGCCTACGACTTCTGCTACTACTGGAAGCACCGCATCTGCCACGAGATCAATATCTTCTGGGCGGAGCACCTGGTGCACCACCAGAGCGAGGACTACAACCTCACCACCGCGCTGCGGCAGTCCAGCGATCTGGTGCCGCTGGGATGGATCTTCTACTTGCCGCTGCTGTTGATCGGCATGCCTTGGGAGCTGCTGGTCACCGCCGGCGCCATCGACCTGATCTACCAGTTCTGGGTCCACACCCAGAAATTCCCCAAGGTGCGCTGGATGGAGTGGATTCTGGTCACCCCTTCCAACCACCGGGTACACCACGCCCAGAACAAGGTGTATGTGGACCGCAACTACGGTGGCGTGCTGATTGTGTGGGACCGCCTGTTCGGCACCTATCAGGAGGAGCTCGAAGAAGAACCCTGCATTTACGGCGTGCGCAAGCCGCTCAATACCTTTGACCCGCTCGCCGCCAACCTGCAGCACTTCCGGCGTATGTGGCTGGATGCGGTATACACCAAGAGCTGGAAGGAAAAACTTACCCTGTGGTTCCGGGCCACCGGCTACCGCCCCGCGGACGCGGAGGCGGCGATGCCCGTGCCCAGTTGCGACCTGGACAATTTCCAACGCTTTGACCCGGCCATTGCCCGGGGCCTGCGGTGGTATGCCCTGGCGCAGCATGTGGTTTACTCCGTCGCCACACTGGCATTGCTGCAGTACAGCAAAACCCTCGACTACGGCACCACGGCGCTGCTGGTTTTGATACTGGTGGTGGGGCTGGTGATCAACGGGCGCATTCTGGATGGAGAAGCGCGCACCCGCTTCTGGGAAACGGGCAGGCTGATTGCCCTGGCCGTCGCGCTACCACTGTTGCCACAGGCAATCTGGACCGCGGTCGCCGGTTACTGCATCGTCAGTGTAACGTTGTGGTGGTGGTTGGTTTTTACTGGCAAAGACGATACAGTCACTTCCGTTAGTCATTAACGCTAGGAATCCGCAGTAGCCCGAACTTCCCCTGAGTCCGGGTTGAGTTTCCGCAGGCACTCCCGGCCGGCTTCGGTCCGCCCGTCCCCCCGTGACAGGCGGCTCGAAAAAGCCCAACACCTTTGCCCCCCAGCACCGGCCGGGGGACTGCCTGTCTCGCATCCGTTATAATCCCCGCCCACCATCCCACTTACCACCACTGCAGCAAGGTTCGCCGTGTCCACAGGTACTCTCTATACGGTCTCCGCGCCATCCGGCGCCGGTAAAACCAGTCTCGTGAAGGCGCTGATCGAGGCCGACACCCAGGTCACCGTATCCGTGTCCCACACCACCCGGCCCATGCGCCCCGGTGAGATCGATGGGATCAACTATCATTTCGTGGACCGCGATGGCTTTGTGGCGATGCTCGGAGAGGGGGCGTTCCTGGAGCACGCCCAGGTGTTCGAGAACTACTACGGCACCTCCAAGGCCTGGGTAGAGGAAACGCTCGCCTCGGGGCGCGATGTGATTCTCGAAATCGACTGGCAGGGCGCCGCGCAGGTACGCCGGCTGATGCCGGAAACCGTGGGAATTTTCATCCTGCCGCCGTCGCAACAGGCGCTGCTGGAGCGCCTGACCGGGCGCGGCCAGGACGACCAGGCGGTGATCGACAAGCGCATGGCGCAGGCGATCAGCGAGATGTCCCACTATGTGGAGACCGATTACCTGGTCATCAACGACGATTTCACCACGGCGCTGGCCGAGCTGCGCGCCATCATGGTGGCCGAGCGCCTGCGGCTGGTGCGGCAGCAGGAACGGCACTCCGGGCTTCTGCAATCGTTACTTCGCAGCCTCTAGCCCCAAACAGTTTCGGTGGCGGTGCCGCTGTTCGATTTGCGTACACCGCGCGCTCCGGTAGAATAGCTACCCCCAATCTGTCCGGGCCCGTCTCCAAACCCGGCCGGCAGACAACAGAATTTGCCCAATCTCGCCCACCCGGGTGAACCCACACTGGAACAGAAGACCTATGGCACGTATTACCGTTGAAGATTGCCTCGACCACGTAGACAACCGCTTTGAGCTGGTGATTGTCGGCAGCAAGCGCGCCCGCCAGATCGCCACCGGCGGCCGCGATCCCTTTGTACCGGAGGAAAACGACAAGCCCACCGTGATCGCCCTGCGCGAAATCGAAGAGGGCTTCGTGGACGCCAGTATCCTCGACGAGCCGGAAGAAGAGCCCGTGCGCCGCGCCCCGCCGGCACCGGTGTTCCTGTCCGAGCAGGACCTGTAATTCAGATACCGACCTTTTGATGCAGGACTTGCAGGAAATCTAAGAGGCGAGCGCGGCTTTGCATACGATCGACAGTCTGGCCCATCGCCTCTCATCCTACCTTCCCCCCGACCAGATCCAGTTTGTCCGCCGCGCCTACTTCTACGCGGAGCAGGCTCACGAGGGCCAGACAAGGCGCTCCGGGGAACCCTACATTACCCATCCCCTCGCCGTCGCCACCATCCTGGCGGGCATGCACATGGATGCCCAGAGCCTGGCCGCGGCCATGCTGCACGACGTGATCGAAGACACAGGCATTCCCAAGGCCGCGCTGGCAGAGCAGTTCGGGGTTGAAGTGGCGGATCTGGTGGACGGTGTGTCCAAGCTGACCCAGTTCGAAACCGACAGTCCGGCGGAAAAGCAGGCGGAAAACTTCCAGAAGATGGCGCTCGCCATGGCGCGCGATATCCGTGTGATTCTGGTGAAGCTCGCCGACCGCCTGCACAACATGCGCACCCTGGGTTCGCTGAAGCCGGAGAAGCGCGCACGCATCGCCCGTGAAACTCTGGAAATCTACGCCCCCATCGCCAATCGCCTGGGTATGAACGATGTGCGGATCGAGTTCGAGGACCGCGCCTTCTTCGCCACCTATCCGCTGCGCGCCAGCCGTCTGCGCGCGGCGTTGGTCGCCGCCCGCGGCAACCGCAAGGAGCTGCTGGAAAAGATCCAGAACGCGATCGAACTGCGCCTGGAGCGGGAAAAGATCGACGCGCTGGTGATCGGTCGCGAGAAGCACCTGTTCAGCATTTACCAGAAGATGCGCTCGAAGAAGAAGTCGTTCAAGGAAATCATGGACGTCTACGCCTTCCGCATCATCGTCGACAGTGTGGATACCTGCTATCGCACCTTCGGGGTTATCCACAACCTGTACAAGCCGGTCATCAGCGAGTTCAAGGACTACATCGCCATCCCCAAATCCAACGGCTACCAGTCATTGCACACGGTGCTGCTCGGTATGCACGGGGTGCCGATCGAGGTGCAGATCCGCACCAAGGAAATGGACGAGATGGCCAACAGCGGCATCGCCGCGCACTGGCTGTACAAGTCCTCCGGCGATGAGGTGCTCAACACCGGCGGCACCAGCCAGGTGCGCGCGCGCCGCTGGGTGCAGGGCCTGCTGGAGATGCAACAGCGTGCCGGCGACTCGCTGGAATTCATCGAAAACGTGAAGATCGACCTGTTCCCGGACGAGGTTTACGTATTCACCCCCAAGGGCAAGATCATCGACCTGCCCGCCGGTGCCACCGCGGTGGACTTCGCCTACTCGGTACACACCGATATCGGCAACTCCTGCGTGGCGGTGCGTATCAACCAGCGCCTGGCGCCGCTGTCACAGCCGCTGGAAAGCGGCCAGAAGGTGGAAATCCTCACCAGCAAAAATGTGCAGCCGAATCCCAACTGGCTCAATTTTGTGGTGACCGCCAAGGCCCGCAGTGCCATCCGCCACTTCCTCAAGCACCAGCGCCACCACGATTCCATCGCGCTGGGCCGGCGGCTGCTGGAGAAGGCACTGGTCAAATTCCACCTCAAGATTTCTGACTTGGCGGAAGACCAGATCCAGCGCGGCGTGAAGGAAGCCCGCTGTGAGAGCTTCGACAACCTGCTGGAAGAAATCGGTCTCGGTAACCGCGCTGCGTTCTCCGCCGCCAAACTGCTGGTGCCACCGGGCACCACCGAAACCGAAGCCAGCCATATCTCCTCACCGCTGACCATCGATGCCCAGGAGGGCATGATGATCAGCTTCGCCCGCTGCTGCCGCCCGATCCCTGGCGATACGATCATGGGCCATATCAGTTCCGGCAAGGGTGTGGTGGTGCACCGCGATACCTGCCGCAATGCAGCGGAACTGCGCGAACACCCGGAAAACATCATGGCGGTGAACTGGTCGCCGGATGTGAAGGGGGAGTTCCTCGGCGATGTGCGGGTGGAAGTGGAGTCCGAGCGCGGCATCATCGCACGCCTGGCCACACGCATCACGGAAGAGGGCGCCAGCATCGAGCAGATCCACGTGGATGAGAAAGATGCCCAGCACAGTGTGATCGCTCTGACGCTCGAAGTTTCCAACCGGGTGCACCTGGCGCGGGTAATGAAACGCCTGCGCAACCTGCCTGCGGTCCTGAAGATCGCCCGTCCTTGATCACCTCCATCGGCCCAAATTAAGTACACGAAACGTCGATGCGAAGGCACGGCTACCGGAGACCATCCGCGAGATCTTCTAAAACATGGATGTTTTAGAAGAGCCCCCAGGGATGGGTCTACGGCGTGTCTCGCGGATGGTCTCCGGTAGCCGTGTCGCCACAATACCTGCAACGGAGTTCATCTGAACTTCGCAGTAGCACGAGTGCCCGGATAGTCCGGCCCGCCATCGGTGCCCACCCGCCAAACAACCTGTCGGCAATCGTTTGTCGGGTGGGCACCGATGGCAGGCCTCAATGGTTACTTTGAGTCCGTCGCGACTGGCGGATGGGCGTTGCGGGTGTTTTGAGGGATTCGGTAGGGATTTGCGCGATTTTTTGCGGATTGTGGATGGGTTCGCATATCGCAATCGACAGCCCGGCATTGCTCCCCAAACCCCGGGAACCGCGCTATATTCTCCCGCTTTCTTTTTCAGCAAGCAGGCCCCGACGGGCCCGGAGAAGTAACCCATGCCCAATCGCGCCGTGATAAAAACCGATAAGGCACCGGCCGCCATCGGCAGCTACTCGCAAGCCGTTAAAGTCGACAACACCATCTACCTGTCCGGCCAGATCCCGCTGGTACCGGAAACCATGGAGCTCGTCTCCGAGGATTTCCGCGAGCAAGCCCTGCAGGTCTTCAAAAATCTGCGCGCGGTGTGCGAAGCCGCCAACGGCTCCCTGGACCACATCGTAAAACTGAACCTGTACCTTACCGATCTCAGTAACTTCGCCACCGTCAATGAAGTGATGGATGAGCTCTTCACCAAGCCGTTCCCGGCACGGGCTGCCGTAGGCGTGAGTCAGTTGCCGCGCGGTGCACAGTTTGAAGCCGAAGCGGTGATGGTGATCTAGACAGGATATGACGCGTCGCGTCGAAAACGCGGCGCGTATTGTGGAAGTCCGGGCAGGGCGCCAGGCGAGGGGTCAGTCGTTCTCCAGCAGGGTGCTGTACCCCGCGCGATAGTCCGGATACAGCAGTTTGTAACCACTGTCCAACATGCGTTTGTTGCTCAGTTTCTTTGAGCGGCGCTCGCTGGTGGGTACCTCTTCACGCAGGTGGGCGCTGGTGTACCCCATAGACTTGGCCAGCCAGCTCTGCAGTTCGTACATGGGCACCGGCGTGCAGTCGGCTCCGATATACAGCTTTTCTATCGCTCTGCCTTTCTTCTGGCCGTCGATCAGATGCGCCAGAAATCCCACCGCATCGTCTACATGAATCCGGTTGCTGAATTGCGGCGGGGAGGGCGGTGCACAGCGGCCTGCCCGGACCTGCGACAGCAGGCGGTCGCGACCGGGGCCGTAGATGCCGGCAAACCGCACCACACAGGTTTCCACCGCGCTCTGTTGTACGATTTTCTCCGCCGCCAGTAAGGCTTCGCCCTGATAGCTGCTGGGCAGGGGCTGTGAGCGCTCGTCCAGCCACTGGTCACCACTCTGGCCATAAACACGCGATGAGGAAATCCACAGGAATAGACGGGGTGGCCTCTCCATGTCTGCGAGGGCCTGGCGCATGGCGCTGGCGGTTTCCACATAAGCGCGCTGGTAAGCCTGCGGAGTGCTGGCCCCGGGGGTGAAGGTAGCGATGACGATGTCCGCGCCCTGGTTCAGATGCCTGTGGATATCCTCTACCCGGGTGGCGTCGCCGCGGCGCCAGTTGACCACATCGGCCCGGCGTTTGCGTGCCAGCGCCTGCAGCGGATTGCGACGCACGCCGAATACATCGTACGCCTTGCGATCCAGCTTCAGTGCCAGACGAGTCCCCAGATCACCACAACCGAAGATCCAGACTTTTTCCTTTGCCATAACCGCTTGAACAATCCCCCAGGTCCGAACTCCGGCCCCAAATGCCCAGTGCCAGGAATCCGTCGGCACTTATCTTTTTGAAATGTGAGAATAATTGTGAATGACTGCGAATACCCAGTCAGTAAAGCTATTTATAACCTGTTTGCCCATCGCAATCTGTGAACGGGGCCTACAGCGCGCTGTGTGACCCCGCACTTATCGCTCAGGGCTGCGTCAACGCTTTTTCACCATTCTGAATATAAACAGCAGAACAATGGCGCCGACTACGGCGGTGATGATACTGCCGAAGGACAACCCGCCCACCGTGCCGAGCCCCACAAAACTGCCCAGCCATCCGCCAAGGAAAGCACCGACGATACCGATGATCATGGTGACAATCCAGCCACCCGGGTCCGGACCCGGCATGATCCATTTGGCCAGAGCGCCTGCAATCAGGCCGAGAATGATCCAAGACAAGATTCCCATAGCGATTCTCCGCTTTGTGTGTTTTGAACACTTGCCCTTACACGTATAGCAAAAAAAGCGCCACGCCACCGCGCAATCGCCAAGTTAATAGCAAAAATTACTAACTATAAACCTCGTTAATAGCATTTTTTTCTGGTTTGAGACTTTTACACATCTGCCCGGCGGTTTTGCTGGCCGCTCAGGGGGGTTTATGAATAAACTCTATCGCCAAGTTTTCCTTGATTGCGTTTGCCATGACACTGAACGAGTTGCGCTATATCGTCACCCTGGCCCAGGAGCAGCACTTCGGTCGCGCCGCTGAGCGCTGTTTTGTGAGTCAGCCGACCCTGTCCATCGCCGTCAAAAAGCTGGAGAAGGAATTGGGTGTGGCCCTGTTCGAGCGCTCCAAGACCCGAGTGCAAGCCACGCCACTGGGTGAGCGTATCGTCGCTCAGGCCCAGCTGGTACTCGAGCAATCGGCGGCGATCAAGGACATCGCCAGCGCCGGCAAGGACCAGCTGAGCAGCCCGCTGTCGGTGGGTGCCATTTTTACTATCGGGCCCTACCTGTTCCCGCATTTCATCCCGCAGCTGCAACAACTGGCGCCGCAGATGCCGCTGTATGTAGAGGAGGGCTACACCTCCACCCTGCGCGCACGCCTGCGCAAGGGAGAACTGGACGCGGTGATCATCGCATTACCATTCACCGAGCCGGACGTGGTCACCCAACCGCTGTACGACGAACCCTTTGTGGTCCTGATGCCGTCGGACCACCCACTGGCCAAGTACGACGCCCTGAGCCCCGAGCAACTGTGCGAGGACAATGTACTGCTACTGGGTGAGGGCCACTGCTTCCGCGATCAGGTGCTGGAGGCCTGCCCGCAGCTGCAGCAGTCCATCGAGAAAGAGGCCGGCAGCGGCCATATCCGCACCGCCGCCGACGGCAGTTCGCTGGAGACCCTGCGGCACATGGTGGCCTCGCGCCTCGGTATCACCGTGCTGCCGTTGTCCGCGGCTGCGGCCTCTCAGTACGCTACCGGCGTGCTCGTTACCCGCCCGTTTGTGGCACCCGCTCCTCAACGTACCGTAGCCCTGGCCTGGCGGGCGAGCTTCCCGCGCCACCGCGCCATTGACATGCTGCGCGATGCCATCAATCAGTGTCAGCTGAAGAGTCCGTGAGCCCCAGTTCCGACAACAGTCAGAAACCGCCAGCCCCGAAAACCCTCGCGGAAGTGCCCGTCACCGCGCTCAAAGGTGTCGGCGCCAAACTGGCGGAAACACTAGCCAGACTGCACATCAGTTCCCTGCAGGACCTGTTGTTTCACCTGCCGACCCGCTACCAGGATCGTACCCGTGTGGTGCCCCTGACCGGGCTGCGCCCGGGCATGGACGCGGTCATCGAGGGCGAGGTGCGCGCCGCAAATGTGGTCCTCGGTCGCCGCCGCAGCCTGGCGGTGCGGCTGCAGGACAGCACCGGCAGCGTCACCCTGCGCTTCTTTCATTTCACCGCCGCACAGAAAAACCGCCTGGCGCCGGGAACCCGCATACGCTGCTACGGCGAAGCGCGACGCGGCAGTGCCGGTATCGAGCTCTATCATCCGGAGACAGAAGTCCTCGGCGAAGATATCTCCCCCACGGCCGACACCCTTACCCCCATCTACCCACTGACCGAAGGGCTTGGGCAGGGACGACTGCGCGCCTTGATCGGCCAGGGGCTGGACTGGCTCGCGGAGGGCAACGTCACCGAGCTGTTGCCGGCGGAACTGCTGCCGCGCGCGCTGCAGATGCCGCTCGCCGGCGCCTTGATGTATCTGCACCAGCCGCCGGCGAACGCGGATCTGGCGCAGCTGGCGGAGGGGCAGCACCCCGCCCAGCAGAGGCTGGCACTGGAAGAACTGCTGGCACACCACCTGAGCCTGTTGGAGCTGCGCCGCAGCGCCTCCAGAGTTGCAGCGCCGGCACTGGCACCGAGCACTGCACTGGAGAGGGATTTTCTTGCGCGCCTGCCGTTTTCTCCCACCAATGCGCAGAAACGTGTAGGCAGGGAAATTGCGGACGACCTCGCCCGCAGCGTACCCATGATGCGCCTGCTGCAGGGCGACGTAGGCGCCGGCAAAACCCTGGTGGCGGCACGCGCCGCACTGCAGGCTATCGGCGCGGGGTACCAATGCGCGGTGATGGCGCCCACGGAAATTCTCGCCGAGCAGCACCGCATCAATTTCTGCAGCTGGCTGGAGCCGCTGGGGATCACCGTGGCCTGGCTCAACGGCAGCATGAAAGTATCGGAGCGACGCGCCCAGCTTGCGGCCATCGCCAGCGGTGATGCACAGCTGGTCGTCGGCACCCACGCGCTGTTTCAGGAGGGCGTGGAGTTCCACCGCCTGGCCCTGGTCATCATCGACGAGCAGCACCGCTTCGGCGTGCGCCAACGCCTGCAGTTGCGGGAAAAAGGCTCGATCGAGGGCGCTCCCGGAGACCAGCAACGCACCCAACCCCATCAGCTCATCATGACCGCCACCCCCATTCCGCGCACCCTGGCCATGTCGGCATTCGCGGATCTGGACTGTTCGGTGATCGACGAACTGCCTCCCGGACGCCAGCCCATCAACACCGTGGCCATCTCGAATGAGCGCCGCTACGACGTCATGGAGAGGGTACAGAACGCCGTGCGCGAGGGCCGTCAGGCCTATTGGGTCTGCACCCTGATCGAGGAGTCGGAGACGCTGCAGGCGCAAGCGGCGGAATCCACCGCCGAAGAGCTGGCGGATACTCTCGACGGCGTGCGTGTGGCACTGGTGCACGGGCGCATGAAGCCAGATGCCAAGGAGCTGGTAATGGACGCCTTCAAGGCCGGAGAAGTCGATCTGCTGGTCGCCACCACGGTCATTGAGGTAGGTGTGGATGTGCCCAATGCCAGTCTGATGATCATCGAAAATCCCGAGCGCCTCGGCCTTTCCCAGCTACACCAGCTGCGAGGGCGCGTCGGCAGGGGCAGTATCGCCAGCCACTGTGTGCTGATGTACTCCACACCGCTGTCCGCCAACGGCCGCGCGCGCCTGCAGGCGCTGCGCACTCACGCCGATGGCTTCGCCATTGCCGAGGAAGACCTGCGCCTGCGCGGCCCCGGGGAAATCCTCGGCACCCGACAGACCGGCGAGATACAGCACCGCATCGCCGATCTTCAGCGAGACGCCCACCTGTTACCTCTGGTACAGAAGATTGCCGCGACCCCCCGCCTGGATCAGGCCGCGCGTATGGCACTGGTGAGGCGCTGGCTGCACAACAAGCCACTCTTTGCGGAAGTTTAGTACGCTGGTACCACAAATAATTTTTCCGCCAAATTCCTCGACTCTTTTTCCAAATTCTGTGAACCGCGCCGCCTTTCCCAGGGCGACCAATCGTTGTTGCGACTGACTGGTCAAACGCAGTCACCAATATTTTTGCACTTGTGCCGCGGCGATGGCAGCCTCATCCAAAAGGGTGTTTTACGCCCCGATAACAAGCCGACCTCATCACCAGAGCCGCCCCTGAGCGCGCCGAGCGAACGGCGACACCCCACGATCGCGCAAATCACAGGAAGATTCTCTTGATCAGCTTCTTCAGGCACCGCCTCGCCACCAACCACCTTGTCCTGTGCACCCTCATGGCGCTTGCTACGTCGCCCGCGGTGGGCCAGGGTCTGTTCGGCGGCGAAGCCGGTCCGCTCCCCCAGATCGCCCTGGCACGCACGGAAATCGCCGCGGACATTCCCACGCCGCTACAGGGCAACGACATGGAAGCACTACTGGCCCAGGCCACCTCCGGCCAGGGACTTACCGCCGCGCGCGACGCCGCCACGCGCGCATTCAGTGATCAGCTGCGCGACAAGCTCGACACCGCACTGCGGGCGTTCTTCATCGATGAACAGGTACCACTGGGTGCCGGCAACGGTGCACTGGCGCTGCACAATTTCATCGATATCTCCGTGGTCAAACAGCTGAACGGGCTCAAGAACAGTGGCCGTTTTGAACTGGAGCGCGGCAACCTGAGTGCCAGCGGCGACTACCACTTCCGCCTGCAGGCGCCCGACGGCCGCATACTCAAGGAAAGGCGCGTGGATATCGCGGACCTGCGCATCAAGGGCAATTACCAGATAAAGACGTACAACAATGGCCAGGATGCCGAAGACACGACACCGGCCGAACTGGATAAGCTGCTCGATATCCTGGTGGTGCGAATCCTCGACCGCATTGAAGACGACCTGGAAGCCGACAGTCTGCGGGAAATGACCAGCGGCTGATCCTCACCGGGCAGCCGATACGGGTTATCGGCTGCCACAAGCCCTCACCACCGGAGTCCCGACCCCACCTTATCAGCCCCTCACCTATCACCGCCGGCCCTAGCGCAATCCATAAATTCCCGCTGAGACGCCCCGCACAAAAAAGACTGCTACTGACGCACAAGTCACGGAAAAATTTTGCTCTGTGCTGTGATAAATGGCAGCCTGTCATGGATATCCCATAAATCCCGAGCGGCGTCGCCCGCTGAGCTGTACCCAATACAATCCCGGTATAAAAAATAAAACAGGGAAATATGCATGAGAACCTCAACAATACGCAGACTGGCGCTGGCCGGCCTGCTGACTATCGGTTTCACCACCCAGGCCCAGGCGCAGGGCGGCTTCTGGGGTGGTGACGAACACATCCCGAGCCTGGTTATCGCCCCCAGCCAAATCCAGATCGATGTGCCCATGCCGGTTTCCAGCGGCAATCTGCAACTGATGCTGGCCCAGGCCGGCGACGGCGGCGGGCTTGCCGGATTAAAGCAGCAAGCTGTGCGCAATTACACGCAGCATCTGCACAGTGAGCTCGCCAGAGAACTGTACGAGTACCTCGAAGACGAGGACGTACCACTGGTTAAGGAAGACGGAGTGCTGAACCTGCAGAACAGTCTGGACCTGAAGGTCATCAAACACCTGGCGGGAATGAAAGCGAAAGGGGATTACGATCTGGAACAGGGCAATGTCGCCCTGAGCGGCGAATTCCGCTACACCCTCACCAACCGCGGCGGGGTAGCACTGCGCGAGCAGCGAATCAAAATCGACGACCTGAAGATCACCAGAAAGTACCTGACCCGTATTTATATGGATGGTCGCGAGAGCGAAGACAACACCGAAGAGGCGATCAAAAAGGCGTTGAGTGAACTGGTGGAAAAGCTGGTGGAATCCATGGAAGACAACCTGGAGGCGGACCAGTTGCGGGAAATGGCCGCACTCTGATACCTCTCTGCGGGTGTTTTTCTACGATCAAACCAAAAGGGCCGCGGATGCGGCCCTTTTGGTTTCCAGTGTAGCGCCCGTCATCAGGAGGCCGCGGATCGGCCATCGCCCTCGCGACCCACAACGCTGTTGTAGTTGTCGTCGTTAAACGTCTCCAGATCCAGCGCCCCCTCGCTCTTCGCCACGATCGCGCTCACCACGGAATCCCCGGTGATGTTCACCGCGGTGCGCACCATATCCAGCAGGCGATCCACCCCCATCACAATGGCGATGCCCTCCAGTGGCAGGCCCACCTGCTGCAGCACCATTGCCAGCATAATCAGACCCACACCGGGCACACCGGCGGTACCGATGGAAGCCAGGGTGGCTGTCAGGATCACCGTCAGGTAACCCATCAAACCAATCTCGATCCCATACAACTGGGAAATAAACACCGTCGCCACACCCTGCATGATCGCGGTGCCATCCATATTGATGGTGGCCCCCAGGGGAATCGTGAACGATGCCACTTTATTATCCACTCCCAGACGCTTTTCCACGGTCTGCAGGGTGACAGGTATCGTGGCCGCGGAAGATGCGGTGCTGAAGGCGAACACCATCGCCGGGCGCATTTTCTTCAACAGCTTCAGCGGGTTCAGGCCCGAAAGCAGCTTCAACAGAATGGAGTAAACACCGATTGCGTGCAGCAGCAACGCCCCCAGCACCACCATAAAATACTTGAGCAGTTGCACAATGGCATCCAGACCCAGCTGCGCGATCTTGTTTGCCAGCAGCGCAAACACCCCGTAAGGCGCAAACACCATCAGCACGCCCACCATGCGCATGATCACTTCATTCAGGTCGTTGAAAAAACCCGCAATTCGCTGTCCCGGCTTGCCACTGCGGGAAATCGCGTAACCCATCAGCAGCGCAAACACGATGATCTGCAGCATATTGCCCTTCGCCATCGCCTCCACCGGATTCGTGGGGAAAATGCTCACCAGCATGTCCGACAACGGTGGTGCCGGCTGCGGCTCAAATGCCGCATCCCCGGCCATCCCCTCCATACCCGCACCGGGCTGGATCAGCAGCGCCAGTATCAGCGCCAGCGAAATCGCCATCGCGGTAGTCACCAGGTACAGCAGCAGCGTCTTGCCGGCCAGTACTCCGACCCGGCTGCCTTCCGACAGTGCACAGGCTCCGCAGATCAGAGAAACCAACACCAGCGGCACCACCATCAATTTCAGAGAGGCGATAAAGATCCGCCCTATGACGTCGAACAGGCCATTGGTCAGGTAGCTATTGATAAACCCGGTAACGCCCTCGCCAAGAATCTGGCTGGTATTGAGAACATTGAACACCAGGCCGACCGCGATACCCGCGATCATGGCCAGTACTATTTTTTTTGTGAGCCCCATGGTCCGTCCTGTTTTTACTGCCAGCTATTTAGCTGGCCTTCAATTATTCGTTGCTGATAAATAGTGATGTAATCGGGGCGAAGGTGACGCTACCGGGTACAGCCTTGCGAGACCTTCCGCGAGAGGGGCCGCAGGCGCCGCGAAAACTTGCAGCGGCTGGGCCACCTCGCGGAAGAGCCCCCAGGGATGGGTTCACGGCGTGTCTCGTAAGGCTGTGCCCGGTAGCGGCGCCGCCACTAAATTTATTTCACACCCCTAACAGTTAGCGCCACTATATCGGCAGCAACCACAAGGGGCAAAGCGCGTTCCCCGATTGGCTCGCTCGGGTACAATGCGGGCATATTTGAACCCGCGTGGAGTCAGCGTTGTACCACTCCCCCTTTGAACCCGTTGGCGACTGGCACCCCCATCCGCTGGACACCCTCCACGGATCGACGCCACCGGAGCCCCTGTTGCCCTGGCTGCTGCATCCCGGCTCCCTCACCGCCGCCCTCAAACACCACAGCGGCGGCGAGTTTCGCGTACAGATACTCAACCAGGGCTGGCAGCAACCGCGCCTCGAAGAGCGCCGCGCCCTCAACCTGCGCGACAAATCCCTCGCCCTGGTGCGCGAAGTACTCCTCTGCGGCCACGGGCAGCCCTGGGTCTACGCCCGCAGCATCCTCCCCGAGCGCTCGCTCGCCGGCAAACACCGTCACCTGCGCAGCCTCGACAACCGCCCGCTGGGCGAGCTGCTGTTCAGCCGACCGGACATGAAGCGCGGCCCCATCGTCCTCAACCAGCTCGCACGCAATCCCCTGTGCACCCTGGAACTGCTCGCCGGCATGGCACCCCGCGCCTGGGGACGCCGCTCCACCTTCTGGCTCGGCGACAAACCCCTGCTGGTTGCAGAAACCTTCCTCAGCAGTTTCAATCCCGCTGAACCACCCAAGTCCTGAAGGGAACAACGGAAGCACGCAATGCAAATGATCAGCCAACAGATACAACAGCGCTGGCCGCAACTGTTGCCCTACTGGCAACTGGCCCGCCTCGACCGTCCCATCGGCTCTCTGCTGCTGCTCTGGCCCACCTGGTGGGCACTGTGGATTGCCGCGGATGGCTGGCCGGGGCTGCACCTGTTCTGCGTCTTCACCCTCGGTGTCATCCTCACCCGCGCCGCTGGCTGCGCCGTCAACGACTTTGCCGATCGCAACATCGACGGCCATGTGAAACGCACCAACCAGCGCCCCCTGGCCACCGGCGCGGCCACCGCCAAAGGCGCTCTGCTGCTGTTCGCGGGCCTGATGCTGCTGGCGTTCCTGCTGGTGCTCACCACCAACAGGCTCACGGTTCTGCTGTCGCTGCCGGCGCTGGCGCTGGCCTTCTGTTACCCCTTTGCCAAGCGCCATACCCATCTGCCCCAGGTGGTGCTCGGTGCGGCCTTCAGCATGGGCATCCCCATGGCGTTCGCGGCGGTGCGGGGAGAAGTGCCCGCAGTGGCGTGGCTGATGTTCACCGCCAATCTGCTGTGGACCGTGGCCTACGACACCTTCTACGCGATGGTGGACCGGGACGATGACCTCCGGATCGGTGTCAAATCCACAGCCATCCTGTTTGGAGATATGGACCGGGTGATGACCGGCTGCCTGCAGGGGATGGTGATTGTGGCACTGTTGATGCTCGGCAGCCGCGAGGCGTTGGGCCCCCTGTTTTACAGCGGTGTGGTCGCGGCGGCGGCACTGTTCGCCTATCAACAGTGGCTGGTGCGAGACCGGCAACGAGATCCCTGCTTCCAGGCGTTTCTCAATAACAACTGGGTTGGAGCAGCTATTTTTGCGGGTATTTTTTTCCATTACCTTGCTAACTGAATCCGCATCCTGCCGGTAAAGTCGTGATTGGCGAACGGCTGTCATATATTTGTCACTAAAGTGACGTTAAATGGCCACTCTAAGAAAAGTCAGTTAAATGACACCAACCAGTTAGGGTATGGCAGGCAGATGCACAGCAAGACGATCCTCATAGTCGACGACGAAGCTCCGGTCAGGGACATGCTGCGAATTGCGCTGGAGATGGCGGATTATCGCTGCCTCGAGGCGGAAAACGCGCAGGCGGCGCACGCGCTGGTAATCGACGAAAAGCCGGATCTGGTACTGCTGGACTGGATGTTGCCGGATGTTTCCGGGGTCGAGCTGGCGCGTCGCCTGAAGCGCGATGAACTGACGGCGTCGCTGCCGATCATCATGCTGACGGCGAAGGGCGAGGAGGATCACAAGATCAAGGGGCTGGAAACCGGCGCTGACGACTACATCACCAAGCCATTCTCCCCTCGCGAGCTGGTAGCGCGCCTGAAGGCGGTGCTGCGCCGTGCGGGCCCGACGACGCCGGAAGAGCCGCTGACCGCGGGTGGCCTGGTACTGGATCCGATCAGCCATCGGGTAACGATCAATGGCCAGCCGGTGGATATGGGCCCGACGGAGTTCCGCCTGCTGACGTTTTTCCTGTCTCACCAGGAGCGCGCCTATACCCGTACACAGTTGCTGGACCATGTCTGGGGCGGCAATGTGTACGTGGAAGAGCGCACCGTGGATGTACATATCCGCCGCCTGCGCAAGGCGCTGACCATGGACGGGCACGAGCGCTACATCCAGACCGTGCGCGGCACCGGCTACCGCTTTTCTGTACAGACTGTGGAAAGAGTGTAACCATTCCCCCACCCGTTTTTCGGGCACTCTGTTGAGGGTCCGGTGGCGGCAGAGGCCGGGTGAAGGGATTCGGAGCCGGACTGGGCGCCCCCCAGTGAATACATCCCTGTTAGCAACGGTTCCGAATCCCTTCACCCGGCGCTCTGCCTTCGCATCAAGTCCGCAGGCACTCTGAAAACTTCTTCCGTTTGCCCAAAACAAGATGGCCCAACCATCATGCTCGATCGCAGTATTGGCGAGTTCTCGCGCTTTATCGTCATCGCCCTCGGCACCACCATACTCGGTTTTTCCACCGACAACTGGTGGCTGGCTCTGTGTGTCGGCCTCGCCGCCTATCTCGGTTGGCTGCTGTGGCAACAGAATCAGTTCGACCGCTGGCTGAGTAATGGCCGCCGCGGGCCGGCACCGACCAGCTTCGGCGTATGGGGGGATATTTCCGACGATTTCTATCGGCTGCAGCGCCGCCATCGCAAAGAAAAGCAGAAGCTCCACTCGATGTTGCGCCGGGTGCAGGACAGCACCAGCGCGCTGCGCGAGGGGATTGTGGCGCTGGAGGACGAGGGCAATCTGGCGTGGTGGAATCCCGCCGCGGGGCAGATGTTGCGGTTGCAGGCGGACGACGCTGGGCAGCCGCTGGTCAATTTTGTGCGCGATCCACGCTTTGTGGAGCACATGTATAACCGCATGTTCGGGCAGGGGCGCGCGTCCCAGGAACCAATCACACTGCCGGCGCCCGGCGACGATTCGCGCATTCTGACCATGGAGGTGACGCGCTTTGGCCAGGACGAGGCACTGGTGATCGTGCGGGACGTGACACGGCTGCATAACCTCGAGCAGATGCGGCGGGACTTTGTCGCGAATGTGTCTCACGAGCTGCGTACACCACTGACGGTGATCGCGGGCTACCTGGAGACACTGCAGATGAGTGGCCAGGCACCGCGCAACTGGGAGCGCCCACTAGCGCAGATGAGTGAGCAGACGGTGCGCATGACCGGGCTGGTGAATGATCTGTTGCTGCTGGCGAGGCTGGAAACCTCCGAGCGCGACACTGGCCGCGACAGGGTTTCCGTGCGGCAGTTGATGGAGCAGGTGGCCGGTGAAGCGCGCTCGCTGAGTGGCGGACACCACGAGATCACGGTCGAGTGTATCGAAGACTGCACCATTACCGGCACCGCCGGTGAGCTGCACAGTGCCTTTGCGAATCTCGCGTTCAACGCGGTGAAGTACAGTCCGGATGGCGGGCCTATCGAATTGCGTTGGCGTCTCGACGCCGCAGGTGGACACTTTTCCGTGAAAGACTGCGGTATCGGTATCGACTCCGTGCACATCCCCCGTCTGACCGAGCGCTTCTACCGTGTAGATGCCGGTCGCTCGCGGGAGAGCGGCGGTACCGGACTCGGTCTCGCCATTGTCAAACACGTACTGCTGCGCCACGGTGCCAACCTTACGGTCAACAGTGTGCCGGGCCGCGGCAGCACCTTTACCCTCAATTTCCCCACCCAAAAACTGACACTGCCCAACTCCGTTTGATGCGCGGCGTCTGCGAAAAAGGCCCACAAGGGCCTTTCTGCATTGGGCTCAGTTCAGTTCCTCAAGGGTTCGCTCTTCGCCACCGGCGCAATAGCGCACGGCTTCACCATCCATAACCGGCGTGGCATTTCTGATCATTTTTATGTGCACCAGCTTGCGTTCACTGTTGGGTATCAACAGGTGCTCGTGGCCGTCGTCGTCCACCGGCAGACTGCGTTCACCGGTGAGACTGTCGCGCAGGGCGCGCAGCTGCGGCATATCGCGGTAGCGGTCCAGATCTTTCGAAAGCTTGTGCTTGATGCGCTCGGACTCCTCCAGCGCGGCGGCAGTCTCACGATATTTGGCAAAGAAGAACACCGCGGCAATACCGGCAAAAATGGCGAGGGCTGTTTCGAACCATGGGGGCATATTCAAAGATCCTTGTATTATGTGGTTTGTGCATCCTGTAGGAACCTGCTTGCAGGCGAATGATCCGGAGCACGGAGATGCTCGCCTGCAAGCAGGCTCTTACAATGCGGGTTGACCTGTCATCTGCCACACCAACAACTGGTTGTTGGCGGGCAGGAAATTGTTTTCGGTTCTGCGCAAACCTCGTGATTCGGCGAGCTGATCCAGCCACTCGAGATCGCGAATGCCCCGCAGCGGATCCTGCTCTTTCAGCCACACGTCGAAGCCGGCATTGCCCGGTCCAGCGTCGCCGGGGCTGGCGACGTAGTCACCGGCGATCTTTACCGGGCCGTAGACGATCAGCTGGCCCGCGGGCTGCAACACCTGTGGCAGGCGCGCGAAGAACGTCGCCACCGCGCTGGCGGGCATGATGTGTAGTGTATTCGCGGTAAACACCGTATCCACACGCAGTTCCGGCCAGTCACCCGTCACATCCAACAATAACGGCGGCGGCAGGTTATCCGCGGGGCTGTTGGCCAGCCAGGCCCGTACTTCATGCAGGTTCTGCGCGCGCTCGGACGTCTGCCAGGTGAGATGCGGCAGACGCGGAGCGAAGTAGACTGCGTGCTGACCAGTGCCACTGCCGACCTCGAGCACCTGCCGGCTGCCCGCCAGCAAGCGCCGCAACTGCGCGAGAATCGGCCCGCGGTTGCGCGCCGTGGAAGGCGCATCTGGCAGAGGTTGATCCGTCATTTTCAGGTGGGCTGCTCGTCGCGCAGGAATACCCAGTCGTTACCGCTGGAATGCTCCGCACTGAAATAGTAGCCGGCCACATTGAAATCCTTCAGTCGCTCCGCTTTCCTGACGCGATTGTCGATGGCCCAGCGGCTCATCATGCCGCGGGCTTTTTTGGCGAAGAAACTGATCATCTTGTACTGACCGTTTTTGCCGTCCTTGAAGTGCGGAGTAATGACGTCCGCATCGAGGTGTTTCGGCCGTACGGATTTGAAGTATTCGTTGGAGGCGAGGTTGATGAGTTCACGGCTTTTCAATGCCTTGAGCTGCTCATTGAGCGCGGCGGTGATTTTTCCGTCCCAGAATTCGTACAGGTTTTTACCGCGACTGTTGGCGAATTTCGTAGCCATCTCGAGGCGGTAGGGCTGCATCAGATCCAGTGGGCGCAGCAGGCCATAGAGACCGGAGAGCATACGCAGATGTTTTTGCGCAAAGTCGAAATCGCGCTTTTTTAATGTCTCCGCCTCGAGCCCGGTGTATACATCGCCCTTGAACGCCAGCAGTGCCGGGCGGGCGTTATCGACGGTGAACGGGCGCTTCCAACAATGGAAGCGGTCGTAGTTGAGTACACCCAGCTTGTCGGAAATTTTCATCAGCGCCGATATGTCCTGCGGGCTGAGAGCCTTGAGCTCCTTGATCAGAACGGCAGAGTCCTTGAGGAAATCCGGTTGAGTGGTCTCCAGTGTGGGGATTTCACTCTCGTAATCGAGGGTTTTCGCAGGAGAGATAACGATCAGCATACAGCACACTCTTAAACACTATTCTGCTCTGCGGGAGGCCGAGAGCACAAGCACAACAGCTTTATTCTGGTTTCAAAATATCCTGCCACCAGTTCAGCGGCGTCTGTCCATCCTCCGGGTCATATACATTACCGTAGTACCAGACACTGTTGGCGCCGTCGCACGCGCCGTTCAGAATTTTTTCGATTTCCTCAAAACCGCAGCTTACATGGATGCTGTACACCAGCAGTCGCGGGCTCTCCATATCCAATTCGCCGCCGAGCTTTTCGATCTGCGGGGTGAGCTGGTCGGAGAGCCAGGTGCTGTCGCCGCGGCAGAAAACCCGCACGGCGAGATTACCGGATCGCTTGATCAGATCGAATCCGGGCTTTTCCGGATCCTTGCGGTTGATCTTGATGGTATCGCCACTGGCAATGCCCTTGATGAACGCCGGGGAACGCACCAGCTGTACGCTGTCATCGTCATTGACCCGCACCTGCAGCCGCTCCACCACCGGCTCCCCATCGGGGTTGGTACCGGCAAATAACTCGATAATCTGCAGTGCGCTCGACATAACCTCGCTCCCAGGACTGTGTACAATAATCGGCCTTGAACCCGGCCCGGCGCGCTTCGCGGGGCCACGTCAAAAGATCAAGCATTATACAGGGAGTGATCCATGATTCGTCGCTCAATCGCAAAACGGCTGCTGGCCGCCGCTGTCGCGGCCTCCGTAACCGCCGGAATCACCGGCTGCGCGGTCAACCCGGTAACCGGCAAGAAGGAACTGTCGCTGATGTCCCAGAGCCAGGAGGTGGCACTGGGCGCAGAGCAGTACCCGAAGGCACAGCAGACCCAGGGCGGTGAATACCTGATCGATCCGGCGCTGCAATCGTATGTCAGCCGTGTTGGCCAGAAGCTTGCCAAAGTCTCCGACCAGCCACAGCTGCCCTATGAATTTGTGGTACTGAACAACTCGGTGCCAAACGCCTGGGCGCTGCCGGGGGGCAAAATTGCCGTGAACCGCGGTCTGCTGGTGCTGCTGGAAGACGAGGCGGAGCTGGCGGCGGTTCTGGGACACGAGATCGTACATGCCGCCGCGCGCCACTCCGCCGCTGCCATGTCACAGCAGCAGATTCTCGGTGCCGGTATCGCCATTCTCGGCGCCACCACGCAGAACACCGGTTACGGTGACCTGATTTCCCTCGGCAGCCAGTTCGGTGGTTCCGCCTACATCGCCAAATACGGTCGTGACAACGAGCTGGAATCCGATCAGTACGGTATGAAGTACATGGCCGCAGCCGGCTACGACCCCCAGGGCGCGGTGCGCCTGCAACAGAAATTCGTCGAGCTTTCCAAGGGCAGGCAATCCAGTGCTCTCGACGCCCTGTTCGCCAGCCACCCGCCATCCCAGTCTCGGGTGAATGCCAATGTTGAACACGCAAAGAAACTGCCGGCGGGAACTGCCAACCGCGCCCAGTATCAAAAAGCCATCGCACAGCTCAGGAAAGATGCGGCGGCGTACAAGAGCTATGACGACGCCGTAGCTGCGGTACAGAAAAAAGAGTACGACCGCGCCCTGACACTCACCCGCCAGGCGCAGAAACAGCAACCCAAAGAGGCTTCGTTCTATGCACTGGAAGGGGACCTGCTGGCACAGAAAAAACAGTACCAGCAAGCCCTCGCATCATACGAGACCGCGGTACAGAAAAATCCGTCACTGTTTTCCAACTGGCTGATGCGCGGCATGCTGAACGCGCAGCTGAAAAACTACACCGCCGCGGAGCGCGACCTGCAGCGCTCTACCCAGTATCTGGATACCGCGCACGCGCATTACTACCTGGGACAGGTATACGAGCAACAGGGCAACACAAAAAATGCCCTGAGCCAGTACCAGATCGCGGCCCAGGACAGTGGCGATATCGGCACCAAGGCCCAGGCGCGGGTGCAGGCGCTGGGCAATCAGGGATAAAATTTTCCTGATAGCAAAAAAAGCAAAAAAGCGGGCGAATTCCTTCGCCCGCTTTTTTTATGGCTGATTTTCCCGAAGGAAATTACAGCTGAACGGTTACGCCGATGCGGAACATGTCCAGATCGTCGAAATCGCGATTGGAGCCATAGGCAACCTTGGCCGCAACGTTGCGATTGAAGAAATGGGTGGCATTGACTTCATAGTCCTCAACAAGTTCATCGTACGCCACACCCACGGAAGTGTTTTCGTTGAAGTAGAACTCCACTTCACCATTCCAGAAAAAATCAGCGCCGTCGGTATCGGCTACACCCAGCTCCGCGGTCAGGTACTGGCCGCCAGACAGTGCCGTAAAATACTTGGAAGAAACGTGGCGGTAATCAAAGCCATCGTCAATTTCCGCGGTGAAACCGATGTAGTCGGTGCCACTCAGCTGATGGTTGTATTTACCGCGCACAAAAAATACGGTGTCTTCGTCTTCTACTTTCTGCGCTTCCACTTCGGCGAGCAGGTCGGGAGAGAACAGGAAGCCAGCACCCGCGCTGTATACGTTGGTGGAGAAAACGTCGCTGAACTCACCAAATACTTTCCACTGACCGGTGTAGTACTCGCCACCAAAATTTACGATTTCATCTTCGAACGAACCCTGATCGAAAGATGCAACCCCACCGTAGATGTTGCTCACCGGCAGGATGTAGTTGAATTCTTTGCGCGGTCCCAACGTATTCAGGGCACCGAAATAGTACTGAGACTGGACGCTCAGCGTATCGACATCATAACCACGGTAATCGCGGTTTTCGTAGTCAGCGTCGGTGAATGAATTGTACTGCTCCGCAGAGGCAATGGCGGAGACCAGCATAAGAGGAAGAGCTGCAAACTTGAACTTCATAGAAGTGTTCCCTGTTTAAATTACATCTGTACGTTTAACTCTGTACTTTCGTACCCGTACCCACTGTTCACCCATTGGGGCAAATGCGGCGCGGATTCTAAGCAAAGGAAAATTTCAGTGCAACGATAACTGCCAATTGTGACCATCGTCTCAAATGGCGCGTGTATTCCGTAATTCGATTACAAGTGGAATCACGGAAGTGCGCGCATTTTGGGGAGAGAGAACTGAACCGATGCTGAATGATGTGCGAGGAGATGCGTTTTTACCGCCGCGGGAAAATTTGCGGTATGCCATACTCATTTGAAATTGGTACGGATATAAAAAAGGCTGCGATTGCAGCCTTTTGTAAAATTATTTCCAGCGAATTTATTCCGGATTCGATCTGCGAAACGTATAAACGCTGAACCCAATATTTGAACCAGCGCACAGTTTCAAACACATTGACCGTCAGCGCAGATTCTTTTTGTTGCCGTGGCGAATGTCTGCACCTTTTACCAGATACACCACCTGCTCACAGATATTCTTCGCGTGATCGCCAATGCGTTCCAGTGAACGCAGGGTCCAGAGCACATTCATCACCCGGGAGATACTGCGTGGATCTTCCATCATGTAGGTGACCAGTTCGCGAATTGCGCTGCGATAGTCCATGTCTACCTGATCATCCTCGGCGAGCGTTTTCAGTGCGGACTCCACATCAAAACGGGTATAGGCATCGAGGGCGTCGTTCATCATCTTGCGCACGGCATTGGCGATGTGGCGGATCTCGGTATAACCGCGGGGTGCGGTGCCCTCGTCGGTGAGGGCGATGGCCATTTTCGCGATCTTGCTGGCCTCATCGCCCATGCGTTCGAGATCGCGGGCGATGCGGATGACCGACATCACCATGCGCAGATCGGACGCCGCCGGCTGGCGCTTGGCGATGATCAGGGTGGCGTGTTCGTCCAGCTCCATTTCGCAGCGGTCGATTTCCTCTTCCACCTGCAGCACCTTTTCCGCCAGCTCGCTGTCGGCGTTGGCCAGGGCATCCACTGCATCCGCTACCTGGCGGGCTACCAGGCCGCCCATTTCCAGCATTTCCGTCTTGAGACTTTCAAGCTCTTCGTTGAACTGGCGGGAGATGTGTTGATCGAAATGCATGTCCATATTCTCTGTGGGCTCCCCCCAACCTTAGCCGAAACGGCCGGTAATGTAGGCTTCGGTGAGTTCGTGTTCGGGATTGGTGAACACGGTCTCGGTATCGTTTACTTCCACCAGCTTGCCGAGGTGGAAGTAGGCCGTGCGCTGGCTCACCCGCGCGGCCTGCTGCATGGAGTGGGTGACGATGGCGATGGTGTAGTTCTCGCGCAGCTCGTCGATCAGCTCCTCGATACGTGCGGTGGCGATCGGATCGAGGGCGGAGCAGGGCTCGTCCATCAGGATCACTTCCGGGCTAACGGCAATGGCACGCGCAATACACAGGCGCTGTTGCTGACCGCCGGAGAGGCCGGTACCGGGTTTGTCGAGACGGTCTTTTACCTCGTTCCACAGGCCGGCGCGGCGCAGGCTGTTCTCGACGATCTCATCCAGTTCCGCGCGGCGGCTGGCGATACCGTGGATCTTGGGGCCGTAGGCGACATTGTCGTAAATGGACTTGGGAAAAGGGTTTGGCTTCTGGAACACCATGCCCACGCGCGCGCGCAGTGGCACAACGTCTACCTTCGCGCCATAAATCGGTTCGCCATCGAGGCTCAACTCGCCCTCTACACGGCAACCCTCGATGGTGTCGTTCATACGATTGAGGCAGCGCAGGAAGGTGGATTTACCACAACCGGACGGGCCGATCATGGCCACCACCTGGTTGCGACCGATATCCAGGCTTACATCGTGGATTGCCTGGGTCTCGCCGTAAAACACATTGACATTGCGCATGCGCAGCTTGGCGTCGTCACAGAAGGGGCTGCCGACGGTGTTGACGATTTCCGCTCTGGTTTTCACAAAATTCTGCTCCGCGGCCTGGTCGTTTGCCGGAACGGATTCACCGGCACTCAAAGTCATGGAAGTCATGGCTCTATCTCGCTCGCTATCTTACGCGCTTTCGCTTCACCAGCGGCGCTCAAGTTTTTTGCGCAGCCACACTGCGCAGGTATTCATGGTGATCAACACCGCCAGCAACACCATGATCGCGGCGGAAGTGCGCTCCACAAACGCGCGCTCCGGGCTGTCGGCCCACAGGAAAATCTGCACCGGCAGTACCGTGGACGGGTCGGTAACGCCGTGGGGTACGTCGACAATAAACGCCACCATACCGATCATCAGCAGCGGCGCGGTTTCACCCAGTGCCTGCGCCATACCGATGATGGCACCGGTCAGCATGCCGGGCATGGCCAGCGGCAGTACGTGGTGCAACACCACCTGCATGCGCGAGGCTCCCATACCCATGGCCGCCTCGCGGATGGACGGCGGCACGGATTTGAGCGACGCGCGGCTGGAAATGATGATGGTTGGCAGCGTCATCAGTGTCAGCACCAGACCACCCACCAGCGGCGCCGAGCGCGGCAGCTCGAAGAAGTTGATGAAGATCGCAAGGCCCAACAGACCGAACACGATGGAAGGCACCGCGGCGAGGTTGTTGATGTTCACCTCGATCAGATCGGTCCAGCGGTTTTTCGGTGCAAATTCCTCAAGGTAAATGGCCGCGGCCACCCCGATCGGAAAAGACAGTGCCAGTGTCACCAGCATGGTGAGCAGAGAACCCACCAGCGCCGCGCGAATACCTGCCTGTTCCGGCTCGCGGGAATCGCCATTGGTGAAGAAGGTTTTATTGAAACGCTTTTTTAGTTCGCCGGAGTCGCGCAAGGTGTTGATCCACACCGCCTTTTGCTCGGAGGTGCGACCGAGAAATCCGTCCTTGCTCTTCGACAGGCTTTTCACATAGGTGTCGACATCGTCGTCGGCATTCACCCACACGGTTTCACTCTGCCCCAGCAGCGCCGGATCGTTTTTCAGACGTTCGCGAAGGTAGAAACCGGCACCGCTGGAGACCAGCGAATACAGCTCGCGTTTTTCGGATCGGCTGGTGGCTTCCGGGAAGCGTTCGCGCAGGGCGGCACGGATCACACCGTCGAAATTTGCCCATGCGAGACTCTCCTGGTCCACCTTGTCGATACCGAGTTCCACCGGATCGTAGTTCACCTGCAGCTGGATCTGGCTTTGTACAAAAGCACTGCTGCCCTTGCTGATGATATCGGTGAACAGCACCAGTACCGCCAGTACGCCAAAGGCGATACTCGCGATACCAAAGCCGCGGAATATTTTTTCCTTGCGGTGGCGACTGGCGAGCCGGGTGGCGATGCGCTCGCGTACCTGCTGCTGTGTCAGGTTGGTATGGTTCTGATCAGTCATACTGTTCCCGGTATTTTTTCACTACGTGCAAGGCGATAAAGTTCAGAATCAGTGTGCTCACAAACAGCATCAGGCCGAGTGCAAAGGCGGCGAGGGTTTTCGGGCTGTCGAACTCCTGGTCGCCCACCAGCAGGGTCACGATCTGTACCGTCACGGTGGTGACGGATTCCAGCGGATTGGCGGTGAGGTTGGCGGCGAGACCCGCCGCCATCACCACGATCATGGTCTCGCCGATCGCGCGGGACACCGCCAGCAGCACACCGCCGACAATGCCGGGCAGCGCAGCGGGAATCACCACCTTGCGCACGGTTTCGGATCTGGTGGAACCGAGGCCGAGCGCACCGTCGCGCAGGGACTGCGGCACCGCGTTGATCACGTCGTCAGACAGCGATGAAATGAACGGGATGATCATCACCCCCATCACTAGCCCCGCCGCCAGCGCGCTTTCGCTGGATGCCTCGAGGCCCACGGACTGCGCCAGATCGCGAATGAACGGCGCCACCGTGAGCGCGGCGAAAAAGCCGTACACCACCGTGGGCACACCGGCGAGAATTTCGATCAGCGGCTTGGCAAAAGAGCGCACCCGGTTGCTGGCGTACTCGGCGAGATAGATGGCCGACATCAGACCAACGGGGACCGCTACCAGCATGGCGATGGCGGAGACCATCAGAGTGCCGGTAAACAGCGGCACCGCGCCGAAGGCGCCGCTGGAGCCCACCTGGTCGGCGCGCATCGCCATCTGCGGGCTCCAGTGCAGGCCGAACAGGAACTCGCTCACCGGCACCGCCTGGAAAAAGCGCAGGGATTCAAACAGCACCGACATCAGAATGCCGACCGTAGTGAAGATCGCCGCACAGGCGCACATCAGCAGGATCGCACGCAGCACCTTCTCCACCTTCTCCCGCGCGCGCAGTTCAGGCGTCACCCGCATCAGCGCGTAGGCACCGAGGCCGACGGCGAGAATCAGGATCAGTGCGGTCTGCAGCCACTGACCGCTATTGCGCAGGCTGTTCAGATGCGCGGCGGCGGCACTCAGCTGCGGTGTGGACTCGCCCACGAGATTGCCTGCGGCCAGGTTCTGAATCTGCGCGTACAGCAGGTTTTGTCCGGACAGGGACTCGGGTCGGTCGGCGACACCGCCCAGCACCAGCGCGCGAATGATGGCGTCGTCGAACGCCAGCCACACGCCGAGGATCACCAGTGCCGGCAGCCCGCACCAGAGTGCGGTGTGCACGCCGTAATAACTGGGCAGGGAAGCCAGGCTGCGGATACCGCCACGGCTGCGGGCGGCACCGATGGCGCGACTGAAGCCGGTGCCGTAGGCCACCAGTATCAGCAGCAGCAGCAGGGCGAAAAGAGTGGGAGTCTGCATCGAATCGCTCGGTTGTCGGTTTTGCCGGCCATTATCCGGTCTTGTGGCGGCAATTTATATGGAAACGGCCAAGCCCCCTGTTTTATGAACGGGAGCTTGGCCGGTAATTCCATCTACCTCGTTGCTTTTGTATTACTTGGCAGCGAGATTGGTCAGTGCATTCAGCTTGCGTACGTCGGTGGCCACCTGCTGACGCTTGCTGTCGTGCAGCGGAATCATGCCTTTGTCGGCCAGGTAGCCATCTTCACCCCAGGCGCGCTCGCTGGTGAACTCCGCCAGGAACTGCTTGATGCCGGGTACCACGTCCACGTGCGCCTTCTTCACGTAGATGAACAGCGGGCGGGAAACCGGGTAGCTTTGGTCGGCGATGGAATCAAAGGTCGGAGCCTGTCCCTCGATCAGGGAGCCCTGCACCTTGTCGGCGTTCTGGTCGAGGAAGCTGAAACCGAAGATGCCGAGCGCGTTGGGGTTGGCCACGAGCTTGTTCACAATCAGGTTGTCGTTCTCGCCCGCCTCAACATAAGCACCGTCTTCGCGCAGGTTGTGGCAAATGGCTTTGTAGCTGCTGCTGTCGCTCTTTTCCTTGGCGGCAACCCACGGGAACTGCTTGCAGCCACCCTCCATCGCCAGTTCGGCGAAGGCATCGCGGGTTCCGGAAGTAGGGGGCGGGCCCAGTACTTCAATTTTGTGCGCCGGCAGTGCCGGGTTCACGTCTTTCCAGGTCTTGTAGGGGTTGGCTACCAGCGTTTCGGAACCGTCCGGGTTCGGTACATCTTTGGCCAGGGCCAGGAAGATGTCTTTGCGGGACAGCTCGAAGCGCTTGTCGGTCTTGGCGTTGGCCAACACGATGCCGTCGTAGCCGATCTGGACTTCTACCACGTCCACACCGTTGCCGTTACACATGTCCAGCTCGGACTGCTTGATGCGACGGGAGGCACCGGTGATGTCGGCGGTGTTCTCGCCCACGCCCTGACAGAACAGCTTCATGCCGCCGCCGGTACCGGTGGATTCCACCACCGGGGTCTTGAACTGGGTGGCGCGGCTGAAACGCTCGGCCACAACAGTGGTGAAGGGGTAGACGGTGGATGAACCGACGATGCTGATGTGATCACGCGCCGCCAGAGCGGCATTGGATGCCGCGATGCTCAGGGCCGCCAGGGCCGAGGCCAGTACTTTTTTGCTTGCAGAACGGTTGTTCATTGCTATCTCCAGAAGTGGTCGCCAAATTGGCCAGAATCTCTGCACGCGGCGCATGCTATGTCGGATTGGTGACGATTCTATGAATGAAAAGTTACAAACAGATTACAGTCTTGAACCCAATGCCTATCCCCCCCGATACGTCCCGGTTGCGCGGTGACAGCCCACCATCGGAACCACCGGAACCGCAGGGTTCGCCGCCAGTGCTGGCGCGATTCCTGACCAGCAGGTACGCTCACAGCCATTGATAACAGAACAATAAAGATGATTTGAGAGAGCTCCCATGACGTTTCTGTTGCGCGCCGCCAATGGCCTCGATCGTTTTTCCCGCGGCAGTGGCCGCCTGCTGGGCTGGCTGACCCTGGCCATGGTCCTTATCCAGAGCCTCGTCGTGGCCCTGCGCTACGGGTTTGACGGCGGCTCCCTCGCCCTGCAGGACTCGGTCGCCTACCTCCACGGTGCTGCCTTCATGCTGGGTCTCGCCTACGCGCTGCAGGCCGGTGCCCACGTGCGGGTAGACGTGTTCTACCGCACCCTGTCTATCCGCGGCAAAGCCTGGGTGGACGCGGTGGGCTGCCTGATATTCCTGCTGCCGATTTGCCTGTTCATTGCCGTGGGCGGCTGGCACTTCGCCGCCAACAGCTGGGCCGTGCACGAGAGCAGCAACAGCGCCGACGGCCTCGGCGGTATCTACCTGTTGAAAAGCCTGATCCCGCTGGCCGCCACCACCCTGGCACTGCAGGGTGTCAGCCAGTTTGCCCGCGCGCTCCACACCCTGATGCAGGTGGAAACCGAGGCCTCACACCAGCACGCTCCGGTCGCGCAAACACCGGTGAAGGAGCAGACCCAGGCACTGGTGCGGGAAGCCGCCGGGGCGTTGCGGGAAACCGCCGGGGAGATACGCGCATGATGGAACTGATCCCGCTGCTGATGTTTGTCGCCGTGTGCGGCGCACTGATGCTGGGCTATCCGGTGGCCTTCACACTGGGCGGCACCGCGCTGCTCGCCGCCGGTCTCGGCGTCGTCGCCGGCGTATTCGACGCGGAACTGCTGCGTGCCTTCCCGGATCGCCTGTACGGCATCATGCAGAACGGAACCCTGATGGCGGTGCCGCTGTTTGTATTGATGGGTGTGATGCTGGAGCGGGCGCGTATTGCCGAAGAACTGCTGGTCAATCTGGCGCGGGTCTTCTCCGGTATTCCCGCCGGCATGGCGGTGTCGGTGGTGGTGGTGGGCGCACTGCTCGCCGCAAGCACCGGTATCGTCGGCGCCACTGTGGTCACCATGGGACTGATGTCCCTGCCCACCATGCTGAACCGCGGCTATTCACCGAAACTCGCCACCGGCACCATCTGCGCCACCGGTACCCTCGGCCAGATCATCCCGCCGTCGATAGCGCTGGTGCTGCTGGGAGACACCCTGTCCAATGCCTATCAGCAGGCACAGCTGAGCCAGGGCATATTCAATCCCAAGCCGGTGAGCGTCGGCGACCTGTTTGTGGGCGCGATCATCCCCGGCCTGCTGCTGGTGGCGGCCTACATCCTGTATCTGCTGCTGATCGCCCGCCGCGAGCCCGCCATGGCGCAGGAGCGGCACGAGGACGTGGACCTGACGGAAACCCTGAAAAGCCTGCTTCCACCCATTGCACTGATGCTGCTGGTTCTCGGTTCCATCATCACCGGCGCCGCCACGCCCACCGAGGCCGCCGCCGTCGGCGCTTTGGGCGCCGGCGTTCTGGCCTGGAGCCGCGGTGCGCTGAACTGGGCGCGCGCCGGCGAAGTGGGGCAGAGCACCCTGCAGGTCACCGCCATGGTGTTCGCCATTTTGATCGGCGCGTCGCTGTTCTCCCTGGTATTCCGCGGCTTCGGCGGCGAGGAAGTGGTCACCCACTTCTTTGAGAACCTGCCCGGCGGCGTCATCGGCGCCACCCTGCTGGTGATGCTGGTGATCTTCCTGCTGGGCTTTATCCTCGACTTTATCGAAATCACCTTCGTCGTGGTGCCCATCGTCGGCCCGGTGCTGCTGGCCATGGGGCTCGACCCGGTGTGGCTGGGCGTGATGATTGCACTGAATCTGCAGACGTCATTCCTCACCCCACCGTTCGGCTTCGCGCTGTTCTACCTGCGCGGCGTGGCCCCGGTGGAAGTGACCACCGGCGCCATTTACCGCGGGGTGGTGCCGTTTATCGCCATACAGCTGCTGGTACTGTCTCTGCTGGCGTTGTGGCCGAGCCTGGCGACCTGGTTGCCGGGTTATCTGGCCTCGTGAAACGGATCTGAGCGACGCGCACGCGGTCAGCAGAAAATGCTGAATCGGGGGAAGAATTTGCGCGCTCAGCTCTGGCTATTTTGTACCCACATTGTGCTAGAATGCGCCACCCCGACGCCGGGCCGCCACAGAAGAGCGCCCCAAGACCCGTCTGGTCAATAAATCTAAGAATTTGTGAGCACTTGCGATGTCCGCCATTGATGAAGAACCGCAACCCAGCGGCACCCTGACCCTGCAGACCCAGTCCATGCCCCGCGACACCAATCCCCAGGGTGACGTTTTCGCCGGCTGGCTGATGTCGCAGATGGATCTGGGCGGCGCCATTCTCGCCCAGAGCATCGCCCGCGGCCGCGTCACTACCGTCGCCGTCGGCAGTATGGTGTTCCTGCGCCCGGTACCGGTGGGTTCCACCGTCAGCTGCTATGCCGAAGCCATCGAAGTGGGCCGCTCCTCCATCAAGACCATGGTCGAAGTCTGGCTGACCCGCGTAGACACCGGTGAGCAGGTGAAAGTAACCGAGGGCGAATTCGTCTTCGTCGCCATCGACGACCGCGGGCGCACGCGACCGCTGCCCTGATCGTTACCTACACGCTGAACACAAAACGGGGCCGCAAAGGCCCCGTTTTTATGCTCAGCAAAGTGGCAGTTACCGTTTGGTGGACAGCCAGATGGCGAATTCCGTCGCTCTGCGCTCCACCCATCGGGGTCACAACCTCAATGCAGCCCGCCCACGTCAGGCAATACCACACCCAGCCCCCGCAACTGCGCCGCCAGTTGCGGATCATTGCTCTCCCGCCAGCGCTGATACAGCTGCAATATATCCGCGGCATCTATCACCTGCCCCCTGCCACACACCAGCGCCACCAGTTCCAGCAGCCGGCCAAAACGCCTCGACAATTCGCTGAACACGGAGCGGTTGTGGCACGCGTTCTCGCCGAGGTAATCGTAGGCGCCACCGCCCATGCCGATGAAGTAATCGCGGCCGATACCGCGGCGGGAGTAGTTTTCCGGAAAAAGAGCGCCCAGAAACAGGGCGAGGTCGCCCAGCTGGCGCAGCAGCAGGCAGCGGTGGTAATGACTCTCGACCTCCAGGGCATCGCGATAGAGCAGAGCCAGCGGGCGGATGTCCAGCTCGCCGCGGTCGTAGCTGAATACCTGGCCGCTGTCGCCGAAGCGCGCCAGCAGGTTACCGATATACCAGAGGGTGTCTTCCTGCGGACGGGGGGCAAGGCTCGCAGCCTCATCCTGCAGGCGCTCGCGGAAGAAGTCCGCGAGGGTGTGTTCAAAGGTGGCTTGCGATACAGATGGCATCTGCTCCTCCTTCAACGGTCTGTCTCTGAAACTATAAATCCGCCGTTATCGCAGTTCTATTTTTGTGGCATTAATTTTTATAAAAATTTTTTATAAAAAATCCGGTTTTTGTCCCCTTGAAATCTGTTTTACCGCTCTTATTTCCGCGCTTGTCAGGGCAACATTCCCTGAATCCCAACCCTTAACCATTGATTTTCCAAATGCTTATTGGGAGGAAATCCGATGAGTATCAAACCGCTCTACGACCGGGTGGTTGTCGAACGTCTCGCGGCGGAAACCACCACCAGTGGTGGCATTGTCATTCCGGACAAGGCCGCGGAAAAACCCACCCAGGGAAAAGTGATCGCCGTAGGTAACGGCGCGCAACTGGCAAATGGCGAGCTGCGCCCACTGGCAGTCAAGGTGGGAGACCGGGTGCTGTTTGGTCAGTACGCCGGCACCGAAATCAAACACGACGGGGAAACCTATCTCATCGTCAGGGAATCCGACATTTTCGCCGTGCTCGAAGATGTGCGGGAACAGAAGCAAGAGAAGGAGAAAGCCGCATGAGTGCCAAAACCGTCAAATTTTCCGACGATGCCCGCGAGCGCATGCTCGCCGGCGTGAACATTCTCGCCGATGCCGTGAAAGCCACGCTCGGCCCGAAAGGCCGCAATGTGGTACTGAGCAAGAGCTTCGGTGCACCGCGCATCACCAAAGACGGCGTGTCCGTGGCCAAGGAAATCGAGCTCAAGGACAAGTTCCAGAATATGGGCGCGCAGATGGTGAAAGAAGTCGCGTCCAAAACCGCCGACATCGCCGGCGACGGCACCACCACCGCCACAGTCCTGGCACAGGCACTGGTGCGCGAGGGCCACAAGGCGATCGCCGCGGGCATGAATCCGATGGATCTGAAGCGCGGTATCGACACCGCGGTGAAGGCCGCGGTGGACGAGCTGGCGAAGCTCGCCAAGCCCTGCGAAGACGCCAAGGCCATCGGTCAGGTGGGTACCGTATCCGCGAACTGGAACACGGATATTGGCCAGATCATCGCCGAGGCAATGGAAAAAGTCGGCCGCGATGGCGTAATCACCGTGGAAGAGGGCAAGTCTCTGCAGAACGAGCTGGATGTCGTTGAAGGCATGCAGTTCGATCGCGGTTACCTCTCGCCCTACTTCATCAACAACCAGGAAAAAATGCAGGCGGAACTGGATAACCCGTTCATCCTGTTGTTCGACAAAAAGATCAGCAATATCCGCGATCTGCTGCCGCTGCTGGAATCCGTAGCCAAGGCCAGCCGTCCGCTGCTGCTGATTGCCGAGGATATCGAAGGCGAGGCCCTCGCCACTCTGGTCGTCAACAACCTGCGCGGCATTCTCAAGGTGGCCGCCGTGAAGGCGCCGGGCTTTGGCGATCGCCGCAAAGCCATGTTGCAGGATATCGCCACACTCACCGGCGGTACGCTGATCTCCGAGGAGGTGGGTCTCACCCTGGAGAAGGTCAGTCTGGAGCAGCTCGGCAGCGCCAAACGCGTGGTGATCGGCAAGGACAACACCACCATTGTCGACGGCGCCGGTGACAAAGCGGACATCGATGCCCGCGTGAAGCAGATCCGTGCGGAAATCGAAGCTTCCACTTCCGATTACGACAAGGAAAAACTGCAGGAGCGCGTGGCCAAGCTGGCCGGCGGTGTTGCGGTGATCAAAGTGGGCGCCGCCACCGAAGTGGAAATGAAGGAGAAGAAGGACCTGGTGGATGACGCCTTCCACGCGACCCGCGCGGCGGTGGAAGAGGGCATCGTTGCCGGCGGCGGCCTGACCCTGGTGCGCGTGGCCGACAGCCTGCGCGGCCTTAATGGAAAAGACGGCTTGAAAGGCGCCAACGACGATCAGCAGGTGGGTATCAACATCGCCCTGCGCGCGATGGAAGAGCCCTTCCGCCAGATTGTCGCCAACGCCGGCGTCGATGGCAGTGTCGTGCTGAACAACGTGCGTTCAAATGACAGTGCCAATTACGGCTACAACGCCCAGACCGGCGCCTACGGCGATATGCTGGAATTCGGTATCATCGACCCGGCCAAGGTGACCCGTTCTGCACTGCAGAACGCGGGCTCCATTGCCGGGCTGATGTTGACCACGGAAGTGATGATCGCCGACAGCCCGGAAGACAAAAAACCGGCTGCAGCGGCGGATGCTTACGACTATTGAGTCTGGATTCCGCTGCATACGCCGCAAAAAAAAGAGGCCGACATTGTCGGCCTCTTTTTTTTGCCTGCGGATTTATCGTTCAGACTACACCGCCTATCAGACTTACTGACTACAGCACTTTTTGTATTTTTTACCACTGCCACAACTGCAGGGGTCGTTGCGCGCCGGCACCTTGTCCAGCGTGACCGTTCCCTGTTTGTTCAGTAGTGTCGTCAGTTCCACAATGGACTCCTCCGCACCCTCGCTGCTGTCCACTTCAATGACTGCGTATAACTCCGCTTCCGCAACCAGCGCCTCCACTTCACGCTTGCGTTCTTCGCTGGTCACCACCAGCGACAGCGGATATTTCTTGCTCCCGGCTTTGTGGGTTCCCCGGTTTTCATATCCGAATTTGACATGGTTTTGTCGCGGATCCTGGCGGCCTTTGTAAAAAAACTTGCGGTTTGACATGAAACGATCCAAATAAAAATTAACCGACTGCAAGCAAAATGTTGCTCACGGCCAAACAGATTCAAACTGGCGCGCTGCACAGGGGCGTGTTAAACGCGATACATTCCAACGGGTGTGCAACAGGGCCTCATGCAAGCTCGGCTTCGCGCAGTCGCTGTTGCCGTTCCTCTTCTTCCCGCATCACCGCCTTGATTTCTTCCAGCACGCCATCCACATCGGCACTGCTGTTATCGTCTGCGAATTCACCGGTGAGCTCCGTGTCCGGTGTCAGGTTGCCTTCCGCATACAGTGCCCAGATTTCTTCGGCGTATGCCGTTTGCAATAACCCGGGCGCAAATTCGCCGTAGTAACGCCGCATATTATTGACATCGCGGGCAAACATTTCCCGGGCGCTGTTGTTGGCGGCGGCGTTGATGGCCTGCGGCAGGTCGATGATTACCGGACCGTATTCATCCACCAGCACATTGAATTCCGACAGGTCGCCATGCACGATGCCCGCGCACAACATGAGCCGGATGTAGTGCATCATCAGCGCATGGTCTTCCAGCGCCTGCTCTTCCGACATGATCACTTCACCCAGCCGCGGGGCCACATCTCCCGCCTCATCCGTAACCAGCTCCATCAACAACACGCCGTCTACGCAGCCGTAGGTTTCCGGCACGCGTACGCCGGCGCGGGCCAGGCGGGACAGGGCGTCGATTTCGGCGTTCTGCCAGATTTCTTCCTGCTGCTTACGGCCGTAATTCGAGCGCTTCTGCATGGCCCGCGCCTGGCGGCCGCCGCGTACTTTCCGGCCTTCCTGGTACTGGGCGGCGTTTTTGAAGCTGCGCTTGATCGCGTCCTTGTATACCTTGGCACAGCGAATATGGTCGCCGCAGCGGACGATGAAAATATCGGCTTCCTTGCCGCTCATCAGGCGGCTGATCACTTCATCGATCAAGCCGTCATCGACGAGGGGTTGCAGGCGTTTTGGGGCTTTCACGGGTTTCAGCTAGCCAGGGGAGAGAGCGGGCGTGGATTATGACATCAAATTCGCTCGATAAATAAGCGGAATTCGCTGTCTGCCCGCGGGGATGTCAACGATGGAATGGCAGCCAGCGAGGCATTTTTGCACCTCAACCGGCTGGATTTTTTTCCTATATTGTCTTCGGAAACGAGTCACTTCTGACGATCAAATGCCGGTTTCGCGATCCCGGGTTTCGTAATACGCCTCTTCACTGATCCTGTGGTACGGAATGACCTGGGATTCGAATTCCTTGAACGCCTTGTATACCCGGTTGAACTGCGGATCTTTCGCCGCGGTCTCCTGCATGATCTGGTCGTTGATGGTTTTCAGATGGGCGATGACATCGTCCGGCAGTTTGCGCAGCTCGACGCCGTGCTGTTCCACCAGTTCTTTCAGCGCGCGGTTATTGCGTGCGGTGTACTCGTCGAGCATGTCCTGATTGGCGTCGCGGGCCGCGGTGCGGACGATGGCCTGCAGGTCCTTCGGCAATTTCTCGAACGCGGTTTTGTTGATGATGATTTCGAGGATCGAGCCGGGTTCGTGCCAACCGGGGTAGTAATAGTATTTGGCAATCTGGTGGAAGCCGAAGGCGAGGTCGTTGTAGGGGCCGACCCACTCGGTGGCATCGATGACACCGGTCTGCAGCGCGGTGTACAACTCGCCGCCGGGAATGGTTACGGCGGTACCACCGGCGCGGTTCAGCACGTCGCCGCCGAGGCCGGGGATACGCATCTTGAGGCCCTGCAGATCGGCGACGGAATTGATTTCGCGGTTGAACCAGCCCGCCATCTGCACGCCGGTGGAGCCACCGGCCATGGGGATCAGATTGAACGGCGCATAGAGTTCTTCCCACAGTTGCAGACCGCCACCGTAGTGCAGCCAGCCATTCATTTCCTGGGCGTTGAGACCGAAGGGTACCGCGGTAAAAAACTGCGCGGCGGGGATCTTGCCCTTCCAGTAATAGGCCGCGCCGTGGCCGACCTGGGCGGCTCCGTCGGAGACCGCGCCGAACACGCCCATGGCCGGCACCAGCTCACCGGCGCCGTAGACTTTTATCTTCAGGCGGCCGTTGGACATCTCGTCGATTTTTTTCGCGAAGCGCTCCGGCGCGCTGCCGAGGCCGGGGAAGTTTTTCGGCCATGTTGTTACGAGCTTCCACTCGAAGGTCTGTTGGCCTGTGTTCTCTAACGTTGTGATTTGCTGCTCCTGCGTTGAGCGGGATACCACGAGGGCACCGAAGGTAAGCACCAGCAGGGCGAGCAGACCGAGAATGACAGGGGGGTACCAGTTTATTTTTTTCATACGCTTTCTGTTCGTTTTTATTTTTTCCGCCCCGGGGCCGGGGCGGCTCGCCTGCAGGCAGGCTCCTACATTCCGTGTATTTTGCAGAGCACGAAAGTGAATCAGAGAGGTTGCAGTTTGGCCATGGAAACCACCAGCCATTTAGCGCCGGCATCGTCGAAGTTGACCTGCACCCGCGCGCGCGGACCGCTGCCTTCAAACTGAACCACGGTGCCCTCGCCGAATTTGGCGTGGTCGACACGACCACCCAGAGCCAGCGGTGGCAGGTCGTCGTCGAAATCGGGGGCGGCGTCGGAGTAGGGATTGATACCGCCGCCGAACTTTCCATAATGTGGCTGAAATAACGGCTTGGAAATTTCGGTCTTGAGGCGCACCTCGTGGATAAATTCCACCGGAATTTCATTCACAAACCGCGACGGCTTGTTGTAGGTCTCGGTACCAAATAACCGGCGGCTCTCGGCGTAGGTGATATACAGCTTCTGCATGGCGCGGGTGATGCCGACGTAACACAGACGGCGCTCCTCCTCCATACGCCCGGGTTCCTGCGCGGACATCTTGTGCGGAAACAGGTTTTCCTCCACACCGGCCATGAACACCAGCGGGAACTCTAATCCTTTGGCCGAATGAAGGGTCATCAGCTGCACCGCGTCCTCAAACTCATCCGCCTGGCCCTCGCCGGCATCCAGTGCGGCGCTGTCGAGGAACTGGTTCAGCAGCGGCACTTCCTCTTCCTCCACCACTTCGCCGTCGGCATCGGTGGCCTGGGGCGCGCCGTCGAAGGCGCGGCAGGCGCTCACCAGTTCCTGCAAGTTCTCCACCCGAGTCTGGCCCTTCTCACCCTTTTCCTTGCTGTGGAAATCCACGAGGCCAGTCTGCTCAATGGCCAGCTCGGCGATATGGTCGAGGGTCTTGTCGGTGCTCTCTTCGTCCAGCGCGTCGATCAGGCTGAGGAAACTGGCCAGCGCACCGCCCGCGCGGGCCGCCAGCACTTTCTGCTGCAGCATTTTTTCCGCCGCCGCCCACATGGAACTGCCGTGCTCGCGCGCGAACTCGCGCACCATATCCACGGTGCGCGCACCGATGCCGCGGGTCGGGGTATTCACCACGCGTTCAAAGGAAGTGTCGTCGTGGCGGTTGGTGATCAGGCGCATGTAAGCGAGCGCGTTCTTGATCTCGAGGCGCTCGTAGAAACGCTGGCCACCGTAGATGCGGTAGGGCACCTGTTCCCGCAGCAATCCTTCTTCCAGCACCCGGGACTGGGCATTGGAGCGATACAGGATGGCGACGCTGTCGCGGCGGTTGCCGTCGCGCACCCAGTCGCGGATGCGCTCGACGATAAAACGCGCTTCGTCCTGTTCGTTGTAGGCGGAGTAGAGCGCGATGGGCTCGCCCTTCTCGCCCTCGGTCCACAGCTCTTTCCCCAGGCGCCCGCTGTTGTGGGCGATGACCGCGTTGGCGGCGTTGAGGATGGTGCTGGTGGAGCGGTAGTTCTGCTCCAGGCGCACCGTCTGCACGTCTTTGCGATCGACTTCAAAGTGCTGGATGTTCTCGATTTTGGCACCGCGCCAGCCGTAGATGGACTGATCGTCGTCGCCAACCGCGGTGATATGGCACTCGTCCCCGGCCAACAGGCGCAACCAGGCGTATTGGATGGTGTTGGTGTCCTGGAACTCGTCCACCAGGATATAAGGGAAGCGGCGGCGGTAGTGGGCCAGGATGCCGTCGTTGTCGCGCAACAGCTCGTGGGCGCGCAGCAGCAGCTCGCCGAAGTCGACGAGACCGGCGCGCTGGCAGGCCTCCTCGTACGCCGCGTAGATACGCACCATGGTGGCGAGCCAGGGGTCGCCCGAGAGCTGGATGTACTGGGGGCGGATGCCTTCATCTTTCTGCGCGCCGATCCACCACTGGGTCTCCCGCGGAGCCCACTTCTTCTCATCCAGTCCCAGTTCGTTCTGCACCCGCTTGATCAGGCGCAACTGGTCGTCCGAGTCGAGAATCTGGAAATTCTGCGGCAGCCTGGCCTCCTGCCAATGGGCGCGCAACAGGCGGTGGGCGAGACCGTGGAAGGTGCCCACCCACATACCGAAGGTGTTCACCCCCAACAGCTCCTCGATGCGCCCGCGCATCTCGCGCGCGGCCTTGTTGGTGAAGGTCACCGCCATGATGGAGTAGGGCGATGCCCCCTCGACCATCATCAGCCACGCGATACGGTGCACCAGCACGCGGGTCTTGCCCGAGCCGGCACCGGCGAGAACCAGTTGGTTACCCGGCGGCGCGGCTACGGCCTCGCGCTGGGCATCGTTTAGGGGGTCTAAAAGTTCTGATACGTCCATGGGCGGCGATTGTATCAGGGGTTGCGGGATAACTGGGTATATAAACAGGTTTTGAACAGCCTGTGGTTGCCTGTAAGAGCCTGCTTGCAGGCGAACACTCACGGAGACCTTGACGGTTCGCCTGCAAGCAGGCTCCTACAGGGTGTATCGACCGCCATGCAAAGTACTGCCAACGCTCGCCAGCACCCCGCCATGCCGCTAAACTGCACAACCTGAACCAGAGAAGGTGTTGTCGTGAAGCCAGCGGAAGTCACGCAAAAAATCAGCGAACAGCTGAGTTCCATGCGCAAATCTGAGCGCAAGGTCGCGGAGTATATCCTCGCCAACCCCGGCGAAATCATCCATATGCGCATTGTCGACCTCGCCACAGAAGCCCAGGTGAGCGAACCCACCGTGGTGCGTTTCTGCCGCGCCGTGGGCTGTTCCGGATTCCAGGAGTTCAAGCTCAACCTCGCCCAGCAACTGGCATCAAGCCCCAGCTTCGGCCAGATCGCCGTTACCGAAACCGATACCATCGCCGAATACAAGCGCAAGGTGTTCGACTCCACCGTCGACACCCTGCTCAACGTGCGCGACAAGATCGACAACCGGGCGCTGGAAGCCGCGGTCACCGCCATCGCCGCCGCCAAGCGCGTGGAGTTCTTCGGCTTCGGCGCCTCGGGTGCTGTGGCCGCCGATGCCAAACACAAGTTCTTCCGCCTACAGCTGGCCGCCGCCGCCCACTCCGACCACCACATGCAGAGCATGTCCGCGATGAGCATGGAGCCGGGCGACGTGGTGGTGGCCATCTCCCAGAGCGGGCGCACCTCCTCGCTGTTGCGCTCGATGGAAATGGCCAAAACCCAGGGCGCCACGGTGATCGGCCTCGGCCCCAGCGGTTCCCCGGTAACACGCAAGTCCACCATTCCCCTTGAGGTGGATGTGGAAGAAGACATCGAGCTGTACACGCCGTTGTCGTCCCGCATTGCGCATCTGGTGGTGATCGACGTGCTCGCCATCGGCGTGGCCCAGCGCAAGGGCCCGCAACTGCAGGAACACCTGCTGAAACTGAAGAAGGGGCTGTACAACCTTCGCGAAGAGAAGCACTGATCAGGACGCGATATGCAGGGAAGCAGCGACCAACAGGCGGAAAATATCTCTGACTCAGACAGTCTCGGCACCCCCGAAAAACGCCTGATTCTCGCCGCGGCCCTGATTCAGGGGCTCGCCCTCTACACCCTCAAGTTCTTCACTGCCGTCGACGGCTGGTCTCCGGTCTGGCAGTACCTGTGTTACACCATTGCCATCGCCATTCCACCGCTGGTGATCGTCACCGTCGCGCCGCGCCTGGCGCGGGGTTACTGGTGGCTGATCGCTGGCTACGCTGTCGTGCTGGCGCTCCTCGCCGGTTACCGCGGGTACCAGTGCACCCCCGCGGACCAGGTGTACTGCGGCAATCCCCATGAGTTTGTGCCGGCGATTGCCATCGCCACCTTCGTCGTCGCGTTTCTGCTGCGCGCCTGTTCCACCGGGGCAGCGCGCCTGCAACAGCCGCAGTATCCCGCGCTGTTTCACTTCTCCTGGGACAATGCCCTCACCATCGGCCTGACACTGGTGTTTACCGGTACCTTCTGGCTGATTCTGTTTCTGTGGCAGGCGCTGTTCAAACTGGTGGGCGTGGACTTTTTCCACGAGCTGTTCCGCAAAGACTGGTTCTGCTACCCGGTGACCTGGCTTGCGGCCGGTAGCGGTGCCATCCTGTTCCGCTCCCAGCAGAGCTTTGTGCTGACCCTGAAGCGACTGCTGCGTACCATGCTGGTGGCGCTGCTGCCCCTGCTGGCGGTGCTCACCATCGTGTTCCTCGCCACCCTGCCATTTACCGGCCTGCAGCCCATCTGGGATACCGGCCGCGGTAGCGCTTTACTGCTGTGGCTGGTAGCGCTGCTGCTGTTTTTCACCAACGGCGTGGTCCAGGACGACTTCCCGTTTGCGCGCTACCCGCGCTGGATCAACCGGGTGCTGCTGCTGGCGCTGATCGTCGCTCCTTTTTACACCGCCTTCGCACTCTACGGCCTGTGGTTGCGGGTAGCGCAGTACGGCTGGACCCCGGAGCGCCTGTGGGGCTTCGTGGTGGCGCTGACCCTGGCGCTGCTGGCCACCAGCTACAGCCTGTCGATCCTGCGCCGCGGTGCGCACTGGTCGGAGTGGTTGCGGCGGATCAATACCGGCCTGGCGCTGTGGGTGCTGGCGGTATGTCTGATTACCCAGTCGCCGCTGGTGAACTTCTGGCGTATCAGCGCCGGCAGCCAGCTGGCGCGCCTGCAGGACGGGCGCGCGGAGCTGGCGGATTTTGATTTTTTCTTCCTGCGGGAAAAATTGGGGCGGCCGGGACTGGAGGCGCTGCGGGCGGCAAAAGCGTTTCCCGCCATTCAGCAAAATGCCGACGTCACCAGCCACATTGATGCACTTCTGGCACAGCCCGACGCCATCTGGGAGCTGCGTAAAAACCCCCTGCAGACACAGGCGGAAATACAGAAGTTACGGGAGATCGAAGTCATTCCCGCCGGCAGCAGCCTGCCCGCGGACTTCAGCAACCAGAGATTCAGCGAGAGCTGCCAGCTGCCCGAGCGGCAATGTGTGTGGCTGGCAAAGGACCTGGATCGCGACGGCAACAGCGAGTTTTTGCTCTTCTCCTACCGCTCACGGAGCGAACAACAGCACTTCCTGCAGGTCGTGGCGTTCGCCAGGTCGGATGGCCACTGGCGTCAGATCGGAGTCAACAACCGCAGCACCGATGAGGATTTCGACGCGCTCAAGCGGCGCCTGGCCGCGGGAGAGACCGAAACGCGCGCACCGCGCTGGCCCGCGCTCTATCTGGGTGATGAGTTGCTTCTCGATCCCACCCAGTAGTTTTCGCCGAGACGATCCCGCGGTCATGGAATACACCCTCGCGGCCAGCTAAGATGCCGCGCTGGCCTGCGGCTATGCTTAGGCAGACCCCGCGCGCCCCATTCACCCCGCAGTACCCGAGTTGCCATGCCTTCACCCTCGACAAGCGCCCAGAGCCATCCTCCCCGCTGGCTGGCGGTGTACCTCGCCGCGCTGGTGGCGCTCACCCCGTTTTCCATCGACACCTATCTGCCGGCCATTCCCTCCATGGCGCATGCCCTCGGCGTGACCGTGGCGGAAGTACAGCGCTCGGTATCCAGCTACCTGCTCGGGTTTGCGGTGGGGCAGATCTTCGGCGGGCCTCTTTCCGACCGTCTCGGCAGAATTCTGATCGGCACCATCGGGCTTGGCATCTTTATCGCCAGTACCGCGCTGATCCTGTTCATCAACAACGCCGAGCTGCTGGTCGTGTTGCGCTTCTGTCAGGCCGTCGGCGGCGGCTTTGCCACGGTGATCTGTGGCGCCATTGTGCGCGACCTGTACCACGGTCGCGACGCCGCGCGCATCATGTCGATGATCGCCACCATGATGCTGCTGGCGCCGATGGTGGCACCGGTGATCGGTTCTACCCTGCTGACCTTTAGCGACTGGCACGCAATTTTCATTTTTCTGCTGGTGTACGCGCTGCTGATGATGGGGGTCGTGCGCTCGATCTTGCCGGAGACGGTATCGAAGTTCCGGCGCGCACGCCGCCAGCGCCAGTCGCGGCGCAGTATGTTCAATGGCTACGGTGAGATTTTTCGCTGCCGGCGCGCGCTGGGCTTTCTGTTTGCGCAGGCACTGATCAGCGGCTGCATGTTCATCTATATCACCACCGCGCCGTTCGTGTTCATGGAGCGTTTCGGGGTATCGTCGGCGCACTTTCCGCTGATGTTTGGCAGTTGCGTACTTGGGCTGGTGCTGATGGTGCAGGTGAATATCCGCCTGCTGAAGGTATTTGAACCGCGCCAGATTCTGCTGGTGGGCATGTCCCTGCAACTGATGTCCTGCGCGCTGCTGCTGGGAAGTACGCTCTATTTCGGGCGCGAATTGCCACTGCTGGGCTGGATGATTCCACTGGTCATGGCGATGGGGTTCAACGGCCTGATCACCCCCAACAGCGCGGCCTGTTACCTGGAGTTTTTCCCGAAAATCAGCGGTACGGCCAACGCGCTCTACGGCGCCACACTGTTTATTGCCGGCGGCGTGCTGGGTGGACTGGTGAATGGCTTCCACACCGGCACCCTGGTGCCGATCGCGGCGGGGATGGCCGCGTGCTCTGCCGCGGCCCTGTGCTTCGTGCTGTTTGTCGCCAGGGCGCGGCGGCCGATCGACGTAGACGGCCGGCGCTGAGGGCGCACAATCCGCGCGGGGTGTCTCGATTACCGGGCGCTGGACTCAGACAAGCCCCTCTTCCTGCATGGCTTTTTTTACGCCCGGGCGCGCGGCCATGCGCTCGGCGAAGGCCTTGAGCTTCGGCCAGGTTCCGGTGTCTACCCCCACCATGCCGCACCAGTTGTACACGGTGAACAGATAGGCATCGGCAATGCAGAAGTCGTCGCCCATCAGATAGTCGCCGGCCATATGCTCTTCCACATACTGGAAGCGCTTGCTCACGGCCTTTCGCGCGCGATCCTTTTCCTCTTCGGAGCCGTTCCAGAACAACGGGACGAAGGATTTGTGCACCTCGGTAGAGAGGTAGTTCAGCCACTCCAGTACCCGGTAGTGATCCAGCGACCCGTACTCCGGCGCCAGCTTCGCGTCCGGCTTCTGTTCCGCCAGAAACTGCACGATGGCCGGCCCCTCGGTCAGCACCTCGCCGCCCTCCAGTTGCAGTGCCGGCACATACCCCTTGGGGTTGACCTCGGTGTAATCGCCACCGCTCTCGGTTTCCTTTGTCTTGAGATTTACCTGGCACAACTCGAGATCGATGCCCGCCTCGCAGGCGACAATGTGCGGAGAGAGGGAGCAGGCGCCGGGTGCGTAAAACAGCTTCATGGTTTCTCCTGAAGGTGTATTGGGGGAAGGGGGTCAACCGCGACCGTGAGGCGCGGCGTAATCCAGTTCCGGCCCCACCGGCACGATACCGGTGGGATTGATGTTTTTGTGGCTGGCGTAGTAGTGGGTCTTTATGTGGTGGAAATCCACGGTCTCCGCCACCCCCGGCCACTGGTACAGCTCGCGCACGTAGCCCCACAGATTCGGGTAGTCCGCCAGCCGCTGCTTGTTGCACTTGAAGTGGCCGTGGTACACGGCGTCGAACCGGATCAGTGTAGTAAACAGCCGCCAGTCCGCCTCGGTGATGCGCGCACCGGTGAGGTACCGATTGTCGCCCAGCCTGTGCTCGAGTTTCTCCAGCGTCTCGAACAGGCGGTGGTAGGCAGCCTCGTACGCCTGCCGGCTGGTAGCGAAGCCCGCGCGGTACACGCCGTTGTTGACGTTTTGATAGACGAGATCATTGGTCGCGTCGATATCACCGCGCAGATCCTGTGGATAAAAGTCCTGCTCGTCGCCGGTGAGTCCGTCGAACGCCGAGTTGAACATGCGGATGATCTCCGCCGACTCGTTGTTGACGATGCACTCGCGCTGCTTGTCCCACAGTACCGGAACCGTGACACGGCCGCTGTAGTCGGAGCGGTAACGGGTATAGATCTGGTGCAGAAATTCCCCACCGTAGAGATCGTCGCCGCTGCTGCCCTCGTCCGTATCGAAGGTCCAGCCGTGCTCCAGCATGTACGGGCTCACCACCGACACGCCGATATACGCTTCGAGTTTTTTCAGCTTGCGGAAAATCAGCGTGCGGTGCGCCCAGGGGCAAGCGAGAGAAACATACAGATGGTAGCGGTCTTTCTCCGCGGGAAAGCCACCCTCGCCACTGGGGCCGGCGGCGCCATCGGCGGTGATCCAGTTGCGCAGCTGTGCCGCCTCGCGCTCGAATTCACCGCCACTTTTGTCGGTATCGTACCAACGGTCTTTCCATTGGCCATTGACCAGTAATCCCATGGCGCGCCACCGTCAGTGTCGGTGTTTCGACCGCGCCATGGCGTGATCGAAACTGAACTTGCCGGCACCGGCGCAGGCCAGGATCAGGAAACCGCCGGCAATGGTGAGGTTCTTCATAAACATAATCTGCTGCACCTGATCGCCCGGTACGTTGTGGAACAGCCAGGCACTGAGCAGACAGAAGGCGGCCAATGCGAGAGCCACCCAGCGGGTGCAGAAGCCAAACAGGATGGCGAGACCACCGCCGAGTTCCAGCAGGATAACCAGCGGCAGCAGCAAGCCGGGCAGGCCGGCGGACGCCATGTATTCCTGGGTGCCGGCGTAGGCGCCGATCTTGCTGTAGCCGGCGACGATAAACATCACCGACATGAGAATACGCCCCAACAGCTTGGTGAAATCGCAAAGAACACCGTTGTGCATGTCTGAATGCATGTCTCAGCCCTCGTGTTTCCAATCCGGAACGGTATTGGGTGGCAAAGTGGTTCGAGTGACAACGCTGATCAGTGTAGTTCGGGTTTTCGCGAATAAAACCGCATATTTTCGCTGGGATTGGTCGGATTTTTCGATCCGTTTCGACGGCGTCCCCGCCATCGATGCGCCGGTGGCCTATGCCAGCGCGGAAGAGGAGAGAATCTGATCCATCACCCAGGAGGCCTTGTGCGCCTCACGCCCCGGAGACGGGTGTTCTCCCTCTCCGCGCAGATGCCGGACCATGCTTTCGATGTGGAAATACTGGATGTTCTCCGGATGGTCTATTTCCGAAACCTCGGCACCCGCGGCGCTCTCCAGCACAAACGGGCTGTCGCCGAAAATCGAAAACCGGATACGCCCGTCACTGCCGTCGATCACAACCTCATCGCTCCTCTCACTGGCGCCGAAATTCCAGAAACCGGAGCCCGTCACACCGTTTTCAAACAGCCAGCAGGCTGCCACCGCATCCTCCGCCGGGTACAGCCCCTGCTGATTGACGGCCACACCGCTGGCGCGGGTGATGTCGCCCAACAGATAGATGAACAGATCCAGACCGTGACAGGCGAGATCCACAAAGTGGCCTCCGCCAGAGACGGCGGGATCGGTGTGCCAGTCGTATTCCTCTGACAGGTCGCGGGGCGAGGGCGGGCGGGTGAAGCGCCAGCTGATATGCCGGAGCGCACCGATGCGGCCGGCCTCCAGCCACGCCCTGATTTTCAGAAAGCGCGGCAGGGAGCGGCGATAGTAGGCGACGAACAGCTCGCCGGCGCTCGCCTCGAAGGCCGCCAGAATGTCCTGACACTCGCGGTGGTTGAGCGCCATGGGTTTCTCGATACAGCAGTGCTTGTTGGCGCGGGCGACCTGCAACGCGTACTCGCGATGGCTGCCGGGAGGGGTGGCGATATAGACGGCGTCGACATTCGGGTCGTGAATCAGCTGTTCGGCGCTGGTGTAGGCGTTCGGCACACCGTGGCGGCGGGCGTAATCCGCGAGCTTTTCCCGGTCCCGTCGCATCACCGCGTGCAGTGCGGAACCGGCCACCCGCTGGAACGCCGGCCCGCTTTTGACCTCGGTCACATCGCCGCAGCCGATGATGCCCCAGCGGATCGTCTCGCTCGTTATCCTTGTCTCGTCAGCTGCCACCGGCATCTCCCCTCTCAGTAATTTTCGCTGAAACGTCCGCGCGGACCGTTACTCGAACGGCGGCAGACCGTCCCGCAACGCCTGCAGCAACAGACAGGCTGCGGGCCCGGCGCGATCCTTGTCCGCATACACCAGATACACCGCCACATCCCGCTCCCAGGGCTCCTCAGTGCGCAGCGGCAGCAGGCGATCGGATGACAGTGAATCGCGGATACGGGTCTGTGGCAGCCAGGCAAAACCCAGACCGCGCTCAATCAGTTCAATGGACGTGTGCACGTTGGTCACGGTGATGCGCTGGTCCGAGCCGAGCCAGCCGGCATCCTGACGGTTTTTCAACGCGGAATCCCGCATCACAATCTGTCGCGCCGCCTTCAGATCCTCGCGGTTCACCGGACGGCCCAGATGGTGCAGTGGATGGTCCGGGTGCGCAACGGGCACGAACTTCACCCGCGACACCGGTTCCCCCACAAACCCCTGGGGCACCCGCGCCGAGAGAATGAAATCCACTTCCTGCTGCAGCAGCAGTTCCTCACCGCCGGACAGCACCGTCTCACGGATCTCCAGGCGGGTGTGGGGAAATTCAACGGCAAAGCGCTCCACCGCATTCAACAGTGCTTCGTAGTCGAACAGGACATCTACCGCCAGGCGCAGTCGCGCTTCGGTGCCGGCGGCGAGGCTCGCGGCCACCGATTCCAGCGCCTCCGCCTCGTCCAGGAGACCGCCGGCGCGGTTCAACAGTACGCGCCCGGCGTCGGTAAGCTCCGCCTTGCGCCCGCGCACCTCCAGCAGATTGACGCCGAGACTCTCCTGCAGCTTGTGCACCGCGTGATTGATGGAGGACTGGCTTTTGTGCACCGCATCCGCAGCCTGAGAAAAGCCCCCATGCTCCACCACCGCCTGAAACATGCGCCACTGTTCCAGTGTTACCTTGGCCATAGACTATCCTTCGTCCGGTTTCGATTTGTAAATGGATTTCCGGTTTTAATTTATCGAGCAGTTCGAATGTTAGCTGCGATTATTTACCATTTTCTGGCGATTTTATCGGCCTATACTGCCGGAAATGGAGGAATAGAACCATGCACAATTTCACACAGAATGGTGCGCAGAACCGCACAGACATGGCCGGCGTACGCCCCGCCGTTCGGGTGGTGGCGGGACATCCATCCGCCGATGGCGCCGGAGTGAAGATCCACCGGGTGGCGGGCTTTCAGTCCCAGGACTTCAGCCCTTTCCTGATGGTGGACGAGATCCGCTCTGAAAATCCCGACGATTACATCGCCGGCTTTCCGCCACATCCCCATCGCGGTATCGAAACACTGACCTATATGCTGAGTGGTGAGTTCGAGCACCAGGACCACCTGGGCAATCGCGGCGCCATCCGGCAGGGCGGGGCGCAGTGGATGCGCGCCGGACGCGGCATCATCCATTCGGAAATGCCGCATCAACCCAAAGATGGCGGCGCAGTGGGCATGCACGGCTTTCAGCTGTGGATCAATATGGCGGCGAAAGACAAGCTGAGCAAACCCGACTGGCGGGATATCCAACCGGAACAGGTGCGGGAAATCCCACTCGACGGTCATGGCTCACTGGCCCGCCTGCTCGCGGGCGAATGGCAAGTGAACGGTGAAACCGAACGCGCACCGCTGCTGGATGCGGCCGCGCACGCTTCCGTCGCGGATATCCGTCTTGCACCTGGTGCGCAGATAAACCTGCCGCTGCCGGAGGAACACTCGGTGCTGGTGTACATCTACAGGGGCGCACTGGATAGCGGACGTGGCGTGGTCGATCGCGGCAATCTGGTGTTGTTCGGCGCCGGCGAATCATTACAATTGCGCGCGCCTGAGAACGCGCCAGAGGCGGGCACAGGGATGCTGGTACTGCACGGAAAACCGCTCAATGAGCCGGTCGCCCACTACGGCCCCTTTGTGATGAACACCCGCGAGGAAATCGAGCAGGCCGTGCGCGACTACAATAACGGCACACTGACCGAGTAGCTGCACCTTCGCCAAGCCTTTTTGTAGGAGCCTCTTGCAGGCTCCTACAGTTATAGGTAATTCCCGCATCGCACCGGAGCCCCCGCGCTTACATGGACGTCTATTACACTTTCTGTTTTCTCGCCGCCGTATCCGTTTTTCTCGGATTCCTCAATCAATACGTATTGCGCACCCAGACCACCATCGCCATCACCGCGGGTTCGCTGGCGCTGTCGCTCATTGTTATCGGTCTCGGCAAGCTGGAAATCGTCGAGTTGCGCGACTGGGCCGATCAGTTGCTGCCGCTGATGAATCTCGAAGACCTGCTGCTGAAAGGTATGCTCGGCTTCCTGCTGTTTGCGGGCAGCCTGCACATCGACCTGCTGATGCTGCGCAATCAGAGGGTGGAAATTACTCTGCTGGCGATACTCGGCACCCTGATTTCCACCTTCGCGGTGGGTTACATGCTGCATTTTTTCTTCGGCTTCATCGGGATGCCGGTAGAGCTGGTTTACTGCCTGCTGTTCGGTGCACTGATCTCTCCCACCGACCCCATCGCGGTGCTGGCAATCATCAAGAGCCTCAAGGCACCGGAGCAGATTTCCATTCAGGTGGAAGGGGAATCGCTGTTCAACGACGGCTTCGGCATTGTCGTGTTTGCCGTCATCTATGCTCTGGCATTCGAAGGCACCGAACCCACACTGCCCGCCATCAGCCACCTGTTTATGGTGGAGGCGCTCGGTGGCATTGCCCTCGGCCTCGCGGTTGGCGCGTTGTTCCACTGGCTGATCTGTTCCACCAACGACCACAGCCTGGAATTGCTGCTGACCCTGGTCATTCCCACCGCGGGTTTCGCCACCGCCAATATTCTCGGCGTTTCCGGCGCGCTGGCGATGGTGGTGGCCGGCATCATCATCGGTAACTTCACCCGTGAACGCGGCTTTTCCCGGGTGAGCCAGCACGAGCTGGACAACTTCTGGGCCATCACCGAGGAATTCCTAAACGGCATTCTGTTCCTGCTGGTGGGGCTGTTCATGATCACCATCAACTTCCAACCCATCGACTATGTGCTGATTGCTGTCGCGATCGTCATCGTACTGCTGGCACGCACCCTGGCGGTGGGAGTTCCGTTCATGCTCCTCAAGCGTCGGCGCAAGTATCACCCCTATACCGAGCGTATCCTGATCTGGGGTGGCCTGCGCGGTGGTCTGGCGCTGGCGCTGGCGATGTCGATTCCCGCCGGTTACACGATTGCCGGCGATCACGACCTGCGCCACCTGTGGGTGGTGATGACCTACGGCGTGGTACTCTTCTCCATCGTGGTTCAGGGCTCCACCATTTCGCCGCTGATTCGCAGAAGCCGCGAGGCGGAATTCCCGGAGGGCGACCCCGCCATACCCGCAAGCTGACCCTGCCGTGGCGGCCGTCAATAACCCATAACGCCGAACAATCTCCATGCCGCACGACAACTACCTTTTACAGGCCGTCATCTTTCTCGCCGCCGCGGTGATTTCCGTGCCGCTGGCCAAGCGCCTCGGTTTTGGCTCAGTACTCGGCTATCTGGTGGCGGGCGTGCTGATCGGCCCGCACGCCATCGGTCTCGTCGGCGACGCCAGCGACGAACTGCACTTCGCGGAGTTCGGCGTTGCGCTGATGCTGTTCCTGATTGGTCTGGAGCTGCAGCCGCGCAAGCTGTGGTCCCTGCGCGGCGCCATCTTTGGTACCGGCGGCGCCCAGGTAGTGGTGACCGCCGCCGTTATCTGTGGCCTGGCCATGGCGCTGTTTGGTCTTAACTGGCGCACCGGCACCGCCGTGGGTCTGATTCTCGCTCTGTCTTCCACCGCCATCGTGCTGCAGTCCCTGTCGGAGAAAAACCTGCTGAAGACCGAGGGCGGGCGCAATGCATTCAGTGTGTTGCTGTTTCAGGACATCGCCGTTATCCCCATTCTCGCGATACTGCCTCTGCTGGCGACGGTGGAAGTGGCCAGCGATCCCGATCACCTGCAGGGCTGGACCTACGCACTGGCGGTACTCGGGGCGATTGCCGCGCTGGTGCTGGCGGGACGCTTTCTGCTTACGCCACTGCTGCGGCTGGTGGTGGGTGCCCGCACCCGCGAACTGTTTACCGCCTGCTCGCTGCTGATCGTCCTGGGCGCCGCCGCGATCATGGCCTGGCTTAATCTGTCTCCGGCACTCGGCACCTTTATCGCCGGCGTGGTGCTCGCGGACAGCGAGTTCCGACACGAACTGGAAGCGGACATCGAGCCCTTCAAGGGCCTGCTTCTGGGGCTGTTCTTCCTCGCCGTCGGCGCCAACCTCGACCTGGCACTGGTCATGCAGAAGCCGTTGCTGTTACTGGGATTACTGGCGCTGCTGGTGGTGGTGAAGTTCGCGGCACTGTTCGCGCTGGCGCGGGTGCGCGGCATGGCGCGGGGTGAGGACTGGTTGTTTGCGGTTTCCCTGGCGCAGGCGGGGGAATTTGGCTTCGTACTGCTCGCCTTCGCCAGCCAGAACCAGGTGCTGCCCGGCGATGTGAGCAGCCTGCTGATTGCGCTCGTCGCCCTCTCCATGGCATTCACGCCGCTGCTGTTGCTGGCCTACGAACAGCTGATTCAGCCGCGCTATTTCACCGGCCCGCGCATACCGGATATCCCGGACAGTGAGCCTCAGGACGACGGCTCGCCGGTGATCATCATCGGCTACGGCCGCTACGGCCAGATATCCGGGCGCCTGTTGAACGCCTGCGGATTCGATACCACGCTGCTTGAACACAACGCCGAGCAGCTGGAGCTGGTGCGCCGCTACGGTATCAAAGCCTATTACGGCGACGCCTCGCGGGAGGATCTGCTGCACGCCGCCGGTGCCGAGAATGCCAAAATTGCCATCCTCACCCTCAGTGACCAGGTGGCGTCGCTGGAAATCGTCAGCAGGATCCAGAAACACTTTCCTCATCTCACTATTCTGGCGCGGGCACGCAACCGCATGCACCAGTACGCGCTGATGGAAGCCGGGGTGCACCATATCTATCGCGAAACCGTGGACAGCGCACTGGACATCGGTGCCGGCGCCCTGCGGGTGATGGGCTGGTCCAAACACCGCGCCGCGCGTGCCGCGCGCAAATTCAAACAGCACGACCAGCGCATGCTGGAATCCCTGTTTCCCTACTGGCGCGACGAATCCCAACACGTGGCGCAGACCAAAATCTATCGCGAGCAGCTGCTGCAGGCCCTGCGCGAAGACCGCCGCGATCCCGACCTGCACCTGGATCACCACTGGGACAACAGGCGCGCAAACGCCGCAAAGGAAAAGCAAAACAAGAGCGGCAAAAAAGGTCAGGAGAAAACATCGGTTATCCGGCCGGGGCTGTGAGTTCCGGCCGCGATCTCCGGTGCTCATAAACACGCCGCGCTGACTGTCGGTCAGCTTTCGGAATCACCGCGCTCTTTTGCCGGGGTCGCAAACTGGCGGCGCAAATACTCCAGCAGCTTTTTAAGTTCGTCTTCGTTCAAGGTGCCGGCGAAGCCCGGCATCATTTTTTCTTTTCCATTGACGGTGCGACGAACGCCCTGAAGGATGGCCTGGCGCAGATTGTGGTCGCTGCGGGCGCCCACAGTGGAGTTGTGCACAAGTGAGGGGTAATAGCCATCCCGGCTGCCGGTACCATCCACGGCGTGGCAGCTGGCACAGAGCCCGAGATACAGGCGCGCACCGTCGGAGCGGAGATTCGGGTCGCGGTCTGCCGCGATCGGATTGCCGCGCTTGATGACCACATCGGTAGCCGGCGATCCCAATTGCTGGCGCGGATACCTGGCGCCGCTGTCAATGGCAGGAATACTGCGCAAATAGGTGACCACGGCGGCGATATCGCGGTCGGTCATCTTCGCGAAGCTGTTTTCCACGGCTTCCGCCATGGGGCCACCGGCCTGGGCGAGGCGGTTCACATGGCCTGTTTTCAGGTATCGGGTGAGTTCCTCCTGGCTCCACAAACCAATACCACTGACACGGTCGGGAGTGATGTTGTAGGCCTGCCATCCATCCAGAACCGGGCCGCCCGCGAGAAAGCCTTTTTCGGTTTCGTTGTAGGCTTTTTCCTGGAAAGCGAGGCCTCGCGGTGTATGACACTCGCCGCAGTGGGCGAGCCCCTGCACCAGATAGGCGCCGCGATTCCACTCTTCGCTCTGCTCGGGATCCGCTGCAAAGGGCTCGTCCGGCGCAAACAGAAAATTCCAGACTTTCAGTGGCCAGCGCGCGTTGAGCGGCCTGGGTATCTTATTGGCAGGCGGCGTTTCGTGTACCGGCGCGACCCCAAACAGGAAGTAGGCGTAGAGGGCGCGGATGTCCTCGTCGGTGATTCTGGCGTAGGACTCATACGGCATTGCCGGGTAGAGGTTGCGCCCGTCCCTGCCAATCCCCCGGCGCAGGGCGCGATCAAACTCTTCCAGGCTCCAGGCGCCGATTCCGGTGTTGATATCCGGTGTGATGTTGCTGGTATAGAGCGTGCCCAGCATGGGAATTTCCATGGGGCGCCCGCCGGCGTACGGAGCGCCCTCGGGCAGGGTATGGCAGGCCTTGCAGTCACCCACGATGGCGAGATAACGGCCTTTTTCGATCAGCTCCGGGCGATTCAGCTCCCGGTTGACCTCCTCTTCCGCCGCCTGATCCCAGATTTCCTGCGCATGTATTCCTGCGCATGGCGTGAACAAAGCCAGAAGTACAGCGAAGGCAGTGTGCCGTCTCATCCTCCGCCCTCGCGGATCAGGGTGTCGGCCAGGCGCAGGGCGAGCGCGGCGATGGTGAGAGTCACATTGACGGTGCCGACGGTGGGCATCACCGAGCTGCCGGCGATGAACAGATTGGGGTGATCGAATACCCGACAGTCCCGATCCACCACCGAGTCCTCGGCCCGCGTCCCCATGATGGTGGTGCCGGTGATGTGGTTGTTGGGGGCGAAATCCTCGGTGAAGCTGACCTCGCTGCCGCCCATGAGTTTTGCAATTTCCGTGTAGGTCTCGCGGGTGTGCGCCGCACTGCGCACGACATAGTCATCGATGTTGTAGGTGATTTCCGGTCGCGGAATGCCACTGGCGTCGTTTTCTGAGGTGCTGGGACGAATGCGATTTTCCGGCCGCGGCAGTATCTCGTGAAAACTGTTGAACTCCACATAGCGCGCGGCGCGGTCGCGGATGCGCTCGGTGAGCTCAGGCGCGTCGATGGGCGCGCGCTGCAAGAGTACCTGCCGCGTGGCCTTGTCAATGGCGGACATGTTTGACAGATGCAGCTTCTTACCCGCATAGCGCGCGCGAAAGTCACCATCGCGAAAGCCGATCACCGAGGTCATTTCCTGCGGTCCGCGTCCGGGCCAGAGACGTTCATCGGCGTAAAATCGCACCCCGGTGCCGGGGTGGTCCATCAGGTGGCGCCCCACCATATCCGAGCGGTTACCCACACCGGTGGGATGGTGGCGACCGTACGACATCAGCATCAGTTTCGGGGTTTCAATACCGTTCGCCGCCAAAATGAAGTTTTTGCCGGAAACCCGGTAATTGTTCCCGGACGGGTCTTTATATTCGGCGGCGATGATGCGGTCACCCTCACTCACCAGCCGGTTCACCACCGCACTGTGGATAAGTTCCGCGCCATTCGCCTCCGCCTTTTCCACATGGACGATGCCGTTGTACATGGCGCCGATGGGGCAGATGGGCATGCAGTTGTTGTTGCCACAACAGGTGGGGCGACCGTCGTAGGGGCGGCTGTTGCGCGCCACCGGCTCGGTCACCACGCGCCACGCCGGGTTGTGTTGATTCATGCGCGACTTAACCCGCGCCTCGTTATAGGAAAGCGGCAGCGGTTTCATGGGGTAGGGCGCGCTGCGGGGTGAACCCAGCTCCTCATCCCTGGGGCCCCACACACCCAGCTCCTGCTCCGCGCGCAGATACCAGGGCTCCAGATCCGAATATTCCAGCGGCCAGTCGCGCCCCACACCGTACAGTGTTTTCAGCTTGAAATCGTTCGGCAGGAAACGCCAGCAGGACGCCGCCCAGTGCCAGGTGGTGCCACCCACGGCGCGAATGTACTGGGATTTGAACGGATGGCTGCCCTTGAAGATCAGGTAATCGTTGGCAAACGCACCGTACTCCGGATGGGGCGCCCAGGACGCCGAGCGATAGGCCGCCATAAAATCGGATTTGTCCGACTGATTGCGAAAGCGCTCCACGGTTTGCCAGCGCGGCACCCGCGGGCCGGCCTCCAGTATCAGTACCGACTTTCCCGCCCTGGCCAGCTCGTTGGCGACCAGTGCACCGGCCACACCGGAACCGATCACCACATACTCCGCATCCTTGCCCGCCAAAACTACGCGCCTCCTTTATTCGGTATCGGTTCACTGGCCCAGTCACCGGGTTTACCGGTGCAGTAGGAGGGGACGGGAAGCACATCGGCGGTGAGCCGGTACATCAGGGCGCGCTCGAAGGTCACCAGGGTTTTGCCCACGGTGCCGAGATACCAGGCGGCGACAATAAGTTGCGCCACCGGCGAGTGGCGGTCGGCCGCACCGGGATCATCCGGCAGCAGGTCCAGCTGCCGCGGGAAGCTCGGATACTCGCTGTTGAGCGCCACCAGCAAACGCGCCGCCACGCGCTGGTCCAGGTGCGTGTTCACCGGCATCGGGCTCAGCAACTTTTGCGATACCGCGTAGAACTTGCTGAGCCGGCTGGCCGCCTCCCTCACTTCGGGGGGCTCCGCGCGCAACAGCGCCGCGGGCAGTGCCATCAGTCCTCCGCCCACCAACATGTGCGTACACACAAACCGGCGCCGGCCGGGAGAAAGCGGTCGCGACGAATCGGGCGCGGCGCCGCGCTCCTCTCCATCGCTCCCGTCGATCTCGTTTTTGCAAACACCAGAGTCCACACCGCCCCCAACTGCACAGGTTTCAATCAGCTACTGGCAGTATAGATAAGGCCCGGCGGTCGGCAGCGGGAGGATTGTCCGCCGGAACATAGTTGCCACACCGGGCCCCGACAGCGCGCGCTCATACAAAAACAGCCCGGCAAGAACTCGCCTGCCGGGCTGTTTTATTTCGGCGAAAACGGCTTGGGGTGAATTCCAGCCTTTGGGTCAACAACGCTTCCCGCTTGTATCGACATAGCGAATCAAGTCTTCCGCAGAGCAAACCCGACAATATTCACCGTCAAGATTGCTTAAGAAAATCCAGTGCACATCTTCAGCGGCAACAACCTTCCCATCCAGGCGCTTTAGCGAAAATGCCGCCGCAGCATCTTTCGGTAAGAAAATACTGTAACCCAGCCCCGCTGCGACTCGCACCGTGGCGTCCACCGAGTTGTTGGTCAGTACACCGCACACCACCATTTCGGTAATGTCTTGATCGTTTAGCCAACTCTCCAACGTGGTACCGATAAACGCACAATTCTCTGACTTGGTGAATATCTTCTCCCCGGGCGCCGGCATAACTTCTGCTTTGAAGGCGAAATACGGTGAATCCGGGTGATATGGCGAGTTCGGATACTTCGAACCATGGCGCACGTGCACAACAGGCAACCCCGCACCGCGCCAGCAAACCAGCAGATTGGCAATGACCCGCTCCGCATCTGGGTTGTTTCGAGTACCCTGCGAAAAATGATCGATTGCCTGCTGTACATCGATGACTATCAGGGCGGGTTTATTGCTCTCAAACAAAGAAAAATCCTGTAGTTCGCTCAAGTTGATTTGCGAGAAGGATACAGGATACTGGCGACAGAAAATCAATGGCACTGGTTGTCATCCGCCAGGCGGAAATCCCCATGTCCGATTTGTGGGTGATATTGCCAAAGCCATCGTAGTCCAGCGTCTGCGCGGTTCTGCCGGTAACCTGGGCGCGCTTCAGACGGTTGAGGCCGTCGTATTCAAAGTCTTCGAACAGGTCCTTGCCGCCGCTCTGGTCTTTGCGCCAGTCCAGATTGCCGAGGTTGTCCCACTGGTAGGTGAGATCCTGGATCTGGGTGATGCCGAGAATGGAGGCGGTCTGGTGTTCCAGGCGGCCGGTGGCGGGGTTGTACTCGCGGGTAGTGACTACACCGTTGCCCTGGCGGGATTCGGTGACGTTGCCGCGCTCGTCCATGGCAAGCACGGTGTAGTAGGTTTCCGCGCTGGCCTGGTTGATGTTTTCCCCGTCCTGTACCGCCGTTAGGTGGCTGAACGCGCCACCAAGTCATGTCGAAATACTGTTATGTCTAGACCTGACCGCTTTGCTCCTTTGCTTCGCAGCGGTTTGTCGAAGGTGCAGTAGTTCAGGCTTCCGCCACCGCCGCTGATCACATTCCCTGTCATCCGCATAGTATTAATCTCCCACGTCGGATTTATGGGTGATATTACCGAAGCCGACATAGTCTGGCGTCTGCGCGGCCCAGCCAGTGACGTGGGAGCTCCTCACGCAGTTAAGACCTGAATACTGTTACGCCTAGACTTGGGCCCTTCGCTCAGCGCACCGAGATCTGAGCCTTTTCTACTTCTTTTATCTTGAAACTCTCAGTAGAACTTGCTCATCCAAAATTTCAGAGACAACACCATTTGAATTGCAAGGTGGGAAACGCCACATAGAAAATTCTTCTTTGAAATAATTTTTCAATTTTTTCGGAAATTCACCTACCACAGAGATATTTTTTGGTGCAGCGTCCACACCAACATCAAACTTAATTATCACCCAAAATATTTCTTCGTTTTCTGCCGCCAAAAATTCAGGGTACTTAACTGGATTTTTTAAAATCGGCAATAAAACCCCATCATCACTTCGAACCTCTTCACCACAATTAGATGTTTTTGCCAACCTCACACCAGGCGGTACGATATTCTCCTGAAAACTATATATTGAGCAGGAAAATAGACCAAAAAGTGGAAATGCCAAGAAATTTCTGAACTTTCTCATTGCGAACAACCTTCGAAGTAAGGATTACAGTAAGTGCCCCTGACTGTTCCGTTTATTCCACTCATAATCCCATCTGTGAATCTAACTACAGGATATGTGTATTTAGTTCTCCCGAAAATTTCCATTGGCATACCGATATCTTTGTACCCAAATACGGAATGCCCCATTTCATGCGCCAATTTACGGGATAAACTCATATTTACAATTTTTTGCGTATTCTGATCCAAAAATTCAATTTTATTATTGATATCAACAGTTAATTTAAAACCGTTAAGTTGACCAAAATTTTCACCGATATCATTAACATAAATATCCAAGGGTTTCTCAGCAGAAAGGGCGTCGTACAATGCTTTTCCACCTTCCCCACCATTCGTGAAGATATCATTCAAGCTGGCCTTAACAGCCTCAAGCTCTGCCTTACTTAAGGTAGCATCATCACTCCCCCATTTTGAAACCCTCACTTTGCCATCGTAAATTTCTGTACTCTCTCCAGAATTAGAAGTATCACCCAAAACTTTTGACTCAGGCCCATCTGTAGTTCCCTGCGATCCACCCAGTGAACTTGCTTCAACAGCCACCGCAAACGCCGCATAAGCCGCCGCATTCCCGAACTTACCACCAGTAGCCCGGGAAACCGTACCCGCAATCGTAATCCGCACCGCGGCACGGCCTGCATTGGCCCAGCCACCTCCGGACTGCAACTTGAGTCCTTTACTTGCGCCAACTGCGGCGCCAATACCAGCGCTCACAAAGCCGTGACCGAATTTGCCACCCTGAAGCACGCTGGTGATACCGCCGACAACACCGGAGGCCGCCACCTTGATAGGCACACTGCCAAAATCCAAACCGAAGTAATTGCCCGATGCCTGTCCAATTCCGGCAAAGGCCGCGGCCGATACCCCCTGGATAAACCCGGCTTTAAGCGCGTCTTTGAAGCTGGCCCCCTGAGATAGAGCATCCAGGAAGCCGGCGACACCCATGATCAGTCCGGCGACATACCAGGTCACGGTGTTTGCCGCCAGATAAACGGCGGCGGCCAGGGTAAAGATGAAGTACCCACTCGGATCCGTCGCATTCAATGGGTTGTTCCGCACGTAGCTGTAGCGGTTGTACATCTGCGTGTCGGAAGCAGCCTGTACGAATGGATCCGCCTGCAGGAACCGCCCCAGTCTCGCATCGTATATCCGCCCGTTCATATGGATCAGCCCCACCTGATCCAGCATTTCATGGCCGGTGTAGCCGCGGGTGGTGATGTCGCTGTTGAAGCCGGTGAGCTCCGAAGCGATCAACGCTTCCCAGCTCTGGGCGTTGCGGCGCTGGCCCCAGGCGTCGAACGACATGGCCTGCACCACGCTGCCGCTGGCATCGGTGATGACATCCACCGAGCCCAGGTGGTCCTTGTGCAGGTAGCGGTTTTGGCGCTCACCGCCGGTGATGGTGACCACGGCGCCGCCAGGCAGGTAGCGCTTGAGGGTTTTGGAACCATCCGGGTTGGTGATCTTTTCCACATTGCCGAGGTAGCGGGTTTCGGTGCGTTTATTGCTGCTGTCGATGTCCACTCTCAGGTAGCGGCTGCGATCCGGCCCGTACTGGAACTCGGTGGTGTGGCCGTCTTTTTCGATGCGCAGCGGTTTGTCGAAGGTGCTGTAGTGCAGGCTTCGGCCACCGCCGCTGATCATGTTGCCGTTGGCGTCGTAGCTGTACTGGGTGGCTTCTCCCATGTCATCCACGGTGGCACACAGGGCGTGAGGGCCGGCGACCTGATCACATTCGTTGTCGTCCGCGTAGTAATAGTCCCCCACGTCGGATTTGTGGGTGATATTGCCAAAGCCGTCGTAGTCCAGCACCTGCGCGGTTCTGCCGGTAACCTGGGCGCGCTTCAGACGGTTGAGGCCGTCGTATTCGAAGTCTTCGAACAGGTCCTTGCCGCCGCTCTGGTCTTTGCGCCAGTCCAGATTGCCGAGGTTGTCCCACTGGTAGGTGAGATCCTGGATCTGGGTGATGCCGAGAATGGAGGCGGTCTGGTGTTCCAGGCGGCCGGTGGCGGGGTTGTACTCGCGGGTAGTGACTACACCGTTGCCCTGGCGGGATTCGGTGACGTTGCCGCGCTCGTCCATGGCGAGCACGGTGTAGTAGGTTTCCGCGCTGGCCTGGTTGATGTTTTCCGCATCCTGCACGGCGACCAAATACCCGTACTGGTTGTACTCGTTTTCCGTGGCGTTGGAGCGCCAGGTGCCATCACCGGCGGCGTCGAACTGCTGGAGCACGCGACCGTACTGGTCGTAGGTGGTTCTGGTCCAGTGGTCATCACCCTCGGCCAGGCTTGTAAGCAACAGGCTCTGGCGGCCGAGCTGATCGTAGCCGGGGATCTGGGCATAGCCGGATTCAAGGTCAATCACACCAGACAGCGCACCCGGCGGGATGTCGTCCTGCGTGGCAGCGCTGTTGTTGAAGGTCCAGACGGTTTCACCTTCTATATTGCCGTCGGCATCGTAGTCGATGCGCAGTGTCTGCCGCCCCAGGTTGTCATACTGGTTGACCACCTGTTGATCCTTAGCATCTTGCTGCCACACCAATTCGCCAAAGCCGTTATAGCGATACTCCCAGTGTTTACCATCCCAGCCGCCCTTATCAGGATCCTGCATCCAGATCTTGCGCCCGAGGAGGTCGTAGCGCATTTCCGTAACCGGGTTCAGGCTGCTGTCGGCGGCGGTACGGCTGACGAAGCGGAGGTTGCCCTGGGCATCGTAGCGATAGCTGATCTCGCCACCGAGGTGATCCGTGACCAGGGTGAGCTCACCCTTGGCGTTCTTGACCTCGGTTTTGGTGTGGCCTTCCGGGTTGGTGGTCACGGTGGTGTAGCCGTTGTAGGCCATATGCACATCGTAACCGGTGCCGTTGTTGCTGACGGTGCCGGGCAGGTCGGTGCCGACGACGCGGCCGAGAATGTCGTAGGACATTACCGTCCAGTACTGAGCGCTGCCGGCGGTTCCACTGTAGGGTTCGGATTTGCGGTATACGCGACCGAGTTTGTCGTATTCGGTATCGGCGAATACCCAGTTACCGTCGAAGCCACGGGTGGCGCTGCGGGTGGTGCGCGCCAGCACATCGAAGCAGGTGAAGGATTCACCGCCACCGGCGGAGCGCACGGTTTGCTGATATGCACTGCCCGCGGGGCAGTGGCTGGACGGCGCCGCCAGCAGGGTGATGCTGTGAGCACCGGTGGGGCTGTATTCCAACACCTTGCGGCCGAAGGCGTCGTAGCGGATCTGGCTTTCGTTGCCGACGATATCCATGACGGCGGTGGGCAGCCCGAGTTCGTTGCGCGCGGTCACCGTGCTTACGATCTGGCTGTAGGCGTTTATCTCCCGTTCAACATAGCGGCCGGTGTTGCCCTGGTAAACCCAGCGGCTGGTGCGGACTTCCGCGACATCGCCCGCACGTTGTTCTACCAGTATCTTGTTGCCGTAGCCGTCGTAATCGTAGCGGGTAGTCAACGTCAGGTTGGGGGCGGGGTTGCCCTCTTCGTCTTTGGCATCCGGCTCGATGGTCTCGGTTTCCAGCAGGCCCGCCTTGTTGCCGTTCTGGTGGTAGGTGAATGCGCTGGTGCGGGTCTCGGTATCGGTTTCACCGTTTTCCGTGCGCTCGTGCACCACCACAGTTTTGGTCAGGCGCCCAAGCTCCGTGTAGCCGGAGAGATGGTGATCCGTATTGGCAAAGTTGAGGCTTTCACCCTGACCGTAGGTACTGGTGGTGTGGGTGACAAAGGTATCGCCGGCGGCCTCCATGGTGACCAGAATGTCCGTCGCATTGCCATGCTGGTCGAAGGTGTTCACGGTGGTTACCGTTTTGACCGGCTCGGCACCCACGGCGCTCTCCAGCGCCCAGGTTTTTTCTACGCTGGTTTCGAGCCAGGGTTGCAGCGGGCCGAGTTGCGCGCTGCCGTCTTCCATGGCAACACTGCCCCAGCCGGACCAGGCGCTGCCGTCAGCTTTTTTCAGCTTCCAGGTATTGACGGATTCACTGAGCGTTTTGCCCTCCGCGGTTTTCACCACGGTGCTGACCGGATAGCCCTGGAACGGGAAGTCCTGCCGGTAAGTGGTGGCGGTTTCCACGCCGGTCTGCTCATCGACGGTACGCAGCTCTTCAAAGCCGAGCAGACCGCGGCCGCCGGCCTGGATCTTCGCCTGGGCGTAGAAGTAGCTGATTTTGCTGGTGGCTTGGATGCCATCTGGATCGACATTGGAAGACGTGGGCGCACTGCTCTCCACGCCGGTGACCAGATACATTGGCCCCATCAGTTCCAGCGTGGGCGACAATTTGCCCAGGCGATGGTACTCCTCACTTCCCTCCCAGGGGTCATTCAGGTAACCGTAGTAATCGGCCAAATCCGCTACCGCATAATCGCGGCACCAGGGGCTGTAGTCACCATCGTCCGGTGCCGGATAGGTATCGCCGTACTTCGCATACTCGCAACGCCGTTCGGTGGTGGGGCTTATGTCGCGCCGCGTGTAATGGCCGCTGTGGGTCAGAGATCCGTAGGCGATGTCTGTCTCGGCACCCAGGCCGTTAGTGATTTTTTCCACCACGTTGACCGGTACGCGGAAATCGGTAGCGGGATACAGCGAGGCCCGATCGCTGGTAATACGGACATAATCGGCAACGCCATCGCCATTCATATCCGTAAAGAGATGCAACTGATTGTCCCCGCCACTGGTGGAGCGGAATACATTGGCGGTACCGAATTTTTTATCGTGGCTGTTCCAACGGTTGACCTTCAGGCGCGCGTCATCTTTGTCGTGCCAGACGAGATCGATGTCGCCGTCGTTGTCATAATCGAAGTACTGGCGCTGCTTGGCGAGCTTGCCGACGCTGACTTCGTCTTCAAATCCGGCACCGTTGTTCATACGGTAGTAGCCGTTTCCTCCTCTGACATACACCAGGTCGGGCAGGCCGTCGCCGTTGATATCTACCGTGTCCGGCGCACCGAGACCGCTGCCGAGATAGAAGTAATTCGCGTACTCACCCACGGCACCCGTAGAGGCCATCACCATCATGCCGCCGGTATATTGGCAGCTGCCGCCACCGACGGTCGGTAAACAATCCGAGTACATGGAGAGGCTGACGATCGGATCTACCACGCCATCGCCGTTGAAATCCGCGGGGGCAACGCTGCTCTGAATCCGCGCGCTGCGCATGGTAACTTCGCCGCCCATCGGATTGTTCCACTGCACCGCGTCCCAGTCTACGTCGAGTACCGCTTCGCGGCTTTGACCAAAGCCGTAATAGCGGTTGCTACCCGGCGAGCCGATGGGCTTCATCAGGCGATAGTGGTTGTGGGTCAGGTAGTCCACCAGGCCGTCGCCGTTGATGTCCGTGAATTTGGCGCTGCGCTCCGTCAGCTCACTGAGCGGTTGTGGATGCCCGGACAGGCTCCAGTTGCCCTGTGCGTCCGGTTCAGACAACACCAATCCCCAGTAGCCTTTGTCTTCCAGGTAAGCCACGAGATCGGCGCGGCCATCGCCGTTGTAGTCGATCATCTGCCACTCGTAGGGGCGATAGGTGTTGTCCGACTCACGATAGACGGTGCGCTCAGTACCAAATCCAGTTTCCTTCGCCAGAACATACTTAAAGGTCTGGAACGCGATTTCACCCGAGCCATCGTCATACCAGTCCGGCTCCAGCCAGACAAGATCCATACGACCGTCGCCGTTGATGTCCGCCGGGCGGGTACCGACCGCGGTGCGATCCGCCTGCGTACTTAAGGTAACCGTACTACTCGCGGCAGCACTAAAACTTCCAGGCAGGGGCAGGCGCCAATCGAACAGCGTATCCGACTGACAGAGGCCGCCTACACATTGTCGTATGCGCTCCAGGCGACTCAGATTGTCCGCGGGATAATTTTTATAGCCGAGCTCGTAGCGGCGCACCTCCGTTGAATCGTTGTATACCAATATATTCTGGAGACGTTGCGTGGTTTCCAGGTATTCCCCGGCGAGATAACCGCCGATGGCGTCCGCGCGGTTCTGATACTCGAATACCACGGAGGCGGCGTAATCGCTGTCCCTGTCTCCCTCCGCGTTCTCATAGGCATAGCGGATTTCGCCAATCTTGTGGCCGCCGCCATTCTGATAAATAAATTCGATGCGGTTGCGGGCGCTGTCCTCGAACCTGTTGATCGCCCAGGTGAGCGTGCCCTGGCCCGTTGTTTGTTTGGCATCCTCGGTGACGCCAAAGTAGCTGATGGAGCCGTCCTTGCGCTCAACGGTAAAGTACATGCCGCTCTGGTTGTTGCGCAGCTGGATCAGCGCAAAGCTGTCTATCTCCGTGCGGTAGAGGCTGCCCACCGCGCCGTATTCGCCCTCGACCACGAGCAGACGCTGGCCATCGAGGCAGAAGCGATCTTCACCACTCCACGTGATTGGGCGGGCCTGACCGTCCTGACCGAGGGTCTGGCGGCAGCGCGTGATCGCGGATAATCCGCTCAACGCCCAGCCGTGGCCCAAAAGCCCATTGCCGCTCTGGCTGGAATAGTTGATGGAAAGTTGTGGCGCTACACCCGCCGTACCAGCGGGCAGGCTCAGCGGTATCTGATAGGTGGCCGCGCCGGATTCGCTCACCCGGAATTCACCGGGCAGGCTGCCGATCTGGCCGGAAATGTCGATCTCCCCCGTATCCACGGTGGGCATCGGCGCGGGATCAGGCGCTTTAACGGTGACACCGTAGCTGCACAGGTTTGCGCAGGGATCGAGATTGGCCAGGAAGGCTTCCTGGTTGCTGACACCATCGCCATCCGCATCGGTATCGCCGCTTTCTGTATCGGTGCTACCGAAGAACTGGATTTCCCAAAAGTCCGGCAGGCCATCCCCGTCGCAGTCGCGGGTGTACTCATCACCCTCATCGCAACTGAATACTGCCCAGCTGTAATCCTGGGTATAGAAGTAATCAAAACTGCGGCGCAGGGAGACGTTTGTGGCTCCGACGTATTCCACCGACTGCGAGAAGAGTACAGCTACTTGCGCGCGCGTCATGCCACCCGTCATGGCATCGACCAAGCCGTTTCGTGTATAGGTTTGCCCGGCGTAGGTAAGCGCTGGTTGAGCCAGCCCGGGGAAGGCGCGTGCGTAAAGCTTGTCGATAAAGCCTTCGTTGGTCAGTGACTGCACGGAAGGGAAGTTCACCTTGCCGGTGTCGGACTGCAGGAAGGCAATCGCCACTTCCTGTGGATTCGCGCCTTTGACCAGCGCGTAGGTCCAGAATGTAAGGACATCGCGCGAGAGGTTGAGTGGCGGTTGCAACAATAGGCGATACAGCCGCGCGACGGTTTGATATTGCGGGAATTGGCTTTCATTGGGCTGCCAATTTTCATCGTCGAGTTTCTCGCGCAGCAGAGAGTCATCGGCACTCTCCCACACGAGTTGGTCCGGCCCGAGATCCCCACGACCAAGCGCATAGACCTGGCTGCTGGCGACGGTGGTGAAATACAGAGTGCCGTTACCAGCCAGTACCGGCGTTTCGGCAATGCCCGCCCCAGCGGGATAGGTCCACTGGACCGCACCGTTCTGCGCCTGCACGGCGTAAAGCACGCCGTCCATCGAACCCTGATAAATAATGCGGTTCTCGTCCAGAACGGCTGACGCCAGCAGGTCGCCCCCCGTCGTCATGTGCCACTGTTTCAGCCCGAGAGGATTCAAGGCGTAGAGCTTGTCGTCCAGGGAGCCTACATAGATGTTGCCGTTCACAGAGTCGATCACGGGCGTCGCTTTGATCAGATCGCCGGTAGCAAACGGCCATCCAGAAACGATGGAGCCGTCCTCAGGATTCAGCGCGTAGACGTTATTACCCGAGCCTACGTAGATCGTGCCATCCGCGCCGACCGCAGGTGCGGAATCAATCTGGCTGATGCGTTCCACTGTGTCACTGCCGTAGGCATCGATACCCGCGCGGGCACCATTGGCATTTTCCATGGCGACATGCACACCCTCGGCGAAGAGAGCTTCAGACATCGCACCGTTGAGTGTCAGTTGCGCATAGGTGGTCGGATCCTGCTCGGCGCCTTCACGCACCGGCGCTGTCCAGATAATTTCACCGCCGGTCAAGGTCTGCTGATTGCCGTTGCGACGATCGGTCAAAGTAATGAGTGTACCCGGATCCACGCCGCCGCCAGCGAGCCGCAGGCAACTCTTGTTGCACCCCGGCGATGCGTCCACCACGATAGGTTGCAGCACATTGACGGTGATGATTTCCGCGGTTTCGTTGCAGCCTTTGTTATTGCATGCGGTAACCCGATAGCTGTAACTACCCGGTGCCTTGTTCTGAATGTCAAACTCCGTTTCGAGACCACTGTGAGACAATGAGACCCAATCGAATCCGGAATCCAGGCCGCCAATTTTTTCTTCGAGTTTGTAATTGAGCGGTTGCGGGAAGCTCTCAACCGCATCCCACCGCAAGGTATAGCTACCGGTAAAGTCGTAGGCTTCATGCTCCGCGCTTGCACGCAGGTTTTGCGGCGCCTGCGGCACGATCGTTTCCACCGTCACTGGGAATACCGTGCTGGGGTCGCCACAACCCGATTCATTACACGCTCTTACCCGGTAGTCATAGCGACCATGAGATTGGTTGGGACGCAACCAGGATAAGCCGCTCACGCTGAACGCACAGTAATCCGACGCATCATCGAATTGTTCAGGGCAAGCGTCACCACTGACTCCCGCTTCGCGCTCCTCCAGTACATACCCATTGGTGGCACCCTCGACCTCCAGCCACGAAACGGTGTAATAACCCGTAGTATTTACCGGAAACGGCGCGGGTAGGTCGTCGATCAACACCTGAGTCGGTGGATTTGGCGGTAGCGCGGGATTAACGGTTACCGTCTGTTGCGCCGAGGTTTTGAGGCCACCTTCGTTATCCATCGCCTGTGCATAGATGGTGTATTGACCGGCATTGTTTGCCGTCCATTCATACTGGTAGGGCGAGCTGGTGAGATGGGCAACCTCCGTATTGACGAAAATCTTTACCCATTGAATGGATCCGTCCGGGTCACTCGCAGATGCCTGCAGATTCAGAGTTTCAAATTGATCGATCGTGGCTGGGAGGGCCGGCAGCGACACGATCGGCAACTGGTTTTCCGCGACGTTGACATCAATAGAGCGCGTGGTGGCGTTGCCCCACTGATTTTCCATTTTTGCAACAAGTTCGACATTGCCGAGCGGCGCGGCCGTCCAGTTAGCGTTCCAACAGTCACAGGCATTGTCGTAGTTGACAGGAAGATTGAGGGGTTGGTCGCTACCGCTTACTCGCCGGTAAAAGCTGACAGAGGAAACGCCCTGGCTGCCATTATTTCCAATTCTCAGAGTTTGGTTTTGCTGGTAACGAATCGTGGCGCCATCCGCCGGTGTCAGCCAGGAAAAGCTCGGCGTGGGAGGAACTTGAACGTCGACCGTTAAAATCTCTGAGGATTTGTGCTCATCACTGCACTCGAGCGCGTTACAGGCGAATACGCGATATGAATAACTGGATCCTGCCTCTCTGTCGTTGACCGAATAACTGGGGTCTGTACCTTTTTGCGCGTAGCAGTAACCGTGGATGCTGCCTTTTTGATTAAAACACCAGTTTCCTTGGTCTTTTTTTTCCTGAACTAAAAAGTAGTCGAAATCTCCACTTGTGGGTGTATTCCAGTTTACTTGGTAGCTTCCGTCGTACGCATCATCTTGGCCGGACTTTTTGAGATTGTTTGGCTTGGATGGCCTTTCCGGCTTATCTACGATAATGGTTTTAACTTTCAGAAAATCATGAGTATCCGACCAACCAGCATCATTCGCATAATGAATAGTGACCAAAAGTTCATAATCATATGTTCCATTTTCACGCTGAAGATCTATTGAAATAGATTCGGACAGTAAATTTGACCCCCAACCACCTGACTGCTCGGATCTTAAAACCGTCCACTCGCCCCCATTTACTCTTTCTCTAAATCTATAAGCATCTACGCGACAAATGATGGGAATGGTCACGCAATTATCAATACTTACTGAGTCAATTGTTATCGTGAAATTACCATCCAAACTTTCAGGACCGTCACTGATAGAGAATTCACCAGGGGGCCAGCTGGCATGAGAACTGTTTGAATATACTAAGCAAAGCAACAAAGAAAAAATTAATTTGATTGCACTCTTCCCGCAATTACTACAAGAGTAATTTATATTTTTCATAATTAGTATCTTACTTTCACGCCAATCAAATTAGCTTTTAATATTGGATAAGTTATTCGATCCGAATAGCGAAATTTTTGTGATACTTATTCTAGCAATTTTTCCCAAATAATTCGGTTTTCATTAGTTGACAAACTGACATCCAAAGCATAGATATTATTTTGCTCTGTATGAACGATCAGTTTCTGCTGTACTAATGCAGGAGAGGAGACTACCTTTTGGTTGTTCGGTAGCTGGTAATCCCAATACAGTTCACCCGTCTGTGCATTTAGCGCGTAAATGTGACCATAATATGTAGCAATATATGCCGTGGTTTTATCAATATTGAGAACAGGGCCGGCAACCACAGCACCTTGGGTATCAAAGTTCCACACAACCGTTTTATCAGATCTCAGGGAAAAAGCTCTACCTAGACCTTCGGGGTGACTGCCATTAGAAAAATTCGAGCCGACAATAATTTTGTCCCCAGCGATTACAGCTTTACCCATCACTACTCCGGCATTTTCCAGCTTCCACTCCACCTGACCGCTGGAATTCACCTTGTAGAAATTGCCATCGAAGGCGCCCACATACGCACTGCCGTCCTCCGCTACCGCGAGAGAGGTGGCAATTTTTTCTTGTACGGGGATGTCGGGCGCCGTCCACATTGGCGGTGGCGGTGGCAAATCCAGGGTTATGGTCAGTTCCTGACTGCTTTCACCTCCGGGGCCTGTGGCAACGAGCGTATAGCGGGTGGTGATTTTCGGATTTACCGCGAGGGTTCCCTCGCTGGCGAGATTCGTCTCTACCTCTTCCTGTAGATCGTTGCCAATCGAGACGGTACTGGCTCCTTTTACCTGCCAGCGCAACTCTACCTGTTGCTCTTTGTGATCCATCACGGTGGGAGACGCCGAGAAGGCTTCGATCAGCACGGGGGGAAAACTGGTTTCATCTTCCGGGTTGCTGCCGGAGGCAATCTCTTCCGCATCGCTTATCCCGTCATCGTCGCTATCCAATTGATTCAGGGCACAACCGTTTTCATCAACGCTCTGTGAGGTGGTGGTCTGTGGGCAGTGATCCAGATAATCGGCCACTTCATCTTTGTCGGTGTCTATCCCGGTAACGAGGGATACCTGAGCGGAGTTGCCAGCGCTGTCATTTATACTCGCGCTGATAACGACTTCTGTATCTATGGGTAGCGGCTGCGGGAAGCCGCAGGTTGCTATATTCCCAGCAATCGTGCATTCAGCGGTGTTTTCGCCGTTGGCGGTAATGACGAGAGATTCACCGTCGACTTGAATATTGTCGGACAAAAGAAGCTGCATCACAGGCTGAGCGTCAGCTAGGAGTGCGCCACTGTGTGGCGAAATAAAACTGATCTCGGGTGCTGTGGTATCCAAGTTGATGATCTCCCGGGCTTCCGCACTGTTACCCGCGACATCGTAAACGGTGGCCAACACTTCGACCCCTTCACCCTCGCCGGTTACGGTGACGGCTTCCGGGCAGCTGGCTACCCCGCTCAGGTCGTCTGAGCACTGATAACTGACGGTCACCGGTTCCCGGTACCAGCCCGAAGTGCCGGGGGCTGCCGACAATTGAGAAATAATTTGCGGAGGCGTTTTATCGATGCGGACCTGGGTTTCCACGAAAGTGCTATTTCCGGCCAGATCGACTGCCTGTACGCTCACGACGTGATTGTCACCTTCGCTCGTAAGTGAAACCGCTTCAGGGCACTCGGAAATGCCACTGAGTGCATCAGCACACGCAAACTGGACCAAGACATCGCTGTCATTCCAGCCGCTTGCATTTGCCGGTGGGACCAACGTCGATTGCAGCTCGGGCGCGGACCTGTCGAGACTGATCAGCGTTTCGTATTCCGCGGTATTCCCGGCCCGATCCACCGCCGTACCGATAATTTCCTGGTCGGCGCCTTCTGTCTCAACCAGTACCGGTTGACTGCAACTCTCGATACCACTCAGATCATCACTACACGTATAAGTGATGGTGGGACTACTGCTGTACCAGCCGTTTTCATTAGGGGGGAAATCAACGGTTCCGGAAATTTCGGGGGGGACTTCGTCGTAACCAACAATCTCAATGCTCAGGCCGCGGTTCTCGAAGTCATTGATTTCGATAATCAGCGTATTGTTGATGGCGAGGGTGACGGGCTTTTCAATCAGGGGGGAGGATTGCTGAAGATCAGTAACGGATACTACAACCTGCCCGTTCAGCAGTATTCGGCTGGCATTCTCTACCGGAGCCCCGTCTACGCCATTGTGGACCCGCAGTAAATATTGTTCTTCCGGGGCGTTGAACTGGAATTCGCGGATTTCATGCACCGGGATTCCCGCATTTCGGGCAAAAACCTCGTTGTCGAATACCGTGAACTCGCCAGCCAGAGACTCCGCGGAAGCACCCAGACACAGCGCAATGGAAATGCCGGAGTTACCAATCCATGCCGCGGACTTTCTTCCCGTGGATAACAAATTCCACATACTTCCCCCCAGAAAATATGATCGGCCACTAATGCATGACCAACAAAGTCAAAGGGGGATGTGTTTTCCCCCAAATTTTATGGCGGGGAATGTGAGCACAATCACAATTTCTGGGGCAATAAGAAAATTGGCGCCACGTAGGATATGGCGCCACTTCATTTTAAAAACGTGAACTGAAACAAGGAAGGTTTCTTGTGATACTTTTTTTGATTGCCGGATTCCGTTTTTCGCTCCTTTGTTTCTCCACGCTCGGGAGTTTTACAGATCCTGTTTGAGAAGTTGTTGAATTGGTTACTCTACCGTTACCGACTTGGCCAAATTTCTCGGCTGGTCCACATCCGTGCCTTTCAGCAGTGCCACGTGGTAACTCAACAACTGCAACGGCACGGTATACAGAATCGGCGACAGGCTCTCCGGTGCATCCGGCACTTCCACCACCGTCACCCCCGACTCGCTTTTGAACCCCGCCTGAGGGCTGGCGAATACAAACAATTCCCCACCGCGGGCGCGCACTTCCTGCAGATTGGATTTCAGCTTTTCCAGCAGCTCGTCATTCGGCGCGACGACGATGACCGGCATATCCGCGTCCACCAGCGCCAGCGGGCCGTGCTTCAGTTCGCCGGCGGGGTAGGCTTCGGCGTGAATGTAGGAAATTTCTTTCAGCTTTAACGCGCCCTCAAGCGCGATCGGAAATTCCACCCCACGCCCCAGGAACAGCGCGTGATTTTTTTCTGAAAAGGCTTCACTGGTAGCTTTTACCAGCGCATCGAGACCGGTGAATTTTTCCATCAGCTTCGGCAGCTGGTGCAGGGCGCTGACGAGTTCCGCCTCGCGCTCGCTGCTCATGCCGTTGGCCTTGGCGAGTGCGATACAGAATATCTGCAGTGCGACCAGCTGGGTGGTGAAGGCCTTGGTGGAGGCGACACCAATTTCCGGGCCGGCTTCGGTCATCAGGTGCAGTTCGGATTCTCGCACCAGGGAACTGTTGGGTACGTTGCAGATGGTCATGGAGGCGAGATAGCCGAGTTCCTTGGCCTGACGCAGCGCGGCGAGGGTGTCGGCGGTTTCGCCGGACTGGGAGATGGTGACAAACAGGGTGCCCGGGCGCACCGCGGTTTTGCGGTAGCGGATTTCGCTGGCGACTTCCACGGAGCAGGGTACGCCGGCCCAGTCTTCGATCCAGTAGCGCGCGACGAGACCGGCGTGATAGCTGGTACCACAGGCGACGATCTGCACCTGTTTTACCTGCGGAAGAATTTCATTGGCGGCGGTGCCAAGTGCCTGCGACAGCACGGAGTGCTCACCAATGCGACCGGCCATGGTGGCTTCCACCACTTTGGGCTGCTCGAAAATTTCTTTCTGCATATAGTGGCGGTAGCGGCCCTTGTCGGCGGCGTCGTGGCCGCCCTGCAGTTTGTTGACCGGGCGGCTGACCTCCTCGCCGGTTTTATCCCATACGGCGATGCTGTCGCGGGTGACTTCGGCGATGTCGCCTTCTTCCAGAAAGATGAAACGGTCGGTGACCTGTTGCAGGGCCATGGGATCGGAGGCGATGAAGTTTTCGTCATAGCCGACACCGATCACCAGGGGGCTGCCGAGGCGCGCACAGACAAGACGCTCGGGTTCGGTGGAGCAGACGACGCCGAGGGCGTAGGCGCCATGGAGTTGTTTGCTGGCGGCGGAGACGGCCTGCAGCAGGTCGCGGTTGTCTTTGGCGAGGTCGTGGATCAGGTGGACGACGACTTCGGTATCGGTTTCGGACTGGAATTCATAGCCCTTGGCGATGAGCTGGTCGCGCAGCTCCTGGTAGTTTTCGATGATGCCGTTGTGTACCAGGGCGAAGTTGCCGGAGGCGTGCGGGTGGGAGTTTTTGTCCGAGGGCACGCCGTGGGTGGCCCAGCGGGTGTGGGCGATGCCGAGCTGGCCGGCGGTGGGGCTATCGTCCAGTGCCGATTCCAGGTCCGCAACCTTGCCCTGGGTTTTGCGCAGCTGCAGCCTGCCGTCGCCGTTGACTAGGCACACCCCGGCGGAATCATAGCCGCGGTATTCCAGTCGGCGCAGGCCTTCCAGCAGTATTCCGGTGACGTTGCGTTGGGCGAGGGCTCCTACGATTCCACACATATTTCTTACCTCGGTATTTGGCTTGGTGCCACTTTTGGGTTTGGTAGCGCCGCCTTCTCGTCAAATTTCAGAGTATTGAATACACCCTGTTTTCTTTAATTAACTTCGGCACAGATGACCCGCAGGCCCCTGTTTTCCAGCTGTGTACAAACCTTGTCTTCGATGCCGCTATCGGTCACTAAAGTGCCGAACATTTCCCAGCTCAATTCCAGATTGGGGATTCTTCGTCCCACCTTGCTGGACTCCGCCATGACGATCACTTCGCGGGCGACTTCGGCCATGACCCTCGACAAGCCGATCTGTTCGTTGAAGGTGCAGGTGCCGCGCTCGAGGTCGATGCCGTCGGCACCGATGAAGGCCTGGTCGAAGTCGTAGCCGCGCAGTACCTGTTCGGCGACCTGACCCTGGAAGGCTTCGAAGTGCGGGTCCCAGGTGCCGCCGGTCATGAGCAGGGTGGGTTCGTTTTCCAGCTCGCGCAGTTGGTTGGCGACGTGCAGGGAGTTGGTCATGACGACGAGACCGCGCTTTTTGTCGAGTTCGGGAATCAGGCCCGTGGTGGTGCGGCCGTAGTCGATGACAATGCGGTTGTGGTCGCGGATAAGTTCGGCGGCGGCGCGGCCGATGGCGCGCTTGGTCTGGGACAGGGGATCTTCGACCACCAGTTCCCGCGGCAGGGGGATCGCGCCGCCGTGGCGGCGCAGCAGCAGACCGCTGTCCTCCATGGCCGCCAGATCCTTTCGGATCGTAACTTCGGAGGTTTCGAACTGGCGCGCAAGTTCTTCGACACTGGCCTCACCGGCGTCGTTGATCTGGTTCAGTATCTGATGGCGTCGCTGTTGAGTGTTGCGCTTTGACATGTTGCTTTAAGTTTCGATTCGTAAGAAAATCATAGCAAATCGAAACTTGTGTTCCCACCCCGATTTTGTGAAACCCCTGCACATCGAGACCAGTCAGGACTCCAGGTGGTCTTTCAGGGCCTTCAGGAACCTGGCCAGTTCGCCGCCGGTAACGGCGCGGTGGTCGGCGGTGATGGAAAGCGGCAGCAGTTTGCGCACCCGGGCCTTGCCTTTGTGCGGCAGCACGGCCTTGTGACTGCGACCGGCGCCGACAATACACACCAGTGGCGGCACCACCACCGGGGTGGCGAAGCGCCCGCCCAGGCTGCCGAAATTGGATAGATGGATGGTGGCACCCTGCAGGTCGTTCCGGGGAATGGCGCCCTGTTGTGCCTGCTGTTTGAAACGCCGAATCACCTCCAGCAACTGCTCGTCACTCTGCGCGTCCACATCCCTTAGTACCGGCACAAACAGTCCCCTGGGGGCGTCGACCGCGAGACCGATGTTCACCGAAAGCTGTGGCCGCAGATTTTCCTGCTGGAAGTGGGCGTTCACATTGGGGGATTCCCGCACGGCGGCGGCAATGGCGCGCACCAGCATCACCGTGGCCGGGGTGGATTTTCCCCAGTGGCTGATGTCCGCCTCGTCACACAGGGTCATGGGGCAGACTTCGTCGCGGCTGCGACCCATGGCCAGCGCCATGGCGCGACGAACCGGTTCGCCGGCCGTCGAACATGCTGGCGCCGATTCTGGACGGGCTGCCGGTTCTACGTCCCTCGCCGGGGGCGGGCTCGCGGCAGCGGCGCGCACTTCCGCTTCGCTGAAGCGGGACCCGCTGGGATGCAATCTGGAAAGATCCACGCCCAGTTGCCGCGCCAGCGCGCGCACGACGGGGGTGGCGCAGCGGGGGCGATTGAAAACCGGACGCTGTTCGCGCGCGAGTGCTTCGCCGCCGGATTCGATTTTGCCGACCACGGTACCGGAATCGGCGGGAGGGACGGAAACCCCGGCGGCGGCCTCATTTGCCGACGGCAGAAAGCCGATCAGCGGCTGGCCGGTCTGCAGGGTTTCCCCCTCGGCGGCAAACCGTTTTTCCACGGTGCCGGAATAGGGAGATGGTACCTCTACCAGTGCTTTCGCGGTCTCCACGGTGACCAGCGCCTGGTCTGTCGCGACGCTGTCACCCTCCCGTACCAGCCACTCGCGGATAGTGGCATCCGGTAGTCCCTCACCGAGATCCGGCAGTCTGAAGATTTTCACCGCTGCCCACCCCGCGCATAACCGAGTGCCGCGCGCGCGCCGCTGAGTATGCGCTCCACGCCAGGCAGATATACATTTTCCAGCTGGTAATAGGGCATGACGGTGTCGTAGCCGGTGACCCGCTGCACCGGTGCCTCCAGCAGGTCGAAAGCGTACTCCTGGATCTGCGCGGTAATCTCGGCGCCGAGTCCGCCAAAGCGCGCCGCCTCGTGCACCACCACACAGCGGCGGGTCTTTTCCAGCGAGTCGATAATGCTGTGGATGTCCAGCGGTTTGAGAGTGGCGGGATCGATAACTTCCGCCTCGACGCCCTCTGTGGATAACAGCTCGGCGGCGGCGAGCGCCTCCTTCACACTGGCGCCCCAGGCGATCAGGGTGAGGTCACTGCCCTCGCGCAGCACAAAGGCACGGTCCAGTGGCAGCGCCTCGCCGTCGTCCGGCACCGGCTGTTTGGCGGCGCGATATATGCGCTTGGGTTCGAGAAACAGCACTGGGTCCGGGTCGCGGATGGCCGCCAGCAGAAGGCCATACGCGCGCGCAGGGGAGGAGGGCACCACCACCCGCAGGCCGGGAATATGCGCAAATATCGCCTCGGTGCTTTCACTGTGGTGTTCCGGGGCGTGGATGCCCCCACCGTAGGGGGCGCGGTAGACAATGGGACAGCTGAGGCGCCCGCGGGTGCGATTGCGCATGCGCGCGGCGTGGCTGAGGATGTGGTCGAGACCGGGATAGATGAATCCCATAAACTGGAATTCGGCGATGGGGCGCAGGCCCTGCGTGGCCATGCCCACGGCAATGCCCGAAATCATGTTCTCCGCCAGTGGCGTATCCAGCACCCGTGCGGGTCCGAAGCGCTTCTGCAGTCCGTCGGTTGCGCGGAATACGCCCCCATTCGCACCGATATCCTGTCCAAAGAGCACCACTTCGGGGTCGTTTTCCAGCGCATAGGCCAGCGCCTGGGTGACTGCTTCCACCAGGGTGATGGCATTTACTTCGTCCGCCATCTAGCTTTGTGCTCCCCGAGCCTGCTCGTCGCGCAGCTGGTCGTACTGCTCGTACAAGCCTTCCGGCAGCTGCGCGTACAGGTGGTCGAAAATGGCGGTGGCGGGCTCCGGCGCGCGGGACTCCCAGTTGTTCAACGCCGTCTCCATCACCTGTGCCAGCTCCCGGTCCAGATCCTGCTGCCTGGCATCACTCCACAACCCTTCGCTACGGAGATACCTGTCCAGACGCCGAACCGGCTCCCGCTGCCAGGCTTCATCCAGCTCTTTCTCACTGCGGTAGCGGCCGGCGTCGTCGGCGGTGGTGTGATCGCACAGGCGGTAGGAGAGGGCCTCGATCAATGCGGGCCCCTCGCCCGCTCTGGCACGAGCGATGGCGTCGCGCACCGCCCAGGCCACGGCAATTACATCGTTGCCATCCACCTGCAGCGCGGGAATACCTGCGGCGATGGCCTTCTGGGCGATGGTCTGGGTGGCGGTCTGCGCCGTTCTCGGTACGGAAATCGCCCACTGGTTGTTGTTTACCACAAACACCAGCGGCAGCTTCCACACCCCGGCGAGGTTCATGGCCTCATAAAAGTCCCCCTTCGACGAGGCCCCGTCGCCGGAGGTAGTAACAGCTACCTGCTGCGGTATGCCCTGTTGCTGATGGCGGTATTTGAGCGCGAAGGCGACACCGGCGGCATGCAATGCCTGGGTGGCGATGGGGATGCAGATGGGCAGGTCTTTGGGCGCGTGCTGGTAGTTCTGCCCGCGTTCATCGCCGCCCCAGTTGGCGAGGATTTCCTCGATCAGCACGCCGCGCTCCAGAAAGGCGCCGGTTTCGCGGTAGTAGGGACAGTAGATATCTTCGGGCATCAACGCATTGCCTACAGCGACGCCGATGGCTTCCTGGCCGAGGCTTGAAGGATAGGTGCCGAGACGACCGGTGCGCTGCAGTTTTACCGCGCGATCATCCACCTGCCGCGCCAGCTGCATCTGGCTATAGCAGTGGGTGAGCCAGTCGGGACTGGCAAATTCCGGCAATGCCTGAGTAGCGCGGCCCTGCTGATCCAGGTACTGCAGCCAGGCGATATCGAACGAGGCCTGTAGTTGCAGGCGAGGTTTGTGCATCGGCTGGATTCCTTGGATTCCGATGCTTTCAGTGTAGTTCTGTGAGGCGGCTTGTTTCGGGCGGGATTTTTTCTAGCGCGGTGGCGGTGGATCACTGGGAGGGGATTTTCAGGACCGGGCTAGGCGCCCCCCTTAAACCCATCCCTGGGCGCTGCGGCGCAAACCTCCTGTTTGCGACGCTCCTGAAAACCCCCTCCCAGCGCTCCACCTTCAATTCCGGCCCGGCACTTCGATTAAGCATTGCTAACGAAGCTCAAAGTTTTGGCGGAAGGCAAAGTGCCGGGTATGACTGTTCGAAAGCGTCGGCGACAGGACGTCGCCGCCGCAGCGCCCAGGGATGGGTTTACAGCGGTTTCGAACAGTCATACCCGGTGCTTTGCCGCCACGGAACCTAGAACAGAGCTCCCGAACTGGGAGATCAAGTCCTCTTGGTCGGCCGCTGCCAACCTGAGATATTTCGCTGCTTGCCACGGGCCACAGCCAGTTCGTCAGCACTCACTTCTCGGGTAATCGTGGAGCCGGCCCCAACGGTTGCGCCGGCACCAATCTCCACGGGTGCCACCAGCGCGGAGTTGGAGCCGATAAAGGCGCGGTCGCCGATGATGGTTTTGGATTTGTTTACGCCGTCGTAATTGCAGGTGATGGTGCCGGCGCCGATGTTCACGTCTTCGCCCACCTCCGCATCACCGATGTAGGACAGGTGATTCACCTTGCTGCCGAGGCCGATTTTTGCCTTTTTGGTTTCGACAAAGTTACCCACCTTGGCACCATTGGCGAGCTCCGTGCCTGGGCGCAGACGGGCAAAGGGGCCTATGGTGCAGGCTTCGCCGACGCTGGCATCCTCGATGATCGAGTTGGCTTCCACCACAGTACCCGACGCCAGCCGGCAGTTTTTCAGCAGACAGTTGGGGCCAACGACAACACCGTCGCCGAGAGATACGTCCCCCTCAAAAATGCAGTTGATATCGATGGTGACATCGGCGCCACAGACTAGCGAGCCGCGCACGTCAATACGGGTCGGATCCAGAAGGGTGACGCCGGCGTCCATCAGAGTGTCGGCGTTATTGCGCTGCAGCGCACGCTCCAGCTCCGCCTGCTGGGCGCGGCTGTTAATACCGGCGACTTCCACCGGATCTTCGGCAATCACACCGGTAACGGCAATCTTCTCGCGCACGGAGCGCGCGATCACGTCGGTAAGGTAGTACTCACCCTGGGCGTTGTTGTTGGAGAGTTCCGGCAGCCACTGCGCCAGCAGATCGGCGGGTGCGGCGAGAATGCCGGTGTTGATCTCGTCGATCTTGAGGGTCTCCGCGTCGGCATCTTTCTGTTCCACAATGGCCTGCACCTGACCGGCCGCGTCGCGCACGATGCGGCCATAGCCACTGGGATCCCCCATCACCACCGACAGCAGCGCGGGACCGTTCTCGGAGGCGTTCAGCAGTGTTTGCAGGGTGGAGGTTTTGATCAGGGGTACGTCGCCGTAAAGCACCAGTACCGTGGCGCCCCTGCGGAAATTGGGGATGGCCTGAGCGACAGCGTGGCCGGTACCCAGCTGTTCGGTCTGCTCGACGAATTTCACCCCGCGGTCGGCAAAGCGCTCACGCACCCGTTCCGCCCCGTGACCGATAACCACAGTGATTTCAATATCGCCCAATGCCCCGCCCAGGGCTTGGGCCGCATCGATCACCCGCCCCAACATGGGCACACCGCCGATGGGGTGCAGAACTTTGGGCAGGTCAGAGCGCATGCGGGTGCCTTTGCCGGCAGCGAGGATGACAACATCGATGGTCATGGGAAATCCGTTCAATTCACTAAAATCGCGGCAATTGTCGCGACTTCAGGATAGCTCCACAAGTTGCCGCTAGAATCCCGGAGTCTACCTTCCCTGTTTTTCAACGCGCGCGGAGTCTGAGAATGGAGGCACGGGGGCTTGTACTTTCCATCCTGGGTTGCCTGAGTATGGCGATTCTGGGCTTTGCGTTTGCCCACTGGACGGGTTCCGAAGCCATTTTTCTGGACGGGGTTTTTTCCCTGGTGAGTTTCGTCATGTCGCTGGTGATGCTGGTGGTGTCGAGAATCATCCGGCGCGACGCCGATCGCCACTTTCCCTTTGGTTACGCCAGTTTCGAGCCGGCGTTCAATGTTCTGCAGAGCATGGTCATACTCGGCGTCATGCTGATGGCGCTGTCTTCCGCGGTAGCGGCACTGTATCAGGGTGGCCGCACCCTGGATGCCGGCCGGGCGGTGGTCTACGCCTCCATCGCCAGCGTCGGTTGTCTGGTGGTGTATCTGGTGTTGCGGCGCATTGCAAAACGCACCAACTCCAGCCTGATCGAGGTGGATGCCTTTGCCTGGATGATGGACGGGGTGCTCAGCGCGGTGGTGCTCTGCGCCTTCACCCTGGTGTGGCTGTTTGGCGACGCACTGGGCGGGTGGCTGCCGTTTGTGGACTCGTGGATGGTAATCGCCATGGTGGCGGTCATGTTGCCGGTGCCGGTGAGAATCCTTTACCGCAACCTGATGGAGGTGCTGTTGGCGGCGCCGCCCATCGATATCCAGCGCGACATCCGCCGCGCCTTTCGCGATGCCATGGTCGACATTCCCGGTGAAAACTGGTCCCTCAGTATCAGTAAAACCGGCCGCTCCGTGTACCTGCACGCCCGGATTCTGCTGGACAGAGAGCACCATAACGCGGGCATTGTGCAGGTGGACGAGTGGCGTGAACTGCTCACGGAGCGCATGGCGGACTTTGTGGCGGAACAGGCATTCGATGTGGTGTTCACCACGGACGCTTCCTATATCGGCTGACAGCCCCATCAACATATCAGCCGGTTACCCCTCCGCCGACAGTGTTTTATCCGGCGATATTTCCCCACCCCAAAGATTATGCCGTTCGGCGCAGATCCATTGCCTTTTCCTTGTATTCCCGTAATTTGAGCCTCAGGTTCATGTCGTGAACCCACATTCAGCAAAACGAGAGCGGCGCCATGAGTGCCGCCAGGGGCGTCACCGCACCCCACGCACCCGAGAGCCATTCATGATCAAACCATTCAAAGCCAGAACCCTGGCGCGCCTGTTTGGCAGCGCCGGTGTCGCCCTGACTCTCCCCCTCGCCGCCATCGCCGAAGAGGCCAAAAAGGAAGCGGACAAGTGGGATGTGAACAAACCGCCCTACGAATTCAAATCCATCCCGCTGGACACCCGCGAGACCACATGGAGCAACCTGGATATCAGTCCAGATGGCAAGAGCCTGATTTTCGATATGCTCGGGGATATCTATGAAATGCCGATCGCCGGCGGTGAGGCAAAGGCGATTACCAGCGAACTCGCCTGGAACACCCAGCCGCGTTTCAGCCCGGATGGCAAATCTGTCGTTTTCGTGAGCGACCGCGACGGCGCCGACAATATCTGGGTGATGGACAGCGATGGCGGCAACCTGCGCCAGCTGACCACCGAAAAGGAAAATCTGGTGCACGGGCCGAGCTGGTCCCCGGACGGCCAGTACCTGGTGGCGCGCAAAGGATTCATGAGTGGCCGCAGTATTCCTGCCGGAGAAATCTGGATGTACCACCACGGTGGTGGCGAGGGGCGCCAGATCAAGGCGCGTTTGGGCGGTGACATCGCACAGAAGAACATTTCCGACGCGGTGTTCTCACCGGATGGACGCTATATCTATTACACCATCGACACCACCCCGGGCACCGTGTGGGAGTACAACAAGAACTCCACCCAGCAGCTGTTCGCCATCAACCGCTACGATCTGCACGACGGCAAGGAGGAGACGTTTGTCTCCGGTCCCGGCGGCTCTATCGCACCCATGCCTTCACAGGATGGCAAGAAGCTGGCGTTTGTGCGCCGCCAGGATTTCCAGACCTCGCTGTTCGTAAAAGACCTTTCCACCGGTCTCGAAACCCCGATCTATTCAGGTCTCGAGCGCGACCTGCAGGAGACCTTCGGCTCCCACGGCAACTATGTACAGTACGACTGGATGCCGGACGGCAAGTCCCTGATCGTTTGGTCAAAGGGCAAATTCCAGCGCATTGCCGCTGACGGCAGCAGCCTGGACACCGGCGCGCGCGAGATCGTCGCGCATATCAAAACCGAGAAGAAAGTGGCCAATGCGGTGCGCTTCCCGGTGGATGTGGCACCGGAACAATTTGACGTGAAGATGATCCGCTGGGCGCAGACCTCGCCGGACGGCAAACAGATCGCCTTCCAGGCTCTGGGTAAAATTTACGTTCAGGACGCCAACAGCGGCGAACGTCGCCGATTGACCAATCAGGAGGAACACTTCGAGTTTTATCCCAGCTGGTCCCGTGACGGTAAACAGATCACGTACGTGACCTGGGACGACGAGAAACTCGGCCAGGTGCGTGTGGTCTCCGCCCGCAACGGTCGCGGCAAAACCATTACCCGCGAGCCCGGTCTGTATGTGGAACCGAGTTTTTCTCCCGATGGCGAACAGGTCACCTTCCGCCGCTTTACCGGTGGTTACCTGCTGAGCCCGGAGTACTCCCTGGAACCCGGCATCTACCTGGCCGATGCCGATGGCGACTGGCAGCGCCGTATTGCCAAATCCGGCTACGAGCCGCACTTCGGCGCCGACGGCGAGCGCATCTACTTCTCCGAGTACGTGTACGGCGACGGCGGCAAGCGCGTGTTCAAGAGTGTGGACAGCAATGGCAAGGACGAGCGCGAGCACTTACATGGCGCAGAGATTACCTCCTTCCGCCTGTCTCCGGACGATCAGTGGGTGGCCTTCACCCAGGACTTCAAGGCCTATGCCGCGCCGTTTATGCACACCGGCAAATCCGAATCCATCGGCCCCAGCGCCACCGCGGTGAAGGTCACCCAGGTGTCCGCACGTGCCGGCGAGAACCTGCACTGGTCCGCCGACAGCCAGACCCTCGGCTGGGCCCACGGGCCCAAGCTGTACCAGCGCGAATTGAAGGACGCCTTCGACTTTGTCGCCGGGGCACCGGAGCAACTGCCGGAACCAGTGAGTGAAGGTATCGACCTCAGCTTCAAACAGCCCTTCGCCCACGGCGACAAGCTGATTGCGCTGACCGGTGGCACCGTGGTGACCATGCGCGACGCTGAAACGACACAGGAGATCATCCAGAATGGTGTGGTGCTGTTCCGCGGCAACCGCATTGTCGCGGTGGGTGCCGCAGCAGAGGTGGAAATCCCTGCGGGCGCCCAGCGCATCGACGTCACCGGCAAGACTGTACTGCCGGGCCTGATCGACGCCCACGCCCACGGCGCTCAAGGCCGCGAGGAGATCATCCCGCAGCAGAACTGGAACCTCTACTCCAGCCTGGCATTCGGCGTGACCACCATTCACGATCCATCCAACGACAGCAGCGAGATCTTCTCCGCCGCGGAAATGCAGAAGGCGGGCCTCATCAATGGTCCGCGTATCTTCTCCACCGGCACCATCCTCTACGGCGCCAAGGGCCCCGGCTACAAAGCCAAGATCAACAGCCTGGAAGACGCCGAGTTCCATGTGAGCCGCCTGAAGGAAATGGGCGCAATCTCGGTGAAGAGCTACAACCAGCCGCGACGGGAGCAGCGCCAGCAGGTGCTGGAAGCGGGTCGCAAGCACGGCATCATGGTGGTGCCGGAAGGTGGCGGTAAGTACCAGCACAATATGAATATGATTGTGGACGGGCACACCGGCGTAGAGCACTCGCTGCCGATCGCGAATATCTACGCCGATGTGGAACAGCTGTGGAGCCAGACCGATGTCGGTTACACCCCGACCTTCGTGGTGGCCTACGGCGGTCTCACCGGTGAGTACTACTGGTACGACCACACCGAGGTGTGGAAGAACGAGCGCCTGACCCGTTTTACTCCGGACTTCATCGTCAACCCGCGCTCCATTCGCCGCGAGCGCTCCCCGGATCATCACTACAACCACTTCAGCGTGGCTCATCACGCCAAGCAGCTGCGCGACAAGGGTGTCACCGTGCATATCGGTGCCCACGGCCAGCGCGAGGGTCTCGGTACCCACTGGGAACTGTGGATGATGGAGCAGGGGGGCTTCACGCCATGGCAGGCGTTCCGCGCCGGCACCATCGACGGCGCCCGCTATCTCGGGATGGACGGGGATCTCGGCAGTCTGGAGCCTGGCAAGCTGGCGGACATCATTGTGGTGGACGGCAACCCGCTGGAGAATCTGCGTCTGTCGGAGAACATCAAGTACACTGTCATCAACGGCAAGGTATTCGATGCGGCCACCATGAACGAGGTGGATGGCGACGAACGCCTGGCGTTCTTCCACGAGCGTTTACCCGTGAGCGCCATGCCGACGCCGACCGCGGAAGCGATTCAGGAGAAGCAGGAGCGGCACCACTGGGTGCACTGATTTTTCTGATTGCTTAAACAAAAAACGCGGCCATGTCCGGAAAACATCGCTGCGTTTTTTTCGATCTCAGTAAATCATTCTCCGCGCTCTAACAGCGCCTGTGCGTCGGAGCGCAGCTGATCGGAATGACTCCAGGCCACCACCCGCTCGAGATATTCCCGCGCGAGTGTGTTCTTGCCGAGATGCACCAGATAAAAACCGATAGCCGCGTTCAGGTTCAGGTGATTGGGTTCCTGCTGATAGGCAGCCTGCATGATCTGCAGCGCCTCCTCACTTTTTCCTTTCAGTTGATAGGCAGTCCACAGGGTGCGGTAGCCAGGCAGATAATCCGGGCCCATCTGCACGGCGATTTTTCCGTATTTCACCGCCTGCTCATAAAATTCTTCATTCCATTCGCGAGTGAGTGAAAGCGCCTGCAAACGCAACAGAAAATATTGGGCGAGGTTGACGGCGGTAAGGTGGCTGACCTGGCCGTGTTCGCCGATTTCCTTCACCGCCTTTTCGCCGTGCTTGAATTTTTTGTCCCGTGCGTCGATCACCGCCATGGTGGTGAAATTTTCCTGCCAGCCCAGGCTCTGTTGTTCACTTCTCTTTAAATAGTCCATGGCGAGTTGCGGCTTGTCGAAGTCCATGGCCTCGTCCGCCAACAGAAACAGACATTCGTTTACGCTGAGTGCACGTCGCGGAATGGAGTACTGGTACTCGGGGATATGGAGTTTGTGGCGCTGAATCTCGTCGCGCATATAGGCGAGCAACTCGCGCTGCATTTCCTTGATGGATCTGCCGAAATGCTCCTCGAAAATGCCAGAGGGATGCTCGCCCGCGGCAACGGCCTTGAGGTAGTTTGTGGTGGCCGCGCGGTAATCCGGATGGCCGGCATTGTGTCCGAGCTGCAGGTAGTGCGTGAACAGCCATGCACTAGCGTAGTAGTTGTTCCAGTAGCGACTGTTGTCCTCGCCGTTCTGTGCCGCGAGCGGTGGCGGTGCCAGCAACTGCTCAATGGTCAGGGGGTCGTCGTCCGCCCAGGCACCAAGGCGCCATTCCGGCAGGCCGCCGACAATCACGTCTTTTTTGCGCAGTTCGGCACTCGCCAGTAATTCCGCAAATCCCTCGGAGTACCAGCGTGGGTAGGTCATGCCACTGCGCTCGCGCATCAGGTGGTGGACGTACTCGTGGAAGATCAACCCGGAACCGGTAATGCCGTGGCCACCGTCGCGGGAAAAGATGATCGGTCCCTCCCAGGTTTCCCGGTAAAGGCCGGCGATCTTGCGGTCATTGGTGAATCTTTCGAACTCGGCGGATTCGCGGAAGTGGAAAACCCGCAGATTGCGGTTCTCCGGGATCTCCTCCTGACCAGTAAATGAAAGTGCGGCGCGGCGGAAGCGCTCCAGATCTTTCATCAGGACATTTACCCGCTGTTCAGGCACATCGGAGTAGACGGTAAAGTTTTCCGATTGATATTCGTACCAGTCGCCGGCGCAGACACCGGCGGTGCCAAGGGTTGTGGCAAGTGCCAGCAGTAATCGCAGTACCCGAACCATTCGCGGCTTCACGCTTTCGCCACCATGTCCTCAATCCAGGTGCGCAGCCTCCGGGTTTCCACCTGCCCGGCCTCGATGGCTTCAGACGCGCGGGCATAGTCGGAACCGCTGATGTCGCCCACTTTGGGCATGATCAGCACATCTGGCGGTGCCCCCATCATGCGCGTGCGCTTGTGGCGACGCTCTAGAATTTCCATGGCGGTACGCATGGTGTCGAACATGCCCGGGGGGGTGATTTTGGGCTCGCGTCGGATACGGATGTGACTCAATTGTTCCCGCCCCTGTTCCACCAGCCGGGTAAAACCGGAGAGCGTTGGCGCCTTTTCATCCCGGCCCCGGGTCACTGCCAGCTCGGTTTTTGCGCGATCGGACATATCCTCGCGCTCGTGCTCCAGTTCCGACTGCTGGTGGCTGGGAGTGGGCTTGCTGACAACGCGTTTTACTTCTCCGTGTTCGCGCCCCAGCGGCGGACGCCCATCTTCGGTGACATCCACCGCGATCACGACGGTGGCTCCCATGGCACGGCACACGTCCACCGGCACAGGATTAACCACTGCGCCATCCACCAGCCAGCGTCCGGCCAACGCTTTAGGGGAGAGCAGACCGGGAATCGAGCAGGAGGCGCTGACCGCATCCTGCAGATTGCCCTGCTGCAGCCAGATTTCCTGGCCGCTGTGCAGGTCGGTGGCAACCGCAGTGAAGGGCAGGGGAAGGTCTTCGATATTTTCGTATTCGAATCCCTCGAAAAAGGCGCGAAAAGGTTTGATACCACCGATGACACCGCCACTCAGTGTCCAGTTGATATCCAGTAGGGAGAATACCTTCCAGTTGTCCAGTAGGCGCGCCCAGTCTTCCAGTTTGTCCAGGCAACCGGCGGAATAGGCCGCACCGACAAAAGCACCCATAGAGGTACCGGCAATAACTTGTGGACGGACTCCCATTTCATGGAGTTCTTTCAGTACGCCGATATGAGCAAAGCCCTTGGCGGCTCCACTGCCAAGGGCTATTCCGATGCAAATTTCACCCCTGTTGTTCATTTGCCGTTCTCCATAGCCTTGCGTCGCTTCCTTTCCGTGTAAAACCGGGTTACAGCTTGTGCCAGCACCCGGTGGCACCGTTCAGACCAGTACTACTGTGAAATTATCAAATGCTGTTTCGACTCGCGATCAAAAAGGGCAATACCGAGGTTAGACAGCCCCAGGTAAATGGCTCCGGTTTGCTGATCGACGGCCGGCGCTACCGATAGTTGCTCATTTTTCTGTCGGGTGATACTCATTGCAACCACTCGGTGCCCGGTAATTACATCTACGGATACCAGCGCCAATTGCGATTTTCCTGTGACCGGATCCTTGCCCAGGAAGTTTTCCACAAGCAGCTGTCCGCCAGCCTTATCCAGTGCAATTTGCCCAAGTTCTATCAACTCCGGTCCGCTGCCGACGCCGAGACCTGAAAGCAGTTCCTGCTCTCCCGTTTCCAGATTGACGGCCACGATCGCCCCTTCTACATCCGCTACATAGGCCCGGTCGTTCGCGCTATCTAAGGCTATGTCACCCGCGATTCTCCAGTGATGATCCGTTCCACTCTCCTGCGCACATGCGAGGATGCTGTGCTCGCTGGTAGCGGGATCGATCCGCATCAAACAGCTGCCACGATCGGGTACAAGCGCCGTTGCCAGCAGCTGATTACGGCTTTTATCGAAGGCAATGGCCCGGGACCATGAAGAAATCTGTGGGCCGGCACCCTCGGTGCCCGCGGAAACAACTCGCCATTTTTGAGTGTTGCGGGAGAGGGCAATGATCGAACTTCCGGTCGGATCGAACAGAACTGCAAAAATGGTTCCATCGCGGGGATCGGTTGTAATAGACCTGATCCGTCCCATGAGAGGCTCCGGGTGGCCAAATGGAGTACTTAGGGATGTTCTATCGCCACTGTTCGGGCTAACAGAAATCAACTGCTGGGCATACGCGTTATTGAAATGATGGCCATCGCGTCCGTCGCGATATATCTCATTAACAGCTATGAGCTCACCTCCGAACTCGTCGAAATGGAATGCTTCGATACCGGTAAACAGCGGACCTGTGCCACGGGTAACTCGACTGACAAGCTGCCGCTGTCCGGTCTGTTTGTCGATGGCGAATGTACGGCCAGACAGGCACGAGTTAACCAGTATCCTGGAGCCGGCATCAGCAAAACCGTGCAGCAGCCACTCAAAAATTTGGTTGTCCGCCGCACCCTCGGTCCAGGAGGAGGTGATTTGCCGGTTGCCGGTGGACAGATCAATTTCCAGTATCTGATTGTAGAAGTCTCCGATATAGGCTTTGCCTTCGGTGAGATTGATCGACAGGCCAGCAGCATTGATCAATTGTGGCCCGTCTCCTATGCGGGGTCCGGACAACTCCACAGCCGTGCCATTCTCTGGATCCAGCTCGTACAATGCCGTCTCTGTGGACACAAAAAGCCGGCCGGCAACCACCTGGAAGCCGGGTGTCGCCAGATTCACACTATTACCGCCGGCATCCTTCCAACTACCGATTCTGCTCCTAACTCCCGTGACCGGGTCGACGGCAACAACATAGGAGGCCCACCAATCCATCACATAAATCGTCCCTGTCGCATCATCGATGGCGATTTGCGGATGGCTGCCAAAAGATAGGGATGCTGCCGGTGATACGACCACACGATTCTCAAATGCACTGTCGTAGGAAATCAGGTCGTCATTCTGGATCAATAGGAAGTTGCCGCTGGCCGGATCAAAGGCGGCACCGGTGATATCCGGTAGGTTGGCATTCAGGGGAGACTCTTCGCCTCTGGAGAGGCTGAGCGCCCTGGGCGGGTTGAAAGTGTAGGCCACGTCCTTTGCGGAATCGTAGGCAATGGGGCTGCAGAAGCGGTAGCCATTGTATTGGTTATATACATTGACTGCGGTGGTCGCCGCTTCGTAGGTTGTATTTCCACTGGTATCAGAGACCTCGACACTGAATTGTGTGTGAGTGCCAGCGTGAAGTGGGAGCTCTGCACTCCAAGTGTCAAAACCGTCGGTGCTTTCCGCCTCCACGCCATTGACAGTAACGCGGGCGATCCCTGCGTTGTCATGGGAAGTCCCCCTGATGACGATTTTTTGCTGATCAGTCCACAACCCCGGTTGCGCGGGAAAAAGAATGCTTGCAGAGGGAAGTTCGTTGTCGATAACCCCTCCAGGGTTATTTTCTCCCGGCTCCGAGTCAACGGTATCCCGAGAGCCCGAACCGCCCCCACCTGAACAGGCAGTAACGGAAAACAATAGCAGTGAAAGGGATACCGCTTTGACTTTATTCTTCATATTGGCCTGCCCAAGAAATACAGATACTTTGCTGGCGCAAAAATTATCATATTCTTGGTACGCGCGGTGAAACTTACCGACGATTGATTTCAGGGCACAAAAAAAAGCAGCCGAAGCTGCTTTTTTGAATCTGCACGAACGCAGAATTACTTGCCGGCCGCCTTGCGGATTGCCTGCATGGTGCGCAGGCGCGCTTCGGCTTCGGCCAGTTGCGCGGAGACGCGGGCGTAGTCGATATCCGCCGGGGCGCTGCGCAGGGCGTGTTCCGCTTCTTCGCGGGCCTTGCGTGCCGCTTCCTCGTCGATCTCACGCTCGGCGGTATCGGCGAGCACGGTCACCACGTTGGGCTGGATTTCGACGTAGCCGCCGCTCAGGAAGTAGACCTCCTCCTCACCGCTGTCCTTGATGATACGGACAGGGCCGGGCTTGAGGGCGGTGAGCAGGGGAGCGTGACCATAGGTAATACCCAGTTCACCTTCCACGCCGCTGACAACCACCATCTTCACCAGACCGGAGAAGAGGGACTCCTCTGCGCTAACGATGTCGCAATGTACAGTCATAGCCATAAGGCTACCTCACATTCAGCTGATTGCCTTGTGAGGCCCGAATAAATCCGGGCCTCACTCGCGTGCCTTACTTCTTGTTGGCTTTCTCGACGGCTTCGTCGATGGTGCCGACCATGTAGAAGGCCTGCTCCGGCAGGTGGTCGTAGTCGCCGTTCAGGATGCCCTGGAAACCGCGGATGGTTTCTTTCAGGGACACGTATTTACCCGGTGCACCGGTAAATACTTCCGCAACGTGGAACGGCTGGGACAGGAAACGCTCGATCTTACGCGCGCGCGCTACGATCTGCTTGTCTTCCTCAGACAGTTCGTCCATACCCAGGATCGCGATGATGTCCTTCAGCTCCTTGTAGCGCTGCAGAACAGACTGAACGCCGCGGGCAGTCTCGTAATGCTCCTGGCCGATCACCAGCGGATCCAGCTGGCGGGAGGTGGAGTCGAGCGGGTCAACCGCCGGGTAGATACCCTTGGCGGCGATGTCACGGCTCAGTACTACGGTGGAGTCCAAGTGCGCGAAGGTGGTCGCGGGGGACGGGTCGGTCAAGTCATCCGCCGGTACGTATACCGCCTGGATGGAGGTGATGGAGCCGGTCTTGGTGGAGGTAATACGCTCCTGCAGAACGCCCATCTCTTCCGCCAGGGTCGGCTGGTAACCTACCGCAGACGGCATACGGCCGAGCAGTGCGGATACTTCGGTACCGGCCAGGGTGTAACGGTAGATGTTGTCGACGAACAGCAGTACGTCGCGGCCTTCATCACGGAATTTTTCCGCCATAGTCAGACCGGTCAGGGCCACGCGCAGACGGTTGCCGGGCGGCTCGTTCATCTGGCCGTAGACCATCGCTACCTTGGACTTGGAGAACTCTTCGACGTTTACAACGCCGGCTTCCTGCATCTCGTGGTAGAAGTCGTTACCTTCACGGGTACGCTCACCCACACCCGCGAACACGGACAGACCGCTGTGCTCGGTGGCGATGTTGTTGATGAGCTCCATCATGTTTACGGTTTTACCTACACCGGCACCACCGAACAGGCCAACCTTACCGCCCTTGGCGAACGGACATACCAGGTCGATAACCTTGATGCCGGTCTCCAGCAGTTCGGTGGAGCTGGACTGCTCTTCGTAGGTCGGCGCCGCACGGTGGATAGAGGAGCGCTCTTTCTCACCGATGGGGCCACACTCGTCGATGGGGTTGCCCAGTACGTCCATGATGCGGCCGAGGGTTTCTACACCTACCGGTACGGAAACCGGAGCGCCGGTGTTGGTTACCGCGAGACCGCGGCGCACACCTTCAGAAGAACCCATGGCAATCGCGCGAACCACGCCATCACCCAGCTGTTGCTGCACTTCCATGGTGAGGTTCTTTTCCTCACACACGAGTGCATCGTATACGTTCGGTACGGCATTACGCGGGAATTCCACGTCGATGACCGCGCCGATAACTTGCACAATTTGCCCGTTACTCATTTCCCGATCCTCAAATTTCAAATCTTTACTCGGCCGCCTCAGACTGCCGCGGCGCCGCCAACAATTTCGGACAGCTCTTGGGTAATCGCTGCCTGGCGCGCCTTGTTGTAAACCAGCTGCAGTGCGTCGATCAGCTCACCGGCGTTGTCGGTGGCGCTCTTCATCGCAATCATGCGCGCAGCCTGTTCACACGCTTTGTTCTCTACTACCGCCTGGTACACCTGGGAACGGATGTAGCTCACCAGCAGACCGTCGAGCAGCTCGACCGCTTCGGGTTCGTACAGGTAGTCCCACTGGTGCTGATGCTCGTCCTCTTCCTTCTGGAGCGGCAGCAGCTGCTGGATTTGCGGCTTCTGGGTCATGGTGTTCACGAACACGTTGGACACCAGATAGAGACGGTCGATTTCACCGGCGGCGAGACGATCGATCATCACCTTTACAGGGCCGCGCAGTTCAGCGGCTTCCGGGGCATCGCCCACGTCCCGCTTGGCCGCGACCACATTGCCACCAATGTTTTTGAAAAAGCTGACCGCCTTGTTGCCGATCGCGCAGATATCCACGCCCACGCCCTGTTTGCTCCAGGACTGCATATCGCGGATGGCCGCCTTGAACACGTTGATGTTCAGGCCGCCGCACAGGCCGCGATCGGTGGATACCAGGATGTAACCCACGCGCTTGACTTCACGCTCCTGCAGGTAGACATGCTGGTATTCCGCCGAGGCATTGGCCACATGGCCAAGCACTGCGCGGATGCGGCTTGCGTAAGGGCGCCCCAGTGCCATGCGATCCTGAGCCTTGCGCATTTTGCTCGCCGCGACCATTTCCATGGCCGAGGTGATTTTCTGCGTGCTCTTGATGCTGGCAATTTTTGTGCGTACTTCTTTTCCGCCTGCCATAGTCAGTTACCTTTTGCCGGATTAGTCCTGCAGGAGCAGGCGAGCCCACTCCTGCACACGGGTACTTACCAGCTACCGGTAGCGACGAACTTCTCGATGGCGGCCTTAAAGGCGCTGTCGATTTCGTCGTTGTAGTTACCGGTGCTGTTCACTTGCGCCATCAGCTCTGCGTGTTCGCTGTTCATATAAGCGTGCAGGGCGGATTCGAAGTCCAGTACCTTGTTGACTTCCACGTTCTTCAGGAAACCTTTGTCAGCAGCGTAAACGGAAACCGCCATCTCGCCGATGGACAGCGGAGAATACTGCTTCTGCTTCATCAGCTGGGTTACGCGCTCACCGTGGTCCAGCTGGGCCTTGGTGGCTTCGTCCAGGTCAGAAGCAAACTGGGAGAAGGCTGCCAGCTCGCGGTACTGAGCCAGAGCGGTACGGATACCACCGGACAGTTTCTTGATGATCTTGGTCTGCGCGGCACCACCTACACGGGATACGGAGATACCCGGGTTGATGGCGGGGCGAACACCGGCGTTGAACAGGTCGGTTTCCAGGAAGATCTGACCGTCGGTAATGGAAATTACGTTGGTCGGAACGAATGCGGAAACGTCACCCGCCTGGGTTTCGATGATCGGCAACGCGGTCAGGGAGCCGGTTTTGCCTTTCACTTCACCGTTGGTGAACTTCTCTACGTACTCGGCGTTTACACGTGCGGCGCGCTCCAGCAGGCGGGAGTGCAAGTAGAAAACGTCACCGGGGTAAGCTTCACGGCCCGGGGGACGCTTCAGCAGCAGGGAGATCTGACGGTAGGCCCAGGCCTGTTTGGTCAGGTCATCGTAAATGATCAGGGCATCTTCACCGCGGTCGCGGAAGTACTCGCCCATGGTGCAGCCGACGTAGGGCGCCAGGAACTGCATCGCCGCCGGGTCAGCAGCACCGGCGGCAACCACGATGGTGTGGTCCATGGCGCCGTGCTCTTCCAGCTTGCGTACTACGTTGGCGATAGAAGACTGCTTCTGGCCTACGGCAACGTAGATACATTTAATGCCGGTGCCTTTCTGGTTGATGATCGCATCGATCGCAACCGCGGTCTTACCGATCTGACGGTCGCCGATGATCAGCTCGCGCTGGCCGCGACCAATCGGAATCATGGTGTCGATCGCTTTCAGACCGGTCTGTACCGGCTGATCAACGGACTGACGGGCGATAACGCCGGGAGCTACTTTTTCTACCGCGTCGGTCAGCTTGTTGTTCAGCGGACCTTTGCCGTCGATCGGGTTGCCCAGTGCGTCCACCACGCGGCCCAGCAGTTCCGGACCAACCGGCGCCTCCAGGATGCGGCCGGTGCAACGGCACTTCTGACCTTCAACCAGGGACTTGTAGTCACCCAGTACAACAGCACCAACGGAATCGCGCTCCAGGTTCAGCGCCATACCGGTGACGCCGCCCTCGAATTCGATCATCTCACCGTACATCACGTCGGCCAGGCCGTGGATGCGGATGATACCGTCGGATACGGAAACAATGGTGCCCTCGTTCTGGGCTTCGGTGCTCACATCGAGATTGTCGATGCGGCTCTTGATGATTTCACTGATCTCGGAGGGATTCAGTTGCTGCATGCTCTGTTCCTCGAATCCCCGGCGGGCGCCGCCTGCCGGGAAGGTAATTTAGGAGTTCATCGCCTCGGCGAGTTTGGCCAATCGGCCGCGCACGGTACCGTCGATCACCGTGTCGCCAGCGCGAATGATCGCGCCGCCCAGCAGGCTTTCATCCACCGCGCTGTGCAGGTGCACCTCGCGGGAAAACTTCTTGCTGAGTGCCTGGGTGAGGCGCTGGGCCTGCTCGTCACTGAGGGCGCGGGCGGTAAGTACTTCCACTTCCAGAGTGGACTCCGCATCCGCCTTCAGGGCTTCGAACAGGTGGGAAATTTCCGGCAGCAGTGCCATGCGGTGGTTTTCCGCCAGCAGTTTGATGAAGTTCTGTTGCGACGCGTTGAAGTCGCCACACACCGCCAGGAATTTTTCCGCACGCGCGTCACTGGTCTGCTGGGGATCATCCAGCAGTTCGCCGATCTTTTCGTTCTGGCTGACCGCCGCCGCGGTTGCCAACGCAGCACTCCAACCTGACAGGTCGGAGGCTTGCTGTGCGTGGGCAAATGCCGCTTTCGCGTAGGGCCGGGCCAGGGTGCTGAGTTCCGCCATGGGTTCCTCGCTTACAGCTCGGCTGCCAGTTTCTCAATCATGTCATCGTGCACTTTGGCATCGATGTTGACCGAAAGGATTTTTTCGGCGCCGGCAACAGACAGGGCGGCAACACGGGTGCGAAGCTGTTCCTTCGCGCGGTTGATTTCCTGTGCAATTTCCGCCTGCGCAGCGGCCTTCAGGCGATCGCCCTCAGCACGTGCGGCCACTTTGGCTTCCTCGACAATCTGGTTGGCGCGCTTGTTGGCACCATCCAGGATCTCGGCAGCCTGGGCTTTGGCTTCTTTCAGTTGCTCGGCAGCTTTGCGCTGGGCCAGCTCCAGGTCTTTCCCGGCGCGCTCGGCTTCCTGCAGGCCGGTCGCAATTTTCTGCTCGCGCTCCTGCATAACGCCCATCAGGGCCGGCCAGACATATTTCCAGCAGAACCACACGAAGGCGAGAAAGGTGATCGACTGGCCGATCAGAGTCAGGTTGATATTCACACCGACACCTCTTGCTCTTTCAAAAAAGGGTTAAAGGGCAATTGGAACGGGGAATTAACCAGCCAGACCAGGAGCTACCGCGAAAATCAGGTACATGGCGATACCAACACCGATCATCGGAACGGCGTCGAGCAGACCGGCCATCAGGAACATTTTGCCCTGCAGAGCGGGAGCCTGTTCCGGCTGACGAGCAGAACCTTCCAGCAGCTTGCCACCCAGGGTGCCGAAACCGATAGCAGTACCCAGAGCGCCCAGACCGATCAGCAGTGCAGCAGCTACGTATACCAGACCTAATGCTTCCATTGTTTTCTCCAAAAGTAAGTTGAGAGTTGTTGAAGTTGAAAGTGAATGAAAAAGTTAAAGTACGAACGAAATCTTTTCTTTCGACAATCGGAGAACGACCTCAGTGGTCGTTCTCGTGCTCATCTTCCCGGTTGTGCGCCATGGCCATGTACACCGTCGTCAGCACCATGAACACGAACGCCTGCAGGGTGATCACCAGGATGTGGAAAATGGCCCAGCCCATCTGCAGCAGTGCAGCACCCACAAAGCCCAACACACCCACGCCAAACACGATGGCGATTAGGATGAAGATCATTTCACCGGCGTAGAGGTTTCCGAACAGACGCAGACCGAGGGAAACCGGCTTGGCGATCAGGGATACCGCTTCCAGCAGGAAGTTGAACGGGATCAGGAAAATATCCACGTACCACTTGCCGGAGTGGAAGGGGTGCAGGGTCAGCTCTTTAACGAAGCCCATCAAACCCTTCTCCTTGATGCTGAAGAAGATCATCAGTACGAATACCGCCAGAGCCATGCCCAGGGTGGCATTGAGGTCGGTGGTTGGTACAACCTTGAAGAAGAAGTGATCGTTACCCGCCATCTTGGCGGCAGCCATTGGCAGCCAATCCACAGGAATCAGATCCATCAGGTTCATCAGGAACACCCACACGAAGATGGTCAGCGCCATCGGGGCGACCATGCGGTTGGTGTGAGGGAACGTTTCGCGGACCAGTTTGTCGATAAATTCGGTGACCAGCTCGACGAAGCTCTGGAAGCCGGAAGGTACGCCGACCGTGGCTTTCTTGGCCGCGCGGGCGAACAGGAAACAGAACAGCAGGCCGAGACCAATGGACCAACCCAGGGTATCCAGGTGGATAGCCCAGAAGCCCATGTCGGCAGCTTCCTGACTGCTGTGAGCAATGGTCCAGGTGGAATCGGTCAATACGGTCCCGTCAGCGCGGGTGTAGCCCGCGGGAAGTTTACCGTACGCAAGATTTTGCAGGTGGTGCTGGATATACCCCGTCGCGGTTTGTTCGGCAGCCATAGTTCCTCAACACGTTCTAAGATAAAAAACCTTTTCGGGAACCCCTGTCTGCGCGGGCAATCAATCCACTTGCCGCTGTCTCGACGCAGTCACTTTTTATCGGGGGTTCCTGGGCCCGCTGCTACTTCGTTGCATGCAGCCGGGCCACGAGAATCCATTGCAAAATCACACACAAGCCGTAGCTGACAAACAGCACCGCCGGATTCAGCGGCTTGACGGTGGCGAACACCGCCGCAAATCCCGTCAGGGTCAGCACAAACTTGCCGGTTTCGGCGCGGTAGAAACTGGCTACCGCGCGCTGGCTTGCACGCGCGCCGCGCATCTGGCGGCGACCTTTCATCAATTCGAAGGCGCGCAGGCCAAAATACAGGTTCGGCAGCACGCACAGCAGGCCGCCGAGCAGGGCGGAGATTGCGACTACCCGCCCCTGAGTCCATTCGAGCGCGAGCGCAACCAGCAACACAACAGCCAGTTGGATCAGCGAAATCTTGACTACCGGGGGATTACGCATAGGCGGGTACGGGGCCGGCCGGATCTTGTTCTCCGCCCAAATTTTGGGCGTGCGAATTATGTCGGAACGGGGCCGCCGATTCAACTGGCAAATCCCGTCAGATGGTGTGGCGTTCGCGGTCTTTTACTACAGAAAATCGCGATAGTAAGCACACACTTACACGACGATTTTTCCGACACTGGAAACCTTTGAGGCGCCATATTGGCGCCTCAATTTGGTGCATTTTATCGCCGGGTGGCGCTGGATTTGTTGCAAAACCGTTGCAGCAGTAACGTTTGCCGAGCGTCCGGCTCAGTCTTCGCTGTAGCCCAGGTGGGCGAGAATGCCATCCAGTTCGTCGAGACTGGTGTATTTCAAAACCAGTCGGCCGGCGCCTTTCTCGCCGTGATCAATGGTCACCGGTACGCCGATTTTTTCCGCCAGGCGCTCGGTGAGTCGGCGGATGTTCGGGTCCACATCCGGTTTTTTCGTTTTCGGCTTGCCCGCTTCTTCCTGGATGCGACGCACCAGGGCCTCGGTCTGGCGCACGGTCAGCCCGCGATCCACCACTGTGCGCGCAGCTTCGCGCTGTTCGTCACCGGCAAGGCCGAGTAACGCCTTGGCGTGGCCGGTTTCAATATCGCCACGCTCGAGGAAGGTGCGAACTTCATCGGTGAGCGTGAGCAGGCGCATCAGGTTGGTAACCGCGGTGCGGGATTTGCCCACCGCCTCCGCCACCTGCTGCTGAGTCAGTTCGAACTCGTCCTGCAGGCGCTTGAGCGCAACAGCCTCCTCCACCGGGTTCAGGTCTTCGCGCTGGATATTCTCGATCAGCGCCATGGCAATGGCGGCTTCGTCGGACACATCGCGGACCAGGGCGGGCACCTGGTCCAGTTCCGCCAGCTGTGCGGCACGCCAGCGGCGCTCGCCGGCAATGATCTCGTATTTGTGTTCGCCGACAGGGCGCACCACGATCGGCTGCATGATGCCCTGGGCGCGAATGGAGTCGGCAAGCTCCTGCAGGGATTCCTGCGGGAAGTCGCGGCGCGGCTGGTAGCGGCCGCGCTGCAGGAATTCAATCGGCAGCTGTTTCAGTTCCCCGTCCACGCGCTCGACGATATCCCCCTGGCGCTCGCCAGTGGCGACGGCAATGGCCTCGCTGACATTGTTGCTGATCAGGTGGGAAAGTCCTTTCCCGAGGCCTTTGCGTTTCGCGGCCATAAGTCTCTTACCTCAGTCTCAAACCGCTTCCGCTACCGGGCGGGGACCACTGTTGTGATTATCGTGTCTGGCCGCACTTTCGCGGCGGGTGATCTCGCCGGCCAGGGCGAGGTACGCGATGGCGCCTTTGGAGCTGCGATCGTACTCAAGCGCCGGTTTGCCAAAACTCGGAGCCTCGGCCAGGCGCACATTGCGCGGAATGCAGGTGCGGTAAAGTCGGTCGCCAAAGTATTCGTTCAACTGGTCGGAGACGTCGCCGGTCAGGCTGTTGCGCGGGTCGTACATGGTGCGCAGGATGCCCTCGATCCTGAGGGACGGATTCGCCGCTTTCTGGATCTGGGTGATGGTGTCGATCAGCGCCGAGAGCCCCTCGAGCGCGTAGTACTCGCACTGCATCGGGATCAGCACACTGCCAGCCGCGCACAGGGCGTTGACCGTAAGCATGTTCAGAGATGGCGGGCAGTCGATGATGATGTAGTCGTAGTCCCCGCTGATTTCTTCCAGCGCCTGGCGCAGGCGGGACTCGCGGCCGTCCATTTCCAGCAGCTCCACTTCCGCGGCGGTCAGGTCGATATTCGCCGGCATCAGGTCGTAGCCGCTGGAGGTGGGGACAATGGCCTTGCGCGGCGGCAGCAGGCTGGCGAGCACGTCGTAACTGGAGAGCTGCAGGTCGCTCTTGTCGATACCGCTGCCCATGGTGGCGTTACCCTGGGGATCCAGGTCGATCAGCAGTACCCGCCGCTTGTTGGCGACGAGAGACGCCGAGAGGTTGACGCAGGTGGTGGTTTTGCCGACACCGCCTTTCTGATTCGCTACCGCAAAAATCTTGCTCAAGGTTCTGGTCCTGTTATTCCCGGCGGCACAGCTTCCTCTGTGTGGCCGGGCTCACCGCTGGGCCGGATACACCGGAAGACGCGGCAGCTAAGCGCACGCGCGAACATCGGCCCGGTGCGCTGGTATTGAATTTACGTTCTGTTTTTACGTTCTGGGTCTATATCGTCTGACGGCGCATTCTGGCGGCTATTCCGGAACTTTCCGGCTTATTCCGCGCGGGAGAGGACGATCAGATGGCGCTCTGCATCACAGCCCGGCACTCGCAGGGTGTGCAGTTCGTCGACCTTAATCCCTTTTGGCAATGCACTCAACTCATCTTCCGGCAGCTTGCCTTTCATCGCATAGAAGCGACCTCCCGGGACGAGTAAATGCTCACTTCCAGCCACCATGTCCTGTAGCGAGGCAAAGGCTCGGGAGACGACACCGGTGTAGCGCTGCTCGGGCTGGTAGGCCTCCACGCGCTGGTTGACGACGTTGATATTGGCCAGCTTCAGCTGGCTGGCCACTTGGAACTGGAACCGGGATTTCTTGCCGTTGCTGTCGAGCAGGCTGATGGGACGCTGCGGATGCACGATGGCCAGCGGAATCCCCGGCAGACCACCGCCGGAACCGACGTCGATCAGTGGCGACAGGTCGTCGGCACTGGTACCGCACAGGTTCACCACACTCAGACTGTCGATGATGTGGCGCTCCAGCATTTCCGCCGGGTCGCGCACCGCGGAGAGGTTGTAGGCCGCATTCCAGCGCGCGAACAGGTCGAGATAGGCCAGCAGTCTGTCCTGCTGTTCACGGCTCAGATTCAGATCCAACTGCTCTGCGGCCTGTTGCAGGCGAGGACGGAAGTGTTCCATCAGCTCACACCGCCTTCTTGCGGGTCAGCAGGCCGCGTTTTTTCAGCTGGATCAGCAGCAGGGATACTGCTGCGGGGGTCACGCCTGGCACGCGACCAGCGCGGGCCAATGTGTCCGGGCGCGCGTCACTCAATTTCTGGATCACCTCATTGGAGAGACCGGATACCGCCGAGTAATCGAAATCGACGGGCAGGGGGGTGTCCTCGTAGGCCTGCAGGCGCTCGATTTCGTCCCGCTGACGGTCGATGTAGCCGGCGTATTTCGCGGAGATTTCGACCTGTTCCGCCACCTGCTCATCGGTCACCGGCTCTCCCCTGAGGCCGGCCACGTCTCCGTATTCCAGCTCCGGGCGCTTCAGCAGATCCATCAGGCTGTACTCGCGGGCCAGCGCCTGCGGCAGCTTCTGCTCCACGATGTGGGCGGCCTCGGTGCCGGGCTGAACCCAGGTCTCCTTCAGGCGCTGACTCTCACGCTCGATGGCCTCGCGCTTCTCGCAGAAAGCAGCCCAGCGCACGTCGTCCACCAGGCCCAGCTCGCGGCCCTTTTCGGTCAGACGCAGATCCGCGTTGTCCTCCCGCAGCAACAGGCGGTATTCCGCGCGGCTGGTGAACATCCGGTAGGGCTCTTTGGTACCCAGGGTGACCAGGTCATCCACCAGCACTCCCAGGTAGGCCTCGTCGCGGCGGGGCGACCAGGCGTCTCTGTCCTGCGCGCTGAGCGCGGCGTTGGCGCCCGCCAGCAGCCCCTGGGCGGCGGCTTCTTCGTAACCGGTGGTGCCATTGATCTGGCCGGCGAAAAACAATCCGGCAATGAATTTGGTCTCCAGCGACGGCAGCAGGTCGCGCGGGTCGAAGAAGTCGTACTCGATGGCGTACCCCGGGCGGGTGATATGTGCGTTTTCAAACCCCTTGATGGAGCGCACCAGGTTCATCTGCACATCGAACGGCAGGCTGGTGGAGATGCCATTGGGGTAGAGCTCGTGGGTGGTCAGTCCCTCGGGCTCGATAAAGATCTGGTGGCTGTTCTTGTCCGCGAAGCGGTGCACCTTGTCTTCGATGGACGGGCAATAGCGCGGCCCAATGCCCTCGATCACCCCGGAGTACATGGGCGAGCGGTCCAAACCACCGCGAATGATGTCGTGGGTGGACTCGTTGGTATGGGTGATCCAGCAACACACCTGGCGCGGGTGCTGGTCGCGGTTGCCGAGGTAGGACATCACCGGGATTGGCTCGTCACCCCACTGTTCCTCAAGGCCGGAAAAATCCACCGAGCGCGCGTCGATACGCGGCGGGGTACCGGTCTTCAGGCGTTCCACGCGAAATGGCAGCGCGCGCAGACGCTGGGCGAGGGCGATGGAGGGGGGATCCCCGGCGCGACCGCCAGAATGGTTCTCGAGGCCGATATGAATGCGGCCGCCGAGAAAGGTGCCGGCAGTGATCACTACGGTCTTGCCACGGAAGCGGATACCGGCGTTGGTCACCACACCGGATACGCGGTCGTTTTCAACAATCAGGTCGTCCGCGGCCTGCTGGAAGATGTCCAGATTGGGCTGGTTTTCGAGAATGTTGCGGATCGCCGCCTTGTACAGGGCTCGGTCGGCCTGGGCGCGTGTGGCGCGCACCGCCGGGCCTTTGCGGGCATTCAGCACGCGGAACTGGATACCCCCCAAATCGGTGGCGGTGGCCATGGCGCCACCGAGGGCGTCCACTTCCTTCACCAGATGGCTCTTGCCAATGCCGCCAATGGCCGGGTTGCACGACATCTGCCCCAGGGTCTCGATATTGTGGGTCAACAGCAGGGTACGGCTCCCCATGCGCGCTGCCGCCAGGCACGCCTCGGTGCCTGCGTGTCCGCCGCCAATCACGATCACATCATATTGGGTGGGGTATTCCATAGGTTCTGCTCTGATCCACTCTGAAAGATTCTGGCCGGAGGCCCATGCACGCCAAAATCCGGGCGCACATTATAGGCAGCTTGTGCTGTGCAAAAAAGCGGCACCGCAAAATTTCGTTTTCCCGCGTTCTACTTTGATTAACTAATTAACTTATACATACCCATGTATATGAGTGTTTTGTATTTGATGTTGTTATATAGGGGGCGCATTTCCGGTATAAGCTATAAAAACTCATATATATCAAATACTTAGCTCGATGATAAGTACCCGTTTAACCCCTGCTTTTGTACAGGGGTATGTGCGGTAGGGCGCTGTGGATGGGCGGGATAACTTTTCCGGTTTGTCGTCACTGCTGAACTTATCCCCGTTTCCCCCGATTGTTTGCCACCCGGTTTTCCCTCGAATAGTCCACAACGCCCGATACCGCTCGATATTGGCGGGGCGCCTGTGCATGAATCTGTGAATTGCCGGAGTAATTTGCTGTGGCGTGAATGTGAGCGACCTTGAATTGTGGATAACCCTGTGTGCGGATGTGAGCAACTCATGTGCAGTTGATGGGGGAGTCCTGTGTCTGCTTTCTTCCCCGGTTCGAGTTTCTTGTCTCCCGGCGATAGAATGCCTTGTTTAAATGACTTTCCTGTCTTTTTTCATGGGGCTCATCGCGGTGACTATGCCTTGCGCGGCGATCAATTCAGGCTGCCGATCGGGAACGACTGATGCCTACCAGTAATAATGCGGTGCCACAGACCGGGGTGTGGATTTTGTTTGCCGGTCTCTTTCTGGTGGCCGGGTGCCTGCGGGCTCCGGTGACCGGGGTCGGGCCGGTGCTGGGGATGCTGCAGTCGGATCTGGGTTTGAGTGCGGCTACCGCAGGTCTGCTGGTCACTCTGCCGCTGTTGATGTTTAGTCTCGGATCGCTGTTCGCCCCAGGCCTGGCGCGGCGCTGGGGGCTCAATACCATTATCCTGGCGGCGCTGTTGATCATTGTTACCGGTGTTTTGTTGCGCTCCGCTGGCTCAATCGCACTTCTGTTTCTGGGAACGGCGGTGATCGGGATGGGTATCGCCCTCGGCAATGTACTGCTGCCCAGCCTGATCAAATCGGACTTTTCTGCGCGAGTACCGCTGGCGACCAGTCTCAGCGGTGTGGCTATGAGTGTGGTGGGGGCCCTGGTTTCCGTGACCGTGGTGCCGTTGTCGCTTCAATTCGGCTGGCAGTCGGGGTTGGCGACGGTGGCGGTTTTCCCTCTGTGCGCGCTCTTTATCTGGGTTCTGCGCACGCCGGCCGCTGGCGGTTCCGGGCGCGCGGAGCGCGGGGGTAACCGCATATGGCGTTCCATTCCGGCCTGGCAGATCACCCTGTTTCTGGGGACTAATTCCCTGATGTTCTACTCCATGGCCAGCTGGTTACCGGAAATTCTCACGGAGGCGGGGTTCTCCGCAGCGTATGCCGGCACCCTGCACGGGGAGATGCAGCTGGCGGCCGCGCTGGCTGGACTGTCACTGGCACCGCTGATGGCGCGCTTCAGGGATCAGAGGTCGGTGGCTGTGGCAATGGCGTCGCTGATCGCGGTATCCCTGGTGGGTTTGCTGTTGCTTCCCTCGTGGGCTGTTGTCTGGGTAGCGCTGTTCGGTTTCGGTTCTACGGCGTGTTTTCTGCTGGCGATCATGTTTCTGGCGTTTCGGACACGAACGCCGGCGCAGGCGGCCGGGCTTTCCGGTATGGCACAGTTTGTCGGCTATCTGCTTGCGGCGGGCGGCCCCCCTCTGTTGGGGATACTGCGTGAGTGGGGCGGGGGGTGGCAGCTGCCACTGCAGGTGGGTATCGCCATCACTCTGCTGATGGCGATTTGCGGTGCCTGTGCCGGACGGGAAAGTAAAATCGACCTCTAGTGTCAACGGGGCCCGTTTATATCTGTGGTTTCTCTCGTCATTTGCCGATACAGAAACTGCCGAAAATTTTGCCCAGCAGCTCGTCTGCCGTCATCGCCCCAGTGATTTCTCCCAGCGCCTGTTGAGCCTGGCGCAGATCCTCCGCCAGCAGTTCGCCGGCGCCGCTGGCGTGGAGCTGGGCTTCACCCTGAGTAATGAAAGCCCGTGCCCTGGCCAGTGCATCCAGGTGGCGGCGCCGTGCGCTGAAGGCACCCTCATTACCGGCCTGGTACCCCATACACTGTTTCAGGTGCTGCTGCAGCGCCTCGATGCCGGCGGAGGTTTTGGCGCTAATCGCCACTACCGGCACACCGTCGCTGTGGGCCTGCAATCCCGGGCTGTATTCGGTGAGATCGATCTTGTTGGCTACCAGTGTGAGTTTCTCGGGATCCGGCAACTGGCGGGTGAATTCCGGCCACGCGGCGTCGGGATCGAGGCTGTGCAGCTCTGCCGCGTCCACAACCAGCAAGACCCGGTCCGCCTTGCGGATTTCCTCCCAGGCTCGCTGCATCCCTATCTGCTCCACCTGATCGGGTGAATCGCGTAATCCGGCAGTGTCGGCAATGTGCAGTGGCATACCGTCAATATGGATATGTTCCCGCAGGACATCCCGCGTGGTGCCGGCGATGTCGGTGACGATTGCCGTGTCTTTGCCCGCCAGCGCATTCAGCAGGCTGGACTTGCCCGCGTTGGGCCTGCCGGCAATGGCCACCTGCATGCCTTCGCGCAGGATGGTTCCCTGGCGCGCTTGCGCCTCGACCTTGTCCAGTTGCGTCAACAGCGCCTCGATATCCGCCGCAACCTTGCCATCGGCGAGAAAATCGATTTCTTCTTCGGGAAAATCAATGGACGCTTCGACGTAGATACGGAGATTTGTCAGTTGTACGGATAATTCTTCGATTTTTTCGGAGAAAACGCCCTGCAGAGAACGCAATGCATTCTGTGCCGCCTGCGCACTTCCGGCGTCAATCAGGTCCGCAATGGCCTCAGCCTGGGCCAGATCCAGCTTGTCATTGAGAAATGCCCGCTCGGAAAACTCCCCTGGGCGCGCCTGCCGTGCCCCCATATTCAACAGTGCCGACAGCAGCGTATCCAGAATCACCGGGCCGCCGTGCCCCTGCAGCTCCACCACGTCTTCACCGGTAAACGAATTGGGGCCGGGAAAAAACAGCGCCAGCCCCTGATCCAGTAACCGGTCATCAAAAGTGAAATCGCAGTAGTGGGCAAAGCGCGGCTTGAACGCCTTGCCCGCCAGCCGCTCGCCGATCTCCCGCGCCTTGGGGCCTGAAAGCCGGATCACGCCGATGCCGCCGCGACCGGGTGGAGTGGCGACGGCGGCGATGGTGTCTTGGTTGAGGCTTTGCTGGGACATGTTCTGAGTGTATCCAAATGTCAGATAGACGAAGGGCCGCGAGATGCGGCCCTGACGGATTCGACGTACTGGTGGTTGATGCGAAGGCGAAGGGGCGGGTGGACGCGTTCAAAACCGCCCACCCGTGGCTTCACCGCCCGGCACCGGGGTCAAAGCAACTACTTGTCAGCCGCCTCAACCTGCCGGTTGATAAACCAGGTCTGGGCGATCGAGATCAGGTTGTTCGCAATCCAGTACAGTACCAGGCCAGCCGGGAACCACAGGAAGAAGAACGTCATCATGATCGGCATCAGCTGCATGATCTTGGCCTGGGTCGGATCCGTTGGCTGTGGGTTCAGCTTCTGCATGAACCACATGGTGACACCCATGAACACCGGCAGAATGAAGTAGGGATCCTTCACCGACAGGTCGTGGATCCAGAGAATCCACGGCGCATGGCGCAGTTCCACCGTCTCCATCAGCATCCAGTACAGGCCGATAAACACCGGCATCTGCAGCAGCAGCGGCAGACAGCCGCCCACCGGATTGATCTTCTCCCGGCGGTACAGTTTCATCGTCTCTTCCGCCAGTTTCTGGCGGTTGTCCTTGTACTGCTCCTGCAGCTTCTTCATCTGAGGCGCGAACTTGCGCATACGCGCCATGGAACGCAGACCGGCGGCGGACAGAGGGTACAGCAGTGCCTTGATGAACACCGTCAGCAGAATGATGGACCAGCCCCAGTTATCGACGACGTGCTCGTGAATCCAGTTCAGCACTCGGAACATCGGCTTTGCCAGCCACCACAGCCAGCCGTAATCCACCGTCAGGTCCAGATAGGGGGAAATTTTCTCCAGAGTGAACACGTCTTTCGGCCCTACATAGAAAGACGCTTCAACCGTACCCTGCTGGCCGGGCTCCACGCGCAGCTGCGGGCTGGTAAAGCCCATACTGTACAGGCCGTTGCCGATTGGGCGCAGGTTGAACGTATTGCGCTCTTCCTGGTTGGGTACCCAGGCGCTCAGGAAATAGTGCTGCACCATGGCCACCCAGCCGCCCTGAATCGTCTCGGTGGTGGGTTTCTTGGCAATGTCTTCAAAGTCCTGCTTGAAGTAGTTTTCGTCACTGGTGTGCAACGCGGCACCGAGGAAGGGGGAAACACCGATGCCCACATCCACCGGCGGCTCCAGGCTGTCGCGTACGATCTCGCCACAGATACCTGCCAGCAGCGGTTTGTCACGACCGTTGTCGACCAGGTAGGAAACCTTGATCAGATAGTTGCCGCGGGTGAAGGTGAAGCGCTTGGTAAAACCGATACCGCCCTGAGATTGCTTCAGGTCCACGGTCAGCGTGTCTTTGCCTTCCTGCAGCGCGTATTCGCTGGCGTCGCTGGAAAAGAGCGGGCGGCCGGCGGAACAGTTGCCCTGGCCACCGACCAGACCGCTTTTGGAAATATAGGTATGGCTGCGTGTCTGGTTCAGCAGAATCAGCGGGCGATCCGGTGTGTGCAGTTTTTCGTAGTACTTGCGCAGCGCGACCTTGACGATATCACCGCCGTTGGGGTCGATCAGCAGGCTGAGGGTGTCGGTGTTGACGGTGATCAGTTTCGGCTGAGTGCTGCTGCCCACTTCCGGTACCGCGCCGTCTTCTGGAAGATTGCCGCTGCCGTTGTCGCTACTGGCACCGGACTGGCTCGGCAGTGCAGTGGTGTCACTCGCCTGGTGGTGGACCACGGTTTTCTGGTCCAGAGCCGGCGCGTGCTGCTCCTTGAATGCATTCCACTGGTAAACCAGCGCGAGGAGGACTGCGGCGATGCCGCCGACCAGCGTGTAGCGTTGCCAATCCATTATGTTGTTAGCCTTGTTGCGGCGGCTTTGACTCTGCCGCCGAAGTTTTTGATGGGTGTGCGGCGGGGGGGACGTAGTCCAGGCCGCCCGGATGCCAGGGGTGGCATTTTATAAGGCGGAGCAGGGTTAAATAACCCCCTTTGCAGAATCCGTGGGTTTCAAATGCCTGCTCAGAATAATGGGAGCAGGTTGGATAGAAGCGGCACTGGTTGCCGACCCAGGGGCTGGCGACAAGCCGGTAGAAATGAATCAGACGGATTGCCAGCCAGCTCATGAGCGGCTCCCGGAATCCGTAGTGGGCTTCTGTGCCGGAAGCGGAGCCGGATGATTGCCCGTCTTCTTGCCTGCCGGGGCCTTGCGCCCGCGACCTCGCTGCACGCGCGGCGGTTGCGGGTCCTTTTCCGGCTGCGGATTGCGCGCGCGCTGATCCAGTCGGCGCCACAGCTTATTGAATATTTTTGCCAGCGCGTCCTTGTCCAGCTCGCCGGCCCCGGCGCGCGCCAGCACTACCGCATCCAGCGCAAATAACTGGTGTTGCTGCAGGCGGAACGTTTCGCGGGCAATGCGTTTGATGCGATTGCGGTCGGTGGCGTTGCGGACGTGTTTTTTGGCAATGACGAGGCCCAGCCGCGGATGGCCGAGTTCGTTGGGGCGGGCGAGAATCAGGAATTGGGGCTGCGCCGCACGGACGGGCGCGGAATCAAAAACGGCGCGATACTGCGCCGCATTGAGCAGCCGCAGCGGCTTGGCAAACCCGAAGTCGCTGCGTGGGCACTGCATGATGATTCAGATGCGATCTGTAAGGTTGCTCGCGAAGCGGCAAACTCAGGCGCACAGAACCTTGCGGCCTTTGGCGCGGCGACGAGCCAGTACCTTGCGACCATTCTTGGTGGCCATACGGGCACGGAAGCCGTGGGTGCGCTTGCGCTTCAGATTGCTGGGCTGAAATGTACGTTTCATGTTGTTACTACCTGGAGTTATGTCCGGGAGTCAGGTCCTGGAGGTTTTAAAATCTGGGCCGCTTACGGCTTTCGCGGCTGCTCGAGCGCAACTGCTACAAACCCTCGTCGCGGCGTGCCTCCGGAATTTGCCTGGCATTCTGAGAATTGCCCGGTATCCAGGAAGCAGACTTCGAAGCGGGCTATGCGCTGCGAAGGCGGCGGATTGTATAGAAAGAAACCAGCCAAAGCAATGCACCAGCCCGATTCCAGCAAGGGAAAATTCAGGTTTTCCGTATCTATATATATGAGAGCCGGAGGCGCTTCCTTGTATAGGAGGTTGTAGGCTACTTGAGGGCAGTATGGAACCCGTCCACGCAAGCCGTTGTATTGTCTCGGTTATTTAGGAGAGTGCACTATTTGACCCCAAGATATTCACAGATTGTCTGTGGATAACATTCTGGCCACTCTCGCTCTCGCCGCTCAATTTCTATTCAAACCTTTGATATTACTGGGCTTTTTCCAGCGTGCTCGCTGTGTATTTTCAGATTATTTGTGGATAACCCAGAGGGCAACCGATATACTGTCCGCCTTCTTTTGAGGTGCTGCCCGCGGGCTTTTCTGGGGTTTGCTCAGGGGCCGGAAAGCGTGTTCTTGGGGGCCGCTTTTCGACCTTGCTCGTCGTCAATCCGGGCGCAGTTGCACCTCTATCCGTCTTTTGGGGGGTTCCTTGTCTGATTCCGTTTGGAAGCAGTGCGCTGCTTGTTTGCAGGATGAGCTGCCACCGCAGCAGTTCAGTACCTGGATTCGGCCGCTGCGTATCAGTGACGACAGTTCCGAGGGTGAGCTGCGTCTGGTGGCGCCCAACCGCTTTGTCCTGAACTGGGTGAGTGACAAGTTTCTCGATCGTATCCGCGAGCTGGCACAACAGTTTTCCGGTCGCTCTCTGTTGGTAGAGGTGGTGGCTCTCGATCGACGTACCTCGCGGTTTCGCCGCAGTTTCTCCAGTGAAAGCGCGCCAGCGCAACCGGCCTATTCTTCGGCCCGGGGCTATGCGGCACCATCGCCAGGCCCGGCGAGCGTGGACACCGTCGCGACGCCTTTTGGCGGAGCCGGAGCGAACGGCGGTAACGTGTATCGCGATAGCGCCAGAAACGTCCCTACGAATGGGTTTCCCGCTTCCAGGGTGGATTCCGCGCCATCCCCTGTGCACCAGCCTGTTGCGCGCAGTGCGCGTATGTCATCCGAGGTGCATAGCAATATCGCCGCGGAGGAGGCCGGGGTTGAGGCGCTGACGGCAGCGGAACGGCTCCCGGCGGATCTGCACACGGGCGGCGATCTGGTGGTCCCGTCACAACCGGTAGGCGGTCAGCGCAAGGTTGAAGTTGAGGGCGCCATCAAACACGGCAGTTCGCTCAACCGCGGCTTTACCTTTGCCTCGTTTGTGGAAGGGAAATCCAACCAGCTTGGTCTGGCGGCGGCGCAACAGATCGCAGACAACCCCGGCGGCGCCTACAACCCGCTGTTTATCTATGGTGGTGTGGGCCTCGGCAAAACGCATCTTATGCACGCGGTGGGCAACGCGCTGGTGGATCGCAACCCCAACGCCAAAGTGGTGTATCTGCACTCCGAGCGCTTTGTGGCCGATATGGTGAAGGCGTTGCAGTTGAATGCCATCAGCGACTTCAAGCGCTATTACCGCTCGGTGGATGCGCTGTTGATCGACGATATCCAGTTTTTTGCCGGCAAGGAGCGCTCCCAGGAAGAATTCTTCCACACCTTCAACGCACTGTTGGAAGGTGGCCAGCAGATTATTCTCACCTGTGATCGCTATCCGAAGGAGATCGACGGCCTCGAAGAGCGCCTCAAGTCCCGCTTTGGCTGGGGCCTCACGGTCGCGGTGGAACCGCCCGAGCTGGAAACCCGCGTCGCCATTCTTATGAAAAAGGCGGAACAGGTGGGTGTGGACCTGCCGCACGATTCCGCGTTCTTTATCGCCCAGCGTATCCGCTCCAATGTGCGTGAACTCGAGGGCGCATTGCGCCGGGTTATCGCCAACGCCCAGTTCACCGGTCGCGCCATCGACGATATTCTGGTGCGCGAGGCGCTGAAGGATCTGCTGGCGCTGCAGGACCGCCTGGTGAGCATCGACAATATCCAGCGGGTGGTGGCGGAGTACTACAAGATCAAGGTGGCGGACCTGCTCTCCAAGCGGCGCAGTCGCTCTGTTGCGCGGCCGCGACAGGTGGCGATGGCCTTGGCGAAAGAGCTGACCAATCACAGCTTGCCAGAGATCGGCGATGCGTTTGGCGGGCGGGATCACACCACGGTGCTGCACGCCTGCCGCAAGATCCGCGAGCTGCAGGAGTCCGATGGTGATATCCGTGAGGATGTACGCCTGCTGACCCGCTCCCTGACGACCTGATTTGCGAAAACCAGAACAACGAAATTGAGATCAAGGCAATAAATATGAAATTCAGTGTAAGCCGCGATGCCCTGTTAAAACCGCTGCAACTGGTTGCCGGTGTGGTGGAGAAGCGCCAGACTCTGCCGGTATTGGCCAACGTTCTGCTGCAACTGCAGGGGCAGGAGTTGTCGCTCACCGGTACCGATCTCGAGGTGGAGATCGTCGGCCGCCTGCAACTGGACCAGCCCGCCGAAATGGAGGGTGAAGTGACGGTTCCTGCGCGCAAGCTGTTGGATATCTGTCGCTCACTGCCCGACGGGGCGGAACTCAAGTTCGAGCGCGATGCAGAGCGCCTGGTACTGCGCAGCGGTCGCAGTCGCTTCCAGCTTTCCACTCTGCCCGCGAGTGACTTCCCCAACCAGGAAGAGACCTCCGCCCAGAGCCGCTTCAGCATTTCGCAGCGAGAAATCCGCCGTCTGATCGAAGCCACCAGCTTCGCCATGGCGCAACAGGATGTGCGCTACTACCTGAACGGCCTGCTGCTGGAGTGCCGCCCGCAACAGTTGCGCGCCGTGGCCACCGACGGTCACCGTCTGGCGCTGTGTGACCGCGATGCCCCGGGGCTGAACGTGGAAGCTCCGGTGCAGGCTATCGTTCCGCGCAAGGGGGTGCTGGAGCTCGCGCGCCTGCTGGAGGATACCGATGCCAGTGCCGAAGTGGTGCTTGGCAACAACCACATCCGTGTACACAGCGGCCCATTTACCTTCACCTCGAAGCTGGTAGACGGCAAATTTCCCGACTACGAGCGCGTGCTGCCGCGCAGTACCGGCAATGAGGTATTCGCCGATCGCCTGATGCTGCGCCAGGCTTTCCAGCGCGCTGCCATTCTCTCCAATGAAAAGTACCGCGGTGTACGGCTGCAGCTGTCCGAGGGGTTGTTGCAGATTGTGGCCAACAACCCGGAGCAGGAAGAGGCCGAAGAGCAGTTGATGGTGGATTACCACGGTGATCCGCTGGAGATAGGGTTTAACGTTGGCTACCTGTTGGACGTAACCGGTGCCATCCACAGTGAGCAGATCCGTATCGGCCTCGGCGATGCCAACAGCAGTGCGCTGTTACAACAGCCGGAAGAAGGCGATTCGTTGTACGTGATCATGCCCATGCGGCTCTGATTTTCCTGATTGGATCGGGTTCTACGGGAAATAGCGTATTGAGTCAGCTCCATCGTCCCGGACACTTTCTGAAAACCGCCAACTCCGAGAGTTGGCGGTTTTTTCGTATTTGTCGCCGCCGCTATTTTGCAGGAGGTTGCCCTTGTCCTCACTGAATCGGCTGGTTCTGAGTCATTTCCGCAACATTGTGTCCTCGGATTTGCAGTTGGCGCCGGCGGTGAACCTCTTTTGTGGTGCCAATGGCAGCGGCAAAACCTCTCTGTTAGAAGCGGCGCATATGCTCGCCAGTGGCCGTTCTTTCCGTTCTCGCCAGAGTCAGACGGTCATACGTTACGACGCTGATTCTCTGGCGGTATTCGGGCGTCTCGCCAGTGGTGTCACCCTTGGGGTGGAGAAGCGACGAGACGGTCATGGGCGTATTCGTATCAACCAGACTGCGGCGGAGAGCAGTTCCCAACTGGCTGCCTGTCTGCCACTACAGGTAATAAATAGCGAGAGCTTTTCCGCGCTTGATGGCGGTCCCGGGGTCCGTCGGCAGTTGCTGGACTGGACAGTGTTCCACGTGGAACATTCCTTCGCACAGCACTGGAAGGTGTATCAATCGGCGTTGAAGCAGCGCAATGCACTGCTTCGACGTGGTAAAATCGAGTCCAATTTGCTTGCTCCCTGGGAGCAACACCTGATACAGAGCGGCGAGAGAGTCGATGCGCTTCGCCGGAGTGTATTTGAACGGTTGTATGTCCTGTTTCGCGCGCGTCTTCGGGATCTTCCCGCTGATGTATTTGAATCGCTCGAACTGCACTACCGCAGCGGCTGGAAGAAGGACACGACATTGGCGAATGCGTTGCGAGATGCTCTGGAAGGGGATCTGGCGCAGGGTTTCAGCCGGGTAGGTCCTCACCGGGCTGATCTCCGCTTTACCATCCAGGGGCAACCCGCTCACGCCGTCTTGTCTCGGGGCCAGCAAAAAATGGCGGTATGCGCTCTGCGAACAGCGATGGCGGCAGCGGTTTCCGGGGCGGAGAAACCGGTGTTTCTGGTGGACGATTTGCCCTCGGAGCTGGATGAAGAAAATCAGCTGCGCTTCGCGCGCTGGGTAAGTGATTGTGCCAGTCAGGTCCTGGTTACTGGCATCGAAGATCAGGTGACTGCGCGTCCCTGGTTGGCACTGCCGAAACCGTGGTGTGAGCCGAAAATGTTCCACGTGGAACATGGTGTGGTGACCCCCGCGGTTCAGGACCCGAAATAGCGATATGTTTTACGGCCGGTGTGCGCCTTGTGTGGCCGGGCCTCTCGGGCGGATGAGGCCGAGAAGTGTGTACATGGATAAAAGTTTGAATATGAAAGGCCAGGCTCAGTGCCGGCGTTAATGGAGCAACAGAATGTCGCAAGAGAATAACTACGATTCCAGTAGCATCAAGGTACTCAAGGGCCTGGATGCGGTGCGTAAGCGCCCGGGAATGTATATCGGCGATACCGATGACGGCACTGGCCTTCACCACATGGTGTTTGAGGTGGTGGACAACTCGATCGACGAAGCGCTCGCCGGTCACTGCGACGAAATCCGCGTGATCATCCACCCGGATGAGTCCGTTAGTGTTGCCGATAACGGTCGCGGCATTCCCACGGAAATACACCCGGAAGAGGGTATCTCTGCGGCGGAAGTGATCATGACCGTACTCCACGCCGGTGGTAAGTTCGACGACAACACCTATAAGGTGTCCGGTGGCCTCCACGGCGTGGGTGTGTCTGTAGTAAACGCCCTGTCGGAAGAGCTCAAGCTGACCATCCGCCGCGGCGGCAAGATTCACGAGCAGATATACCGCCACGGCGTGCCGGACGAGCCTCTGAAAGTCATCGGCGACACGGAAGCCACTGGCACCACCGTGCACTTCAAACCTTCTCCGGCCACCTTCAGCAACATCGAGTTCCACTTTGAACAGCTGGCCAAGCGCCTGCGCGAGCTGTCGTTCCTCAATTCCGGGGTACGTATCGTGCTGAAAGACGAGCGCAGCGGTAAGGAAGAAGTGTACGAGTACGAGGGCGGCCTGCGCGCCTTTGTCGAGTTCCTGAATCAGAACAAAACGCCGATCAACAAGGTACTGCACTTCCAGAATCAGCGCGAAGATGGCATTTCCGTGGAGGTGGCGCTGCAGTGGAACGATTCCTTCCAGGAAAACATCTACTGTTACACCAACAACATTCCTCAGCGCGACGGCGGCACGCACCTGGCGGGCTTTCGCGCGGCGCTGACCCGCGGCCTCAATACCTATATCGAGAAGGAAGGGGTGGGTAAGAAGGACAAGGTCAGTACCACCGGTGACGATGCCCGCGAGGGACTGACTGCAATCATCTCGGTAAAGGTCCCGGACCCAAAGTTCTCCTCCCAGACCAAAGACAAACTGGTGTCCTCGGAAGTTAAACCGGCGGTAGAGCAGGAGATGGGGCAATCCTTTAACGACTATCTGCTGGAAAACCCGCAGGACGCCAAGGCTGTGGTGGGCAAGATGATCGACGCCGCACGCGCGCGTGAAGCGGCGCGCAAGGCGCGGGAAATGACCCGCCGCAAGGGTGCCCTGGATATCGCCGGTCTGCCCGGCAAACTGGCGGACTGTCAGCAGAAAGATCCGGCGCTGTCTGAACTCTACCTGGTGGAGGGTGACTCCGCCGGTGGCTCCGCCAAACAGGGCCGCGACCGCCGCACCCAGGCGATTCTGCCACTGAAGGGTAAGATCCTGAACGTGGAGAAGGCGCGTTTTGACAAGATGCTGTCCAGTGCCGAAGTGGGGACCCTGATCACCGCACTGGGTTGCGGCATCGGCAAGAGCGAGTTCAATCCGGACAAGCTGCGCTATCACTCCATCATCATCATGACCGACGCCGACGTGGATGGTGCGCACATCCGCACCCTGCTACTCACCTTCTTCTTCCGCCAGATGCCGGAGCTGATCGAGCGTGGGCATATCTACATTGCCCAGCCGCCGCTGTACAAGATTGGCAAGGGCAAGCAGGAGCAGTACCTGAAGGATGAGGCGGCGCTGACCCAGTTCCTGACCAACGCCGCCCTCGAGAGCGCGACCCTGTACGTAAACCCTGAGGCCCCGGGCCTGTCCGGCACGGCACTGGAGTCTCTGGTGAAGGAATACCGCTCGGTAATGGCCACCATCGACCGCCTTTCGCGCCTGTATCCACAGGAGGTGCTGAAGGCCATGGTGTATCTACCGAGCCTGAAATCCGACGCCCTGCAGTCCCGTGAATCCATGGATCAGTGGGTTACACAGATGCAGAATGAACTGGAGCAGGCGGGAGAGGGCGGTGGTCGCCGCCACCAGGTATCGGTATCCCACGACAGCGAGCGCAATCTGCATCTGCCCACCGTGGACATCGTCGCCCACGGTGTTAGCAGCCGATATACCATCAGCCATGAGTTCTTTGATTCTGCGGAATACCGCGCCATATGCCAGCTGGGCGAAAAGCTTCAGGGGCTGTTGGAGGAGGGAGCCTTCATTCAGCGCGGCGACAAACAGCAACCGGTTAGCAGCTTCCCGGACGCATTGGTGTGGCTGATGAACGAGAGCCGCCGCGGCTACAGTATTCAGCGCTACAAAGGTCTGGGAGAAATGAACCCGGAGCAGCTGTGGGACACGACCATGAACCCGGAAACCCGGCGTATGCTGCAGGTGACCGTAGAGGACGCCATTGCCGCGGACCAGATCTTCACCACCCTGATGGGCGATCAAGTGGAGCCTCGCCGTGAGTTCATCGAGAGCAATGCTCTGGCGGTAGAAAACCTGGACGTGTAAGTCGTCATACAAATTGCAGCGGGACAAATGCGTTCGCGCGCGAGTCCCGCATGCGTACTTCCTCCATTGAAACTGAAGCAATGAAGGCTGTCGCTAAACGACACTAATTAATACGTCATCTAAACGGCTAGAAACCAGTGCGTATGTTTGTAACTGGCCAATCATGAGAGCGTTTAGTCTTCCTCGAAAGACTCATAAAACTCAACCAGGGCATCTATCAGCGCACGCACGGAAGGTAATAGCCCCCTTCTCGACGGAAATACTACATGGATGATATCTCGGTGTAGCGACCAATCTGGCAGTAATCGCACCAGCGAGCCACTTCGTAACTGCTCTTCCACCACAAGAATAGGTAGCTGAACCAACCCAACTCCGGCTATAGCCGCTTGGCGCAGCGCAATCATGTCGGTGGTTACGTAGCGCGGCGTGTGGAATATCGTGGATTGAGAATCGCCCTCCCCGCGAAGGGTCCAACTGTACCCCGTCTGCGGGGCACCCCCGATGGCCAGACTTGGCCAGCCCTCAAGATCCGCGGGAACTCGCGGACATCCAAATTTTTTCAATAGCGTCGGGCTGGCAACGAGACAAAGCCCTCTATCAGACAGTACACGCAATACGAGATCACTGTCTTCTAGGGGGGGCGGGCGGACACGAATTGCAACGTCAATACCCTCACTTAACAGATCTACCCGCCTATTGGTTGCTTCAAGATGAACTGTTATGCGTGGGTAGCGCGCGAGAAATCCCGCGAGCATATCTCCAATATGCGCATTCAGAAGCGCGATCGGGCAAGTCATCCTTATAACCCCCGCGGGCTCCGCCTGGACGGAATCTATTGCCTCCTGTGCGGCATTGGCTTCAATCAGCATAGCTTTGCAGTGCTGATAGTAGGTCTGCCCAATGTCGGTAACCGAACAGTGACGAGCGCTGCGCTGCAGCAGGCGTACGCCTAGACGCTCTTCCAATGCGGCTATACGCCTGCTGAGTTTCGACTTTGGAATTCCCAAAGCGCGTCCCGCCGGGGCAAAGCCCCCGTGTTCCACGGCTTGCACAAAGTAGTAGAGATCGTTCAGGTCTTGCATAAGTACAATCGCACCGTTCTAAAAATGGAACGCTATGAATGAATTTTACTATCTAGTGCGGTGTTCGTCCCATAACTAACATTGCACCTATCAAAGAGTTCGGTCTGATCGAGGAGACTGAGAAAGTGAAAAAAGTTCTGGGAGTTTACGGCGCACCCCGACAACACTGGGTTGGGAATGGGTTTCCCGTGCGTTCGCTATTTTCCTATCACTCGCATGCCGAGCAGATGAGCCCGTTCTTGTTACTAGACTACGCCGGGCCCACTGACTTCCAGCCCAGCAAGAAGCCCCGTGGCGTTGGGCAACATCCCCACCGGGGCTTTGAGACCGTAACTATCGTATACCAAGGCGAAGTGGCGCACCGGGACTCCACCGGCAAAGGCGGTGTAATCGGCCCCGGCGATGTGCAGTGGATGACTGCCGGCGCCGGCATTCTGCACGAGGAATTTCACTCCTCCGAATTTTCAGCCAGCGGTGGGACCCTGGAGATGGTACAGCTGTGGGTGAACCTACCATCCAAATACAAAATGACGCCGCCTGGATACCAGGCTATTGAAAAGCGCGAGATCCCGGAGGTCCCTCTACCGCAGGGGGCGGGATACGTCCGGGTAATCGCAGGGGAGCTAGCTGAAAAAACCGGTCCGGCCCACACCTTCACGCCAATGCAGGTGTGGGATCTCAAGCTGCTGTGTGGTCGATGTACCGAGTTCACCTTGCCAACGGGTTGGTCAACGTCGTTGATTGTGCTGGAGGGGAAAATCAACGTGAATGGCACAGCTGACGTTGGCGCTGCGGAAATGGCAGTACTGGCTAGAACCGGTGAAAGCGTTACTTTGAGTGCCAGTGTAGATACAAAAGCGCTTCTGCTGGCCGGTGAACCAATTGATGAGCCCATCGTTGCACAAGGGCCATTCGTGATGAATAGCCGAGAGCAGATTTATCAGGCGATTACCGATTTCCAGATGGGACACTTTGGTCAAATGTGAGCAAGTACCCAAACCTGATTTCAATAGGTCCAATCACGCACCTAACATCAAAGAAAGGAGCCATTAAATGAGCAAACCCTACGTACGTCTCGACAAAAATGACGCTGCTGTACTGTTGGTCGATCACCAGTCCGGTCTACTGTCGCTGGTACGGGATATTGATCCCGACAAATTCAAAAACAATGTTCTCGCGCTGGCGGATCTGGCCAAGTACTTCAACCTTCCAACTATTCTTACCACCAGTTTTGAAGATGGCCCAAACGGTCCCTTGGTCCCGGAACTGAAAGAGATATTCCCAGATGCACCGTACATAGCACGCCCAGGACAAATCAATGCCTGGGACAATGAAGACTTTGTTAAAGCGGTAAAAGCCACCGGGAAAAAACAGTTGATCGTTGCCGGAGTTGTGACGGAAGTCTGCGTTGCATTCCCAACCTTGTCTGCATTGGCTGAAGACTTCGATGTATTTGTAGTAACAGATGCTTCCGGAACCTTCAATCCGCTTACCCGTGACGCTGCTTGGGATCGTATGTCCGCCGCCGGTGCTCAGCTAATGACGTGGTTTGGTGTTGCCTGTGAGCTCCACCGTGATTGGCGCAATGACATCGAGGGACTGGGTAACCTGTTCTCCAATCATATTCCGGACTATCGAAATCTGATTACCGGATACAGCACTTTGAAGGGAAAATAACCCTCGTATCATGATGGTGACAATAGGCCACCTGGTTGATATAGCCGGTGGTCTGTTCATCCCCTCCGAACCGTATCAGCACATAAAGAATATTGCTGCAGTCTACAACTCTAACCCGTGGCCGAAAAGGAACGCTCAATGAGTAATATGGCAACGCATACCGAACAGGAATGCAGGTTTGAACAGGGGTGTGGTGCACTGAGTCTCATAATTCACCCAAACGACAAAGACCTGGGTGGTTTTACGGTACGCCGCTGCCTTCCGAATACTGCGTGCCGTTCTGTTGGTCCATGGATTTTTTTCGATCATATGGGACCTGCAGAATTTTCTCCCGGAAATGGAATTGATGTTCGGCCACATCCTCACATCAACATTGCAACGGTATCCTATCTATTTGATGGAGAAATTTTGCATCGTGATTCACTCGGTAGTGAACAAGTGATTCGCCCGGGAGACATTAACTTAATGGTTGCAGGAAAAGGGATTGTGCATTCCGAGCGAGAGCGACCAGAAGTGCACGATTCCCAACACCGGGTACATGGCCTGCAGCTATGGCTTTCATTGCCTGAGTCCGAAGCGGAAATGGAGCCTGAGTTTCACCATTACCCCGCTGAGCAGATACCACATGTCGACGTTAATGGAGCCAAAGCCAGGGTCATCATGGGATCTGCTTTCGGTGTGATATCACCGGTAAAAACGTTTGCTGAAACTCTTTATGTCGAGATGCATTTGCAGCCTGGTCAGCAGGTGACGCTACCTATGGCGCAAGAACGTGCGGTTTACGTAGTCAGCGGCAGTTTGTGCGCCCGCGATATCGTAATCCCAATGCACGCAATGGGTATATTCAACGATGATAGCGGTGTTGTAATTGAGGCTACATCCGAAAGTCGAATTGTCATTATTGGCGGCGCCAATCTCGGCGAGCGTAAAATCGTGTGGAACTTTGTGGCTCAAAAGGAGGAGCGTATCAATTCCGCCGTTGAAAAATGGAAAATGGGACTTTTTCCGAAAGTACCCGGAGACACTGAAGAGTTTATTCCGTTTCCCGGATAGATCGGAAATGACTAAAAGATTCGATATAGGACCAAAGCATGATCTCGATACTGTCCTCAAATCTATTCCGTGAAAAGGGTGGGGGAAGGGAGCACAAGGTAGAATTTGTCGAACTGTTTTTTGACCTGGTGTTTGTATATGCAATCACACAAACCGCACACCTTCTGATTGAGCATCCTACCTTCATCGGAACATACAGTTTCTTTTTGATGCTGCTTTCGGTTTGGTGGGTATGGGTATTTACATCCTGGGTAACCAACTGGCTTGATCCACAGAAAACTTCGGTCAAGTTGCTTTTATTTACGCTAATGTTCGCCGGGATGCTGATGGCCATCGCTATCCCTCACGCACTGACGGATTATGCGCTACTGTTTGTCGCCACATACGTATTCATGCAACTGGGAAGAACCCTGTTTATGTGTTTCGTCTGCCTGAAAAGCAGGCCGGCTTTACACTCGACATTTGTGCGCATGGCAATATGGTTCGGAGTGTCGGCTTTTATATGGGTGGTCGGCGCGGTGAGCGACCCAGAGAGCAGGTTGGCATGGTGGACGGTAGCGATTCTAATGGAATACCTGTCAGCGGTGACATCATTCTATGTGCCGTTCATGGGACGATCGCGCAGCAGTGAGTGGAATATTTCCGGTGAGCACATGGCGGAACGCTGTGGCCTGTTAATCATCATTGCGTTAGGAGAGTCACTGTTAGTCAGCGGCAATACCTTCGCGCAACTGCACTGGGATGTCGGCACCTTCAGTGCCTTTGTTAGCGCTTTTCTGGCAACACTGGCGATGTGGTGGATTTACTTTAACCTGGCAGCAGAGCATGCCAGCAAAAACGTTGGGAAATCGGCTAATTCTGGTGCCATAGGGCGCCTAGTTTACACCTACGTGCACTTCCCGATTATCGCAGGAATCGTGGTTTTTGCGGCCGCGGATGAGTTCTTTATGGCCCACCCGCTGGGGCACACGCCGGCAAAAGTAGTTTGGGCCACCTTAGGCGGGGCAGGTCTTTATCTGCTGGGTAACATATTGTTCAAGTGGTTTGTATTCCGCAGCCATCCCAAGTCTCATTATGTTGGCTTGTTAATGATGTTTTTGTTGATTCCTGCGAGCTTGGTATTGCCACCGGTTGGCGTCGCTCTATCTACCGCCATGGTTCTCGTACTGGTGGCCATTTGGGAAACTATTGTGGTATCGAAAGGAGTGAATCGGCAATCGGCCGAAACTTAGCCATAACAATCCCTCCCCACATCTGGTGGGGAGGGATGGGTAAGCTATTTACTACCGGCGCTGGTGTTTTTTACCGGTGGTGGGGCCCAGGATCCATCTATCACTTCCATAGCGGGCGAGTACAACCGCAGCATCAAAGAAAAATTGCCTTCCGCGGGAGAGGGCAACCAGTTGGGTTCTTTATCTGGACCGGGAGATTTTCGCTGTATATAAATATCAAGAGAGCCATCGGAATTGAATATCAATTTATCTCTATCACCGATTGCGTACCTGTTGATGGGGTTGTCCGTAAAAAGTTGGCGATCGTTGTACATGGTCATGGACCAGAAAGCGTTCGCCGGAGGAATCTGATCTTTGGAAAAATGCACGGTATAGTTATTGTCACTGTTTAACGGGTTGCCATTTTCGTCAGAAAAAGCCGTCGGATACACTGCGTCCGATGGCACATTGGCGCCCAGCCCACCGTAGGCTACCGCTGCCCGCCGTAGATAATCGGTGCCGTAGTTCCCCATTCCAGAAAGGTTCATATTCCAGCCGTTTTTTGATACTCCGGAATCTTTCCATGCGTGTTTGATTTTGGGTAACGCCTCATTGGCTGCAGCCTCCAGAGCATCTCGGGTGAGAGCTGTCTGGTTTTCCATGCGAAACGTTTTTCCTGGCTCCATACCTAGACGTTTCATCCGGTCGAGTATCGGATAGTCGGACGCATGGGGCGGGTTGTCTTCCAGAAGTTTCACGAAGGTAGAGAAAAACTGAGCAGGTTTCATGCTCTCCACCTGATCCACCGGTGGGCGCATATCCTGATTTGGATTTACCGGACCCTTAGGGGCGACGTAGGGTTTTCCATAGGCGCTGAGAGGAACCGCCTTCAGGCCCTTCTGAAATTTGTATACGGCTTCGTAGTCTGAGGGCCCATTGGTCTGTACTCGACCGCCCATCCAACCGTGCGCCGTAGGGCTGTCATAACGAGTGATTCCTGAGGGCAATTTACCCTGCCACCCCGGACCGACAATGGCAAAGGTTTGTGCTGCGGTGCCTGTTGTGCGCTTTCCTGGTACGGTAAATACATCAGTCCACTGGTCGAGGAAGGGCAACAGATAGTAGCGACCGCCAGAGTCCGGAACGATAACAACCAGCGGTTCTTTGCTGACATCGAACGTCATGGAGCTGTAGAGAGTGTCAGCATTCGGGCTGGCGATAATATCCATGCTGGCATCGGGAAAGCTGCGTGCGTGTGCGATCTGATTTATCGGCGCATTGGGAAACGACGGCTTCTCCACATTGGTGGCCACATCTTTACTCACGTTCATAAGAACCAAAGGATAAGCGTAAATATAGATATCTCTCGCTATTTCCCTCGCTTCCTCAGGGCCCACATCGTCGGCAGCGTTACTCAGCGGCGAGAACAGAATGCTCAAACTGATAGAGCAGTAAACCAAGAAATTTTTCACCATATTTCTCCCTACGAAATTGCAAGTGCGCTATAGCGCATGCTGTCTGGTCGCCTAAAATGTCACGCTAAATGTCAAAAGAAGTGGATCACCTTCCAGCCGCCGCCGCACATTTAATTCTTTCATCCAGCGCGCCGACACTGTTACCTGCTGTTGACTCTGCATCTTCCTGCTATAGGTAATTAAAGGTCCAAGAGCGAGTGCTCGCCCTCGAAAACCATCCAGGCGATCCACCAGTGGACCCTCATCATTCTCGAGCTGGTTGATCCACCCCCCAGCTACACCGTAGCCAAGTCCGTTGGCGCAGCGTTTAACCAGAATCGAATCCAAACGTAACACAGCGCCATTTTGGATCTTGGTGTCTTCATTTTCGGTATAGAAATCTACGGCGGTAAGCGTGCTCCACTCCAATGATCCGCCTTGCATCAACTGCGTATAGCCCACTGTCGGCGAAACGGTCCAGGTGTTTAACCCTGGATTGGCCAGCCGCCCTAGCGTGTAATCACCCGTAGGAGCGTAGATGTAGACCGAAAGAGAGACGTGGTTGACCTCACTGAGGTGTAGCCCTGCGATGACGGGGGCAAAGTAAATATCGAAAAGGTCTCTGGTATGGTCTCGGTTCACACCTGTGAATGGACCTATCTCCAACGTCGTACGCGCATCGAGTGAGATGTAGGGAACCGTAATCATTGACGCGAAATTCCACGTTGTGGAATCTGTGTCCCAGATATAACTGCCGGTGAGTGACACGATATCCAGAGATGTATCGAGGCCGACTGCCAAATCACCGGCAATCGGGACTTCGCGCTTTCCCCGGATTTCGCCGTTAAAACCCAGATAGCTGAGCTGTGCGCTGAACCCCGGGTCTGGAGGTACCAAGCCCGCATAAAATGTGCCCTGGGCGCCGGTGACGGCTCTGCCTAAGCCACCTTCAGTAGCCTGACAAGGGTAGTGCGTAGTAAAGGAAATTAGGATGAGAATTCCGCGAAGATAGTTGACCATATCAAGCTGCGATCAAAAGGTGGAACACAACTATAGGTACGCCAACCGCTATCTGTGCCCAATAGTGCGCCAGTTGTCACATGATTCTGGTTGAGTATTCGGCGCTTGGGGACTGTAGGGCTCGTAATACCGACGACTCGATTTTGGCGGTGTTTACCGATTTCCTACATCACAGCGCAGCTCAGGCCACGCGACAATTCATATAAATTTCATCCTGATTGGCGGCCTTGTTGTGCTTCCGCGCGGTTTCCGCAAAGCCGTGCTGTTGCAGAAAGTAGCGGCCACGCAAGTTCTCTTCCAGAACACAAGCTTCCAGCTGGACGCGACCGAACTTGGCCTGTTCCATCAGCGCACTGCCTACACCGTGGCCCTGTTCACCGGGAGATACAAAAATAGTCTCCACCCGTCTGTTGTTGCTGATGGTAATCAGACCCTCGGCCACATCGCTACCGGGGCGGGTATAGACCCAATGGCTGGTTCCATCCGAACCGACCCCGCGACCGCGACACTTCGCGGATAGTTCTCGCCGTAGAATGCGGGCCTGGGCCATCCAGAACTTCACCGGCAAGCTTGGGTGACTACTACAGGCAAGATGCAACCACAGTTGTGACAGGCGCTCTACATCGGATTGTTGAAGCGGTCTTAACATAGACCCTCCGTTGCGGTGCGGATGTAACGCCAAATTTTAATCTGCTGGACGTGGGCTTCCCACACGGCGCGAACTCAGAGCGGCGATCAACCAGGTAGCGATTCCACGCCAACAGACAAAAGGAGTGGCGTCACTCTCCACATAATAGTGATCGGCGGGGTTTGGTTGTGATTCAATGCTGGGTAAAATTCTGACCAAAAGGTTAGGAAACGATAATGGCAAACACCCAAAACTCTCCCCATACCAGCGCACACAGCGTGAGCGCCTTCAGTGGCCACCAGCGTATTGCCCAGGGGCATATCAGCCGTGTCGCTCTGCAACTGAAACGTACACTGAGTCAGTCGGCACTGGACTCTGTCATGATCTTCGACGACGAGAACAGCTATCCGGTGGAAGTCGATTTCAGTGGCAGCGAAACAGAAATACTCGCGCGTCTGCCTGCCCTGCCGGGAGGTAGTGTGGAGGGAGACCGTGCCGGCGGTACGAACCGCGATACCGGCGATAGCGAGGGTCAAACCGCAACTGAGCTGAGCCAGCTGCTGGGACTGAACGAGCAGCAACAGAAATGGCTCGACGCCCGCCTGCAAAGCCCTGCCGATACGATCAAAAGCCTGATTGATACGGCGATAAGAGCAAACAGCGAAGCCGTGACCAGCGTGGCGTCACTACGGTCGTCTGCGCTTCAGGGAGCCGTGGGAGGGAGGACGTCACAACACGCACGCGAAGCGATACAGCGCTCGATTGTCGCCCTCGGAAAATCTCTACCGGGCTACACCGACGCGCTCGCCGCGCTGCAACATGGCGATGGGAGGGGCTTCCTTCACATCATTGAACAGTGGCCGCGCGGGCTGGCCTCCCACCTGAAGAAATTGGCCAGAGACGCTTTCTCTGGCTCGTTCACCGTCAAGTGAAGGTAGCGTTGAACTAAACGTTGCCGCCCGCCGCCAGGTGTACGAAATGCGCTTTGAGATAGCGGGTTTCCGGAATGGACGGGTGAACCGGGTGGTCGGCGCCCTGACCGCCGCTGCCGATGATACTGATGTTTTTATCCAGGTGGCGGCCGGCACCGCGCAGGATTTCCAGCAGCGTATCGGACTCCAGGTGCATGGAGCAGGAAGCGCTCACTAACAACCCATTCTTCTCGAGCAGGCGCAGTGCCAATTCGTTGATATGGCGGTAGGCGGCCTCACCGGACTTCTGGTCCTTGCGGCGTTTGATGAACGCCGGTGGATCGAGCACGATGGCGTCGAAGCGCTGGCCCTCGTTGATCAGCTCCTTCATGGCGTCGATCGCCTTGCCCTGAATGGTCACCAGGTCATCCTTGCGGTTGTTGAGCGCTGCATTCTCCTCGCACCAGTCCAGTGCCTGGCCGGAGGCATCCACACAGGTCACCTGCTTCGCGCCGTGAGCGAGCGCTTGCACACCCCAACCGCCCACATAGGAGAACAGATCGAGCACATTCAGCCCCTTCACCCACTGGTTCAGGCGTGCCCGGTTGTCGCGGTGATCGTAGAACCAGCCGGTTTTCTGGCCGAGGTATACCGGTGCCAGCAGGGATACGCCGTTCTCTTCGAAGGGCACCATCTGCGGTACCTCACCATGGGCCACCTCACATACCTCCGGCAGCTCCTCCACCTTGCGGCCCTGGTGGTCGTTGCGCAGCAGTACGCCTTTGGGTTTTACCAGGGTGATCAGCGCGTCGACGATATCCCCGAGCATGCGCTCCATACCCCAACTGCTGATTTGTACCACCAGATAATCGCCGAAGCGGTCCACCACCAGACCGGGAAGACCATCGGAGTCACCATATACCATACGGTAGCTCGGGTGAGGAAAGTAGCGCTCGCGGAGCGCCAGCGCGCTCTCCAGGCGCCGCAGCAGCTGTTTGCCGTTGAACGGATCTTTGCGCGACACCAGACGGCCGCAGATAAGCTGGTTCGGGTTCACCAGCGCGTAGCCCAGGCCCTTGCCGTTGCTGTCGAGAATCTCACACTGCTCACCGGGCTCCAGGCCCTTCAGTGGACTGCGCTTGGTATCGACCTCGTTGCTGTAGATCCACAGGTGACCCATCTTGAGTCGTCGTTCGGCGCGGGGGTTGAGAATCAGCTGTTGCACGGCAGGGCTCCGGTGGTTGAGGCGGGGCGCCATTGTTGTTATGCGGCCCGAAGAACACAAGTACAAAAAAGGGAATACAAGCACCAATTGCATTCCCGCCCGGGGATTCATGACGGCAGCGACAAACATAGCGCGGCGCATTCCGGTTTCCCCGTTTCCCGCCCAAAGTGACCGGTCATCGTGCTATGCAAGCCGGTCGCCGCCCGTTAGAATTGCCCGCTTTTTAATCAACGGTGACGGTGCCCACGGCGCCGGCAGAGGACTTCATGAGTAGTGCAGACAATACAGTGGCTGGTGCGACCGTAGTGGAGCCGGGAAAAACCGGATCTGGCAAGGTGGGGTTCGTTTCCCTCGGCTGCCCCAAGGCGACGGTGGATTCCGAGCGCATCCTCACCCAGCTGCGCATGGAGGGTTACGAAGTTGTTCCCTCCTATGAAGACGCCGATGTGGTGGTGGTAAACACCTGTGGGTTTATCGACAGCGCCAAACAGGAATCCCTGGATGCCATCGGCGAGGCCCTGCACGAAAACGGCAAGGTGATCGTTACCGGTTGCATGGGCGTGGAGGAAGACACCATTCGCCAGGCGCACCCGAGCGTGCTGTCGGTCACCGGTCCGCAGCAGTATGAACAGGTAGTCAATGCGGTGCACGAAGTGGTGCCGCCCAAAGCCGACCACGACCCGTTTATCGACCTGGTGCCGCCGCAGGGCGTCAAGCTGACCCCGCGTCACTACGCCTACCTGAAAATTTCCGAGGGCTGCAACCACTCCTGCTCCTTCTGCATCATCCCCAGCATGCGCGGCAAACTGGTGAGCCGCCCGGTGGGCGAGGTACTGGGCGAGGCCGAGCGCCTGGTCAACGCCGGTGTGCAGGAGTTGCTGGTGATTTCCCAGGACACCAGCGCCTACGGCGTAGACCTGAAATACAAGCTGGATTTCTGGGACGGCCGCCCGGTGAAGACCCGCATGCTGGAGCTGTGCGAGGCCCTGTCCTCCATGGGTGTGTGGGTGCGCCTGCACTATGTGTATCCGTACCCCAATGTGGACGATGTGATCCCGCTGATGGCCGAGGGCAAACTGCTGCCGTACCTGGATATCCCGTTCCAGCACGCCAGCCCGAAAGTGCTGAAGGCCATGAAACGCCCGGCATTCGAAGACAAGACCCTGGCGCGCATCAAGAAGTGGCGCGAGATCTGCCCGGAGCTGACCATCCGCTCCACGTTCATCGTTGGCTTCCCCGGCGAGACCGAAGAGGATTTCCAGTACCTGCTGGACTGGCTCTCCGAGGCACAACTGGACCGCGTGGGCTGCTTCAAATACTCCGCCGTAGACGGCGCGCCGGCCAACGAACTGGACGGTGCGGTGCCGGAAGAGGTGAAACAGGAGCGCTGGGAGCTCTTTATGGCCCACCAGCAGCAGATCAGTGCTGCGCGCCTGCAGCAGAAGATCGGTCGCAAGATTGAAGTGTTGATCGACGAAGTGGACGAGGAGGGCGCCATCGGCCGCTCCTGGGCCGACGCGCCGGAAATCGACGGCATGGTGTACCTGAACGGTGAAACCAATCTCGCCCCCGGCGACAAGGTGTGGGCGGAAGTCACCCACGCGGACGAATACGATCTGTGGGCGGAGCTGTTGTAAGCGTTGTTGTAACTTATCGAGTGATATGCAAGCTCAACAAAAACGGAGGTCATAGAGCCTCCGTTTTTGTGTGTGCCAGAATCCAAACGGGGATGCGCGTCAAAGATGCGGAGATATCTATAAGAACAACCGCAGACAACAACTGAAAAAGCAGCTTTTCAGCGGTGCAATGATTAACTTGCCTGAACCAAAAATATTTCAGATTAAGCGGGGAAGCCGGAAAATTCTGACGGTTACTCAAAAACAGGAGCGCGTGCACATACGAACACATCCGGGAGAAAATTGACGCCACTCAACCAACATTCGTTGGCCGCGTAACCAGAGATAAACAAATCTACCTTAGCCTCGGGCCATCCGCATTCTGACACCCATAGGCCACCCGACAAGGTAGAACAACATGAGAAGCCTCGAAAACACGAGCACTATTTTATTCTCCGCCCTCCTGGCTTTACTCAGTCTTCCGGCAGGGGCTCAACGTGTTTCCACCGACAAGCCGGTATATTCCCAGGGTGAAACGATCGAAGCCATATTTACCAACGGGCCCGGCAACGCTACAGACTGGTTGGGCATCTATCCGCGGAATGAAATACCGGATGGCAATCCCGCATCTACAAGCTGGTTCTATGTAAATGGAAGCAAAAGTGCAGGCGGCGGTTTGAGTGCCGGACAGATTACCTTCAATGACGCGCTCCCTGTGGGTGACTGGACCATCTGGTTTCTGGCCAACAATGGCTACAGCTCGCTGGCCAGTAGCGATTTTTCAGTTTCTTCTCCTCAAGGCATTACCACCGACAGTGTGACTTATACCGTGGGTCAGCCAATCACGGCCACCTTTTCCGGCGGGCCAGGCAATCCGACGGACTGGGTCGGTATCTATCCGCAGGGAATCGTACCCGATGGCAACCCTGTATCCACGGCGTGGTATTACGTAAACGGCAGCAAAACGGCCGGACAGGGCGTTAGCGACGGCCAGGTGGTATTTAATGAGATCCTTGCGGAAGGTGCCTGGACGGTGTGGTTCCTTGCCAATGATGGCTATACGGTGATTAACAGCAGTGACTTTACCGTAGTGGGTTCCGGAAGCGCCGGCATTGTGGTTGGCCCCTATCTGCAAAGCGCGACCAGCGACAGTATGGTGATTATGTGGGAAACCACCACCGGAACTGAGAGCCGTGTGGATTTCGGTACCACTACCGCGCTTGGCACAACCGTTTCGGGCGGTACGCAACCGGGTAACGCCGGCTCGCAAATTCATACCGTGGAACTCACCGGGCTGACCGCGGATACCTACTATCACTACCAGGTCACCACTGGTGGTGCGTCCAGCGACTTACACAGTTTTCGCACCATGCCCACCGACCGCGACGCCGATACCAACTTTGTCGTTTACAGTGATATGCAGGAACAGGGTGGTGCGGCTACCAATATTCACGGTCGTATCGTAAATGAGAGCATTCCCCACCACGTCCATCAGTGGACCGGGGAGAGCGATATGAGCAACGCGCTGGATTTTGTCCTGGTACCCGGAGACCTGGTAGATTCCGGGCCCACCTACACCGACTGGAAAAGCCAGTTTTTTGACGAGGCCAAGCCCCTGATCCAGAAGGTGCCGTACTTCACCGCGTTGGGCAACCACGAACAGAACCACGATAACTACTACAAGTACATGCACAACCCCGGCAACGGAACGGCGGCGGGCGACGAGCAGTGGTATGCCTTCGACCATGGCAATATCAAAGTCATTACCCTGAACAGTAACAATGGTGACGGCAACCAGCTCAGCTGGTTGGAAGACATACTGGCCGAAGCCTGTACAGACCAGGAAATTGATTTTGTGTTTGCGCAGTTCCATCACGCCCATATCAGTGAAACCTGGCTGGAAGGGCAGTCGAACATCGCCGCAAACTTTGTCTCGCGGCTGATCGATTTTTCCAAAGAGTGCAATAAGGCCAGCGTGCACTTCTATGGGCACAACCACAGCTATCAGCGCGGACAAACCAGAGATCATTCGCACTTCTATATGGACGTTTCTGGAGCGGAAGGTGATCTCGCCTACTGGGGCGAATACAACCAGGCCAACTCGGATATTATCCAGAAAGCCATTGTGGAGTGGGGTTGGAGCTTTGTTGAAGTGGAAGGCGGGGAAGATCCGAAATTTGTGATGCGCCGAATCGGCCTCGGCGGCGAAAATCAAGATTACACGGTAAATTTCCCCGGTGCGGAAATTGATACCGTAACCTTTCGGCCGGGCAGTGCGGCACCGGTAGCGCCAATAGCGACAGCACCAAATGGATCGCTCGTAGCTCCGGAAAATGTTGTGCTGGAAGCATCACCATTCCATCCAATGGAAGTCGGCAACTCACATCTGGCATCGCACTTCCAGGTCACGACTACCGCGGGCAATTACGAAAATCCGGTAGAGGAGCAATGGTTCCGGTGGGAAGACCGCTATTTTAAGATCAATCAAAATCAGGGCGTCGATCTGACCAAAACCAAAGATCAGTTTGATCTGGAACCGGGCACCACCTACTTCTGGCGAGTGCGCTATCGGGATTCCGGATTCAAGTGGAGCCCGTGGTCCGCCGAAGCCTCATTTACCACGGCACCAGGGGTGTGTCTTGCCAGAAATGAACACTGTTCCAGTGATGAGGAGTGCTGTTCAAACCGCTGTCGTGCCAACGGCAGTTGCCGCTGAAAATAAACATACCGTTTGCGGCTTTCTTATTGCAGCAGGAAGTCCGCAAACTGTGCCAGGTTTTCCATTACCCGTGTTTCGACGAGACTTGCGTCGGGATTCTGCAGCAGCGCGGCGAGGGTCTGCTCACCGCGTCCGGTTCTTACCAGAACGGGCTTGCAGCCTTTCGCCACCGCACACTGCAAATCCTTTCTCTGGTCGCCGACAAAATAGCAGTCGTGCAGACTGATATCGAACTCCGCTTCAATCGCATCGAGCAGGCCCGGTTTGGGTTTGCGGCAGCGGCAGTGGTCATGGTCAGAATGCGGGCAGTAAAAAATCGCGGCGATCTCGCCACCGGCATCTTCAACGAGTGCCCGCATTTTTGCATGCATGTCTTCCAGGTCGTCGAGGTCGAAGCAGCCGAGTGCGAGACCGCTCTGGTTGGTGGCAATCACCAACTGGTGTCCCGCCTGGCTCAACTGCGCCATGGCTTCAATGCTGCCGGGGATAGGTAGCCACTCATCGGCACTGCGGACATGTGTGTCCGAGTGCTGATTGATGACGCCGTCGCGGTCGAGAATGATGATGGCCATGGTGCAGTTATCGCCAGGTAATTACTTGGCGGGTGCCAGCTGGGAAATGTCTGCCACTTCCAGGAACAGGCCACGCAACTGCGCCAGCAGCGCCAGACGGTTGTTGCGCAGCTGTTCGTCGTCGGCCATCACCATGACGCCGTCGAAGAAGTTGTCGACGGTTTCGCGCAGGCCGGAGAGACCGGCGAGACCTTCCTCGAAGCGCGCTTCCGCGTAGAGTGGCGCAACCGCATCCTGCGCATCTCTGAGTGCGAGGTACAGCGCTTTTTCCGCATCTTCCTGCAGCAGCGACTGCTCCACCTGGCTCGGCGCCGGGCCCTCCAGTTTGGCGAGAATATTCGACACGCGTTTGTTGGCCGCAGCCAGGGCTTCCGCTTCCGGCAGCTGGCTGAAGCTGTGCACCGCTTTTACGCGGTTGTCGATATCCAGCGGACGCGACAGTTTGCGTGCGGATACCGCCAGGAACACCTCTGCCTTGATGCCGGCATCCTCATAGCGCGCGCGGAAGCGTTCGATCATGTACGCCAGCGTCTGCTCGACCACATTGTCGTACTCGGCGAGCGCGGCGCGCGGGTAGCCATCGCGAGCCAGGGTGAGCAGTTCGCGCAGATCCAGGTCGATATTTTTTTCCACCAGCAAACGCAAAACACCGAGGCTGGCGCGGCGCAGCGCGAAGGGATCGCGCGAACCACTCGGCGGTTGGCCGATACCGAAAATACCGACCAGCGTGTCGATACGGTCGGCGAGGGCGACGATGGTACCGGTTTCGGTAGCCGGCAGCTCGTCACCGGCGAACTTCGGCATGTACTGCTCGTACATGGCCTTGGCCACGTCCAGCGGTTCACCGTCATTTTCCGCATAGTAGTAACCGGCAATGCCTTGCATGTCCGCAAACTCAAACACCATTTCGGTAACGAGATCGGATTTGCACAGCTGCGCGGCGCGTTGCGCCAGTGCGGAATCGCCCCCGATTTTTCCCGCAATTGCCGCTGCCAGTTTTGCCAGGCGCTCGGTTTTGTCAAAGACGGTTCCCAGCTTCTGCTGGAACACGATGGTCTTGAGTTTTTCCCGACGCGCTTCGAGGCTGGTCTTTTTGTCGGTCTCGAAGAAGAAGGCGGCATCAGACAGGCGCGGGCGGATGACCCGCTCGTTACCCTCGATTACCTGCTTGGCGTCGGTGCTCTCGATATTGGATACGGTAATAAAGAACGGCAGCAGCTGGCCGTCTTCGTCCACCACGTGGAAATATTTCTGGTGCTCCTTCATGGAAGAGATCAGCGCTTCCGCGGGCACGTCAAGGAAGCGCTTTTCGAAGCGTCCGGTCAGTGCGACGGGCCACTCCACCAGTGCGGTGACTTCGTCCAGCAGTGCGTCGTCGATCACCGCTTCGCCGTTCACATTGTTGGCTTCCGCCTGTACCTGCTCGCGAATCATTTCGCGGCGCTCGGCAAAATCCACCACCACAAAACCCGGCTCGCGCAGCTGTTGCACATAGTCATTGGCGGAGGCAACGGTAAGTGCGCTGTCGCAGTGAAAGCGGTGGCCGCGGGTGGTGTTTCCGGCTTTCAGGCCGAGCACTTCCGCATCCACCACCTTGTTGCCGAACAGCATCAGCAGCCAGTGTACCGGACGTACGAATTCTTCCTTGCGCGCACCCCAGCGCATGCGCTTCGGAATCGGCAGTTGCGCCAGGGATTTACTGACGATCTCGCCCAGCAGCTTTTCGGTGGCTTCGCCCTTCTGCTCGCTGATGAATGCCAGGCGCTCGCCCTTGTCGGTCTGCACCCGCGCCAGTTGATCGACAGTGACGCCGTTACCGCGGGCAAAACCCTCGGCGGCCTTGGACGGCTTGCCGTCTTTATCGAATGCGGCGGCCACGGCTGGGCCGTGTTTTTCGATCTGTTTGTCCTGCTGTTGCTCGACCAGGTCGCTCACGGAGACCGCGAGGCGGCGGGGGCTGGCAAAAGCCTTGATCTCGCCGTAGGAAAGCTCGGCGTCTTTGAAACCCTGCTCGATGCCATCAGCAAAGGCCTGCATGAGCGTGTTCAGCGCTTTTGGGGGCAGCTCTTCGGTGCCCAGCTCAACCAGAAAATCCTGAGCCATTACTTCTTCTCCTTCTGCGCTTCAATTTGAGCCAAAACATCGTTGCGGGCCTGTTCGGTAGCGAGCGGGAAGCCGAGGGCGTGGCGCGCATCGAAATAGGCCTGGGCGACCGCGCGGGCCAGAGTGCGCACGCGCAGGATGAAACGCTGACGTTCGGTGACGGAAATCGCGTGGCGCGCATCCAGCAGGTTGAATGCGTGAGAGGCTTTCATCACCTGCTCGTAGGCCGGCAGCGGCAGGCCGAGGTCGATCAGCCGCTGGCTCTCACGCTCGCAGTGATCGAAGGTGTGGAACAGGAACTCCACATCCGCCTGCTCGAAGTTGTAGTGGGACATCTCCACTTCGTTCTGATGGAACACATCGCCGTAGGTGACGGCCGTACCGTCGGCGCGACGGGTCCAAACCAGGTCGTAAATGGATTCCACTCCCTGCAGGTACATGGCGATACGTTCGATACCGTAGGTGATTTCGCCGGTGACCGGATAGCACTCGAGACCGCCAACCTGCTGGAAGTAAGTGAACTGGGTGACTTCCATACCGTTCAGCCACACTTCCCAGCCGAGGCCCCAGGCGCCGAGGGTTGGGGATTCCCAGTTGTCTTCCACAAAGCGGATGTCGTGAATCGCCGGATCGATGCCCAGTGCGCGCAGGCTGTCCAGGTACAGATCCTGGATATTGGCGGGGGAGGGCTTCATCACCACCTGATACTGGTAGTAGTGCTGCAGGCGGTTGGGGTTCTCACCATAGCGACCGTCGGTAGGGCGGCGGCAGGGCTGAACGTAGGCGGCATTCCAGGTTTCCGGGCCGATGGCGCGCAGGAAGGTGGCGGGGTGAAAGGTGCCTGCACCCACTTCCATATCCAGAGGCTGTAGAATGACGCACCCCTGGCGCGCCCAGTATTCCTGCAGGGTGAAAATCAGTCCCTGAAAGGTGCTCAGATCCTGCGCGGGGGCAGAACCGCTGGTTTGTTGCTCGGACACCACATTCTCCGGTTTCAGCTGGGTGAAAAGACAAGGGGCGCAATTATAGCGGCAGGTGGTTGCGCACTAAACAGCGCGCGTGACAAAAGCTCTCCGCCGGAGAGCCATACTGAAACGTCGCTGTAGCGATGGATTTGAGAAGGAAGTACGGATTTTGGATATCAAAGGGCAATTGGCGGCGGGCGCACTGAAACTGGTGGGCCGGCTGCCCCTGCGCTGGTCGCGCCGTCTCGGCGGGGCGGTGGGACGCGTGGCGGTGTGGAGCCGCGGCGATAACCTGCGTATCAGTCGCATCAACCTCCAGCGCTGCTACCCGGAAATGCCCTCGGCGGAGCGGGAAAAGCTCGCCCGCGACAGCGTGGTCAACACCGCCATTACCGGCTTTGAGGTCGCGAGTCTTTGGCGGCAGCCGTGGAGCCGCGCCGAAGACGTGATTGTGCGGGTGCGCAACCAGCAGCTGCTGACCGAAGGGGTCAGCGAAGGTCGCGGGGTACTGGTACTCGCGCCGCATATAGGAAATTGGGAGATATTCGGCCAGTTTCTCGCCACCGTCGGCCCCACCACCAGCCTGTACGCTCCCCCTAAAATTACCGCGCTGGACCCGTTGATCCGCGAAGGCCGCGAGAAAACCGGCGCCCATCTCGTGCCCACCAACGTGCGCGGCGTACGCGCGCTGCTGAAGGCACTGAAGGACGGCGGCATCGTCGGTGTGCTGCCGGACCAGGAGCCAGACCTCTCCGGGGGCGACTTTGCGCCGTTCTTTGGCCACCCGACGCTCACCATGACCCTGGCTTACAACCTGATCCAGCGCACCGGCTGCAAGGTGGTGTTCGGGTTCGCCAAGCGCCTCGAGGACGGTTTCGAGCTGGTGTTGTTGCCGGCGGAGCAGGCGATCTTCAGCGAGGAAGTGAAAGTGTCTCTGGCGGCACTGAACCGTGGAGTCGAATCCTGTATTGCCGAGGCGCCGGAGCAGTATCAGTGGGAGTACAAGCGCTTCCGGCGGGTGCCGGAGGGCAAAAGCCGTATCTACCAGAAAGCGCGCCGCTGATTCGAGCGGCATCTTCCGTCCACCCTTTTCCCCCGCCCGTTTTGCAGGGGGCCTTGCAGCGCGAGGCCCCCACCACCGATTTCCCCAATTCCCCCGACCTGCTGGCAGGGCGCCCTCCAGAGCGCGGCTGCGCGGTGCTTTGCACGGATGATGCGCAACTCTTTTTACCCGGGTAAATTGATTTCAATTAATATCCGGGTAATAATCAATCCACAAGGCGGATTCAGAGAGAGAAATCATGGCTGAGGAATATGTTGCGATACACGACAGGACGGTGATTGCGAGAGGGGATCTGGAAACCATCGTGCGGCAGACCAAAGCCATTGGCGGCGAGATTGAGCCGGTGGTGTTTGAACTGGAGACCTGCAAGCGGGTCGACCTCCATTGGCGCGGCGACGTACAAACCGTTATCGACAACCTGCCCGGTACAGGCGCGCGGACTGCCAACAAGCGCGGTCGCCCCAAGCTGGGCGTCATCCCGAAAGAAATCACGCTGTTACCGCAGCACTGGGAATGGTTGGCCACCCAGCGCGGCGGTGCCTCGGTGACCTTGCGGCGGCTGGTGGACAGTGCAATGAAAAACGCGTCCACCGAAGAGCGCGTCAGTATGCAGCAGAATCAACTGCACGGTTTGATGTCGGTGCTCGCCGACGAGGCCGGGTTTGAAGAGGCGGCGCGCGCGCTGTATCGCAACAGCCGGCGAAATTTTGAAGCGGCGATCAGCGCCTGGCCCGAGGATATCAAAGGGTTGGTGATGGAAAAATTCGATGCCATCGACACACTTCAGCGGAAAAAAACCGATGACTGAGCACAGTGAAGAAAACAGATTTCTGAGCGGATCCCTCGGCTCGGTCTTTGTAAAAAACGCGGCACCCATCATCCTGATAATGCTGGTCAACGGGTCCTTCAATTTGGTGGATGCGTACTTTTTGGGTGTCTTTGTCGGTGCCGATGCACTGACGGCGGTAACGTCGATGTTTCCGGCGGTGATGTTGGTCGTCGCCCTGTCCACCCTGGTTTCCAACGGTTTCGCCAGTGTTATGGCGCGTACGCTCGGCGCCGGGGATAAACCGGCTGCGAGAGAAGCATTCGCGCAGGCCATTAGTCTGTCGTTGCTGGTCTGCGTATTACTTGTCGGGTTGTTTCTGATATTCGGGAAACCGGTTTCGCTGTTGGCGAACGGTGGCTCGGCAGAGCTGGCGCACATGAGTTACACGTACATTTCAATACTGATTCTGTGCTCACCGCTGATGTTTATTCTGAATATCAATGGCGACTCCCTGCGCTGCGAGGGCCAGGTCGGCTTTATGGCGCTGATATCGCTGGCATCCGTGCTGTTCAACGGGGTGCTCAATTACGTGTTTATTGCGCAACTGCACATGGGCGTGGCGGGGTCCGCCTGCGGCACCGTTGCGGCTCAGTTTTTGTCTTTGCTGGTGGTATTTGGCTTTCGCCGCACGAGGAAAAATCCTGTGCGGCTTCAGGTTGTACTGCTCTCATCTGAGCGAAGCCGCTGGCGAGCGTTTCTTGCGCTTGGCGCGCCTTCAAGTCTGACCTATGTTGGATTGGCGCTGTCATCGGCCGCCATATTGTACAACCTGCAAATCTGGAACCATGGAGATTACGCAACCACGGTCGGCGCCTACGGAATTATTACCCGCTTGATGACGTTTGTATTTTTACCGCTCCTTGGCCTCAGCATGGCATTCCAAAGCATTACCGGAAATAACGTTGGTGCGAAAAAATTCCAGCGCACTAATAGTGGAATAAAAATTGCGATTCTTTCAGCGCTGGTTTACTGCCTGCTGATCCAGGCATTGATATGGTTGATAAAAGATTACTTTGGAAACTGGTTTGTTGACGATATCGGTATCGCCAAAGAAGTCGCGCGTATTCTGCCCCTTTCAACGCTCGCACTTTTTTTGCTGGGCCCATTAATGATGGTCAACATGTTTTTCCAAAGTATTGGTGATGCCGCTCGCGCGAGCTTTTTGAGCCTGTCAAAAACCTATCTGTTTGCGCTGCCGCTGGTATTTCTGTTGCCTGTGCAGTTTGGTGAAACCGGTATCTGGCTTGCCGGCCCGGCGGCGGAGGGGTTGGCGCTGTTGCTTACGCTGGGGGTATTGGTCCACCGCGCTCAACGGCATCGATATCGCATGGGGCTGTTTTATCCCGGGGCAGACGCGGCATAGCGTGTGTTGCTCCCCCTCCGGCGCGGGAGGGGGAAGATACTGAGGAAAACGAAAGCTGGTAATCAGGTTGCCGCGCGGAAGGCCACAATCACCGGCAGCCGCGCCGCCCGCCAGGCGGGGAAGAAGCCGCTGACGAAGCCGATCAACAGTGCCAGCTGCGCGCCCTGCGCGAACAGGTCTGGGGACATTTCGAAACTGAACACCACCTGGGTAAAGCTGCCGCCGAGGGTCGATGCACTCAGGCCGTCGAAGAACAGAAAGGCGGCGGCGGAACCGAGCAGGCCGCCGGCAGCGGCCAGTACCAGTGCTTCAATCATCGTGCCGCAGAACGCGGAAAAGTTGCTGAAGCCGAGGGTGCGCAATGTGGCGATTTCCTTGGCGCGGTCAGAGACCGAGGTGTACATGGTGTTCAGTGCCCCGGCGAGCGCGCCGAGTGCCATGATGGCGCTGATTACGCGCCCGAAAATGGCCATATACTCGAGCTGCTTGCCCTGGGCGGCAAAGTAGGCGTTTTCGGTTTGCACCTCGAGATTGAGGCGCGGCTCCTGCTCGATGGTTTTTTCCAGGCCGCTGATATCTCCCGGCGTTTCCAGTTGCGCACGGATGGTCTGGTAGCTGCTGCCGCGGTCGTAGTGGCTTTGGATGACCTTGATATCCGCCCACAGTTCGCTCTCGAACACATTGCCACCGGTGGTGAATACGCCCACCACCGTCCACACGTTCTTGCCAAAGCGCACTTCCTCGCCGATGGCAAAGCCATCGAATTCCCGCAGTACGCCGGCACCCACAATCAGTTCATTGGTACCGGGTGTGAACATGCGGCCTTCAATCAGGCGCATGTTTTCACGCATCGCCATGCCGTTGGCGTTGATGCCGCGCAGGGGAATATTGGCCTCAGTGGCAGTGGATTTTTTCAGGCCATCGACAATCACATAGAGCTCCGCCGAAACCAGCGGTGCGCCCTCGGCGTCGCGCGCGATGCCGGGAGACTCCTCGATCAGGTTGACCTGTTCACGGCTCACCACACTGTTCAGCTCCGCCGCCGATCCCTCGCGCATCAGCACCGCGATACGGTCGGAACCGGCACCGTTCATGGTTGACTCGAAACCTTTCGCCATAGCGAGAAATGCAAGCAGTATGGCCACCACAACCGCGGAGGCGAGCACCATGGCCAGCGACATCCACAGACGCCGGGGCAGGCTGCGAATGTTCATCATCGCCACGGTGCCAATCTGGGCAAAGAGTGAAGTCATGATGTCAGCTCCGGTTGAACGCGGTGATGATATTGAGACGCAGAGCGTTGTAGGCGGGAATCAATCCGGTCACCAGCCCCAGCAGGATCATGTACAGCACGGCCTGGGCGATGATGTCACCTCCCATCGACAGATTCGGCAGGAACTGGGCCATGGAGGACTTGGCGCCCTCAATGACAAGCCAGCCCATGGCGAGCCCGAGAAAACCCCCGATCAGCGCGACCAGCAGGGATTCCATCAGCACCATGCCGAATACCCTGGGCGCTGAAAAGCCGAGGGTTTTCAGTACTGCGATCTCGCCGGTGCGCTCGCGCACCGCCAGTGCCATGGTGTTACCGACCACGATAAGAATGGTGAAAAAGGCCATAAACACCACGCCAAAAATAATCAGGCCGATATTTCCGATCTGTTCGATAAACGCTTTATTGAAGGCCTTTTCGGTGCTGGTATCGGTTTCGTTCTGCGAGTTGGCGAAGGACTCGTCGATGGCATCCGCCACCCGCTGGTTGATGGATGGGTCCTCGGTGACCAGTGTCATCCAGCCTATCCAGTCGCCGCCAAAAGTCTGGGTTTCCATAAAGTACTTGTAATGGAACACGGCGTAGCGGGTATCGTAGTTTTCGTCGACACCGTCAAAAATACCGCTCACCACAAATTCCCAGCTATGGCCGCCATCTTTGTGGGAAAAAATGTTGGAAGAGAGGGGAATCTTGTCGCCGACTTTCCAGCCCTGGGCGTCCGCGAGCTTTCTGCCGATCAGGATCCCCTGGCGGGTCTGCAGCCAGGCGGCCTTCTGCTCGGGGCTTACCACCACTTCGTTGTAAACCCGCAGGTAGGATTCCGGTTCCACCGCCATGGTGATGATCTGGTTTTTGGCATCCTGGTAATAACCGCCAAACCAGTTCAGGTGGGTGACTTCCTTGACGCCCTCTATGGCCGCGACCTTGCGGTAGTAGGCAATAGGCAGGGATTTGGTGAAATTGATACTGTTCACTACCACCAGGCGGTCGTCCGCAGCGAGGTCGACGCCGGAATCCAGTGCGCCTTTCAACGTCGTCACCGCGCTGAAGATCAGGAAGGCAATGAATATCGCAAAGCAGGTCAAAAACAGACGCAGGGGTTTGCGCGTCATGTTTTTATAGATGAGATAGAGATCGTTCATGCCGCCACTTCCTTGTGCACGAATTTCCCCTTATCGAGATGCACGGTCTGTTTCGCGTAGGAGGCGGCGGCCGGGTCGTGAGTGACCATCACGATGGTCTTGCCGTGCTCGCGGTTGAGCAGCTGCAGCATTTCCAGGATTTCGTCGGCGGTCGTCCGGTCGAGGTCACCGGTGGGCTCGTCACACAGAATCAGTTTTGGGTCAGACACAATGGCGCGCGCGATGGCGACGCGTTGCTGCTGGCCGCCGGACATTTCGCTGGTCATGTGTTTGGCGCGATCGGAAAGTCCCACCAGTGCCAGCGCGGCTTCTACGCTGCGTTTGCGCTGTGCGCGCGAAAGTTTTGTGAGCAGCAGCGGCAGTTCCACATTGCGCGCGGCGTTCAACATCGGCATCAGATTGTAGAACTGGAATATAAAGCCGATATTGTGGGCGCGCCATTTGGTGAGTTTGCTCTCGCTCAGATTGTCCATGCGCGCGCCGTCGAACCAGATTTCGCCACCGCTGGGCTGATCTACGCCGCCGAGCATATTCAGCAGAGTGGTTTTACCGGAGCCCGAGGGACCCATGATGGCGAGAAAGTCGCCGCGCGCGATCGTCATATTCAGGTCGTTGAAGATGGAAATGGTTTCTTTGCCTTTGACAAAACTCTTTTCCACCTGTTTGAGTTCAAACAGCGCTTCCTGTGACATCATCAAACCCTCGGTTAATTATCGGTTTACGCGTTTGTGCGCGACTTGTGACGGCTACGCGTCGTTTCTGAGAAACGCCACTTTCACACCCATATCCGGCAAAATTCTCGGATCTTTGTCATCTATGCCGATGCGTACCTGTACCGTTGCCTTGGCGCGGTCGGCGGTGGGAATGATGGCGATCACCGTCGCGGGAATATCCCAGTCCGGGTAGGCATCGAGATTCGCGCGCACCTTCTGCCCGGCCTTCACGCGGCCGATAAAGGCTTCGTTCACATCCACTTCGATTTCCAGGGAATCCATATCCACGATGGTGCAGATGCCGGTGCGCGTATAACCGCCGCCGGCGGAGCTGGGGGCCACGATCTCACCGGGCTGGGCATTCTTCTGGGTGACAATGCCGGAAAAGGGGGCGCGGATGGTGTGGTCATCCAGACGTTCCTGCTGTCTGCGTACTTCGAGTTTCGCGACGGCGATGTCCGCCTGTGCGCTCACCAGGTTCGCCTTCAGGCTGGCAACATTTGCCTGGGACTGTGACAACTCGGCACGGCTGGAATAATTGCGGTCGATCAGCCCGGCAAAGCGCACCTGTTGGCGCTCGGCTTCGGCGAGATTTGCCTGAATACCGGAGGCGCGGGCCTCCATCACACGCACCTGGGCGAGGGCGAAGTCGCGGTTCACTGTGGCTACCGCCGCGTCGAGGGTGGCGAGAACCTGGCCCTGCTCCACGCGCATGCCCTCTTCGACATCCACGCTGGTAATCAGGCCCATGACCTCGGCGGACACCGTCGCCATGCGCCGCGCGGTGATATAGCCCGAAGCATTGAGGATGGCGTCAGAATGGGGGATTTTGGCCGGCGGAGGCAGATCGAGTCGTGATGATGCCACGGAGACTTCGTCCGTGGCGGGTGCCGAGGCCGGCAGGGCGGCCGTGTTGGGCTCAGCGCCGTCGCCGGCAAACAGCAGACCCGCCAGCAGCCCGGTGGCGATAACACCGGCGCCAATCGCCAGTGTGGCTCGGGAACCGAACCTGCTGGATTCCGCGGGCGCATCGCGCTCGATCTTCAGTTGAGCCAACAGCTCACTGGTATTTTTTGCCATCTTGCCCTGTCGTTATTTTTACTTCCGTGAACGGGCTACTTTGGCAGAATTCAATGACGCTGACTATTGCCATACAGTCGCGCAAGCGCCATTTGTCGCGAATGACCACCACGGAGCTGTGGGTAGGGCGATCGTGCAACGACGGCCGGTAGCGGATTTGTCTCTTCGATGGTCTATGTTTGTACAGGTCTACACGCGTCCGTAACGGATGCCAGAGTTTCACAGTGCCATGTCGCGATGACCAGACAAATCAGACCCAAGGCTGCGGAGGAAAACGTCGTACCGGCATCCCGCTGGCGTCACTTGCCCAATCTGCTTTCCAGCGTGCGCATCGCGCTGATCCCCGTAATCATCTGGCTGACCCTGACACATGAACACCAGTGGGCGCTGGGCGTGTACTGCGTGGCGGCGTTGACGGATCTGATCGACGGCCTGCTGGCGCGACGCTTTGGCTGGATATCCCGCCTGGGTTCATTTCTGGATCCCATCGCGGATCGGGTTTTTGTGCTCTGCCTGATCCCGCTACTGTGGTATTTCGATGCCATAGGAGCCGCTTACACGGTGCTGGTGGTTGTTCGCTACACGATACAGTTAAGTGCACTGCCGGTATTGATGCTGTGGTTGAAAAAGCCCTTCAGGGTCGCGCCGGACTGGATTTCCCGAATGGCGGCACTGGTGGTGTTTCTGGTGCTGGGAATGGGGTTTGCGGATCTGGTGGCGATTGAGATGTTCGAGGAGGGGTCGGGGGCAGAGAATATCTTCGACCATACCCTCGAGGCGCTGACGTTGCTCGGCTGTCTGCTGGAGATCCTGGTGTTGTACCGCTTTGTGCCGCGTTACTGGCAGATTATCCGCGCGCGCCACGACACGCTCGAATGATCTTTATTCAACAACGTTTGGACACCTCTAGAAATCGTCGCTCGCGAGCAGATTTGTAGTGGGTCCTCAGTGGCGCCAGAACGCGGGGGTGAGCAGCACCAGCAGGGTAAAAATTTCCAGGCGCCCGGCGAGCATTGCCAGAATCAGAAAACACTTCGCCATCTCGTTTACCTCACCATAGTGCGCCGCCGCATCGCCCAGTGCCGGGCCGATATTACTGAGGCAGGAGGCCACGGTGGAAAAGGAGGTGACGAAATCCTCCCCCGTCGCCATCACCACAATGGTGAGCACGAAAAACGAGAGAATATAAATCGCAAAAAATCCCCACACCGCGTCGGTAACCCGCGGCGGTACACTCTTGCGGTTGACCTTGATGGGCACCACTGCGCTCGGGTGCACCAGGCGGTTCAGTTCCCGCAGGCCGGACTTCACAATCAGCATCACGCGCACCGCCTTGATCCCCCCGGAGGTGGAGGCGGCGCAGGCGCCCATGATGCCCAGCATCAGCAGAATATAGGGCAGGAATGCCGGCCAGGAGGCAAAGCTCTCGGAGCCGAAACCGGCGGTAGTGCCGATGGAAACCACCTGGAAAACCCCGTGCAGGAAACTGCCGCGCATATCGAAGGTACCCGAAATATACAGATAGCCGACGATGATGGCGCAGGCGGCGAGGGTCACCAGAATATAGAAACGGAACTCGGAATCTTTCCAGTAGTGTTTGACGGTGCGGTTGCTGAACGCATAGAAATGCAGGCCGAAGTTGATGGCTGCGGTCAGCATGAAAATGATGGCGATGGCCATGATCGCATTGTTGTGGGCGTAAAAGCCCATGCTGGCGTCGTGGGTCGAGAAGCCCCCGTTGGCGACGGTAGAAAAGGAGTGGCCGATGGCATCAAACACACTCATCCCCGCCCACCAGTAGCCGATGGCGCACAGCACCGTCAGCGCCACATAAATGACGATCAGGGCGCGGGCGGTTTCGGCGATACGCGGCGTCAGCTTGGTGTCTTTGACCGGCCCGGGAATTTCCGCCTTGTACAGCTGCATACCCCCGATACCGAGCATCGGCAGGATCGCCAGCGCGATCACAATTACCCCGATACCGCCGAACCACTGTAACTGCTGGCGGTAGTAGAGGATTGCCGGTGGCAGTGTATCGAGGCCGACGATGGTGGTGGCGCCGGTCGTGGTGAGTCCGGAAATGGATTCAAAAATTGAATCGACGATGCTCAGGTCCGGCTGGGGACTGATAATCAGTGGCAGCGCGCCGAAGCTGCCGAGAATCAGCCAGAACAGGGAGGTCACCACGAAACCGTCACGGGTGCGCAGATCCTGTTTCAGGTCGTGCACCGGCAGCCACATGAACAGACCGGTGAGCAGGGTGATGCCGAAGGCGATGCTGAAGGCGACATGCGTGTCGTCGTGGTACCACAGTGACACACCGATGGGCGGCAGCAGGGTAAGGCTGAATACGGTCAGCAGAATGCCGAAGACCCGTGCAATGACTGCCAGACGCATTTAACGGTTCACCATCATCGAAAAAGTCACCATCAGAAAAACCCGAAGCCCACCTGGAACAGCTGCTCCACATGGCGGGTGTGGCGGCGGTCGACCAGGAAAACAATCACATGGTCATCGGTTTCGACAATGATGTTGTCGTGCGCGATCAGAACCTGGCTCTCGCCGTTCCGCTCGCGCACGATGGCGCCGATGCTGGCGCCTTCCGGCAGGTCGATATCCTCTATTTTCTTGCCCACCACTTTCGAGGTGCGGCTGTCGCCGTGAGCGATCACCTCGATGGCCTCCGCGGCGCCGCGGCGCAGGGAATGCACATTGACCATATCGCCGCGGCGCACGTGGGTGAGCAGGCTGCCGATGGTGTTCTGTTGCGGGGAAATGGCGATGTCGATCTCGCCGCCCTGCACCAGGTCCACATAGGCGCGGTTGTTGATCAGTGCCATGACCTTGCGGGTGCCGAGGCGCTTGGCCAGCAGCGATGACATGATGTTGGCTTCGTCGTCGTTGGTGAGTGCGAGGAATACGTCGGTGTCTTCGATATTTTCCTCGAGCAGCAGGTCCTGGTCGGAGGCGCTGCCGTGCAGCACGATGGTGTTGCTGAGTTCCTCGGACAGGAACAGGCAGCGGTCGTGGTCCCTCTCGATGACCTTCACCGAATAGCGGTTTTCCAGCCGGTGTGCCAGGCGCAGGCCAATGTTGCCGCCACCGGCGATGGTGATGCGTTTGTAGCCGTGTTCGAGCCGCCGCAGTTCACTCATGACGGCGCGGATATCCTGACGTGCGGCGATAAAGAAGACTTCGTCGCCGGCTTCGATGACGGTGGAGCCCTGGGGGATGATGGGGCTGTTTCTGCGATAAATGGCGGCGACGCGGGTGTCGACTTTGGGCATGTGTTCGCGCAGGTAGCGCAGTTGGTGTCCTACCAGTGGGCCGCCCTGGACGGCGCGCACGGCGACGAGCTGTACGCGACCATCGGCGAAGTCGAGTACTTGCAGGGCGCCGGGGTGTTCGATCAGCCGGGAGATGTATTCGGAGACGATCTGCTCGGGGCTGATGAGGACGTCGATGGGGATGGCGTCCGTGGAGAAGAGTTCCGGGTATTGCAGGTAGGCGGCGGCGCGTACGCGGGCGATTTTGGTGGTGACGCGGAACAGGGTGTGGGCGATCTGGCAGGCAGCCATGTTGGTTTCGTCGTTGTTGGTGACGGCAACCACTATGTCGGCGTCTTCGATACCGGCTTCCTGCAGTACGTCGGGGTGCGAGGCGTGGCCGTGGACGACACCGATGTCGAGCTTGTCGCGCAACTCGCGCAGGGTTTTCTCGTCGCTGTCCACCAGAACAATGTCGTTGCGTTCCGAGGCCAGACTTTCCGCCAGAGATCCGCCGACCTGGCCGGCGCCGAGAATGATGATTTTCATATTGGGTGTTGTGGGCCCGTGTTATCTGGCCTTTGTGCCTTGCCCACCAGAGTCTTTTGAAGCTGGTGCGGTGGCGGCCGAGCACCGGGTACGGGTTTTCAGGACCGGGCTAGGCGCCCCCCATACACCCATCCCTGGGCACTGCGGCGCAAACTTCCTGTTTGCGACGCTCCTGAAAACCCGTACCCGGCACTCAGCCTTCAATTTTCACTGTTGTGCTTCGTAAGCGACGGTTTCGAGCACCGTCTTCAATTCTTCGGAAGCAGTTTTTCCAGCTTCGCGTAATAGAAGCCGTCGCCCGCATGAATGCCGGGCAGCAATTGCATACCCGCTTCCTGCGGCAGCCCCCAGGGCTGATCGTTCATTAATTGCGGCGTATTGTCCCTCGCATCCGGTGTCTCCGCAATGAAGCGCGCCACCTGTGCGCTGTTTTCCTCGGGGAGTATGGAACAGGTGGCGTAGAGCAGGGTGCCACCAGGCTTCAGCAGGCCCCACATGGCGCGAAGAATACGGCCCTGGAGCTCGGCCAGTTCGGGGATGTCGTCGGGGCGGCGCAGGAGTTTGATGTCCGGGTTGCGGCGGATGACGCCGGTGGCGGAGCAGGGGGCGTCGAGGAGGATGCGGTCGTAGCGCTGGCCGTCCCACCAGTGTTCCGGTTCGGCGGCGTCGGCGCAGATGAGCTGGGCGCTCAAACCCAGGCGCTCGAGGTTTTCGATGACGCGGTCGAGGCGCTCTTCTTCGATGTCGAGGGCGCTGAGGTCGAGATTCGGTTGCCGCTCGAGCAGGTGGCAGGTTTTGCCGCCGGGGGCGGCGCAGGCGTCGAGGATTTTCTCACCGGGCTGCGGGTCGAGCAATTCGGCGGCCAGTTGTGCGGACTGATCCTGGACGCTGACGAGGCCGTGGTCGAAGCCGGGCAGGCGGGTGACGGCAACGGGGTGTTCCAGCACCAGGCCGGCCTCGGAGTATGCACAGGGTTGGGCGGGGATGCCGGCGTCGGCGAGTTGCTTGAGATAGTCGTCGCGGGTCAGCTTCGACAGGTTCACCCGCAGGGTCATGGGCGGGTTGCTGTTGTTGGCGGTGAAGATGGTTTTCGCCTCCGCTCCCCAGGCGTTCTTGATTGCCTGCTGCAGCCACTCCGGGTGTGCGGAGCTGAACTGGGGGTTGCCGGAGAGTTTGCGGGTGAGCGCTTCCTTATCCCGCAGGGCATTGCGCAGCACGCCATTGACGACACCGGTGGCATGCCCGAGCTTGAGCGCGCGCGCGGCTTCGACGGTGGCGCTGATGGCGGCGTGGTCGGGGATACGGGTATATTCCAGCTGATACAGTCCGACCAGCATCAGCGCTTCCAGCTCTTCATCTTTGATCGGCTTGCGCAGCAACTTGGTTAGCAGCAGTTCCAGGCGCGGGGCAAAGCGGGCGGTGCCGTAGCACAGTTCCCGCAGCAGGCCGCGGTCTTTTTCCTCCACCTGCTTTTCCGCCCACGGCAGCAGCCGCTGCAGCGAACCGCGGTCCTGGTACAGGCGGCTGATCACACGCGCCGCCAGCGCTCTCGGGTCATTCATGGCCAGTACCGATATTGCCGGTACCAATACTGTCGTCGGTACCCAGTCTGGTGCCTTTGGCGAACAGATCGCGGTAGCCCTTCAGTATTTCTGCCACCGGCAGCATTTTCTTGCCCGGCAATTGTAGTTGAGTCAGGCGCAGCGCCTCGCGCCCACAGGCCACCAGAATACCCTCGTCATCCGCCGACAGAATCGTTCCCGGCGTATCGTTGTGGCAGCCCTGTTCCAGCTGCGCACTGTACACGCGCAGCCGCTCTGTATTGCCCTTGCCACTGGCAAACTCGGTCCAGCACACCGGAAACGGGTTAAATGCACGAATCAGGCGCTCAAGCTCCGCCGCCGGGCGCGCCCAGTCGATGCGCGCCTCTTCCTTGGAGATCTTGCCCGCGTAGTTGGCGAGTTTGTCATCCTGCACCTGCGGCTTGGCCGCGCCGGATTCCAGTTGTTCGAGTGCGGTCAGCAGCGCGGGTCCACCGATTCCCGCCAGCTTGTCGTGCAGACTGCCACCGGTCTCATTCGCCGCAATCGGCGTGCGCGCCTCCACCAGCACCGGTCCCGTATCCAGCCCCGCCTCCATCTGCATGATCGCCACCCCGCTCTCTGGGTCCCCGGCCTCCACCGCCCGCTGAATCGGCGCCGCCCCGCGCCAGCGCGGCAGCAGCGACGCGTGCACATTCACACAGCCGAGCCGCGGCGTATCCAGCACCACCTGCGGCAGGATCAGCCCGTAGGCCACCACTACCATCAGGTCCGCATTCAGCGCCGCCAGCTGCTGCTGCGCGTCTTCATCGCGCAGCGACAATGGCTGATATACGGGAATCCCGTGCTCCAGGGCCAGCTGCTTTACCGGGCTCGCCAGCAGCTTCTTGCCGCGCCCCGCGGGGCGGTCGGGCTGGCTGTAGACGGCAATGACGTTGTGCTCACTGTCGAGCAGGGTCTGCAGGTGAACGGCGGCAAAGTCGGGGGTGCCGGCAAAGATGATATTCAGGCTCATGAAAATTCTTTCAGATAAGAAGAGGGCGGACTCGATACGAAGTCCAAATACTGGACGCGAAGGCGCGGCGCCGGGGACCTGCTTTCAGAAGCGTCGGCAACAGGGATGTTGCCGACGCAGCGTACAGGGATGTATTCCCAGGGGGGCGCCCAGCTCGGTTCTGAAAGCAGGTCCCCGGTGCCGTGCCGCCACCGGACCCGCTTCAAAGCGAACTGGATCACGCCCCCTGGCGGTGGGCTTTCTCCAACTTGGAGCGAATGCGATTGCGCTTCAGCGGAGAGATGTAATCCACAAACAGCTTGCCATCGAGATGGTCGATCTCATGCTGAATGCACACCGCCAGCAGACCCTCGGCCTCCAGCGCATAGGCCTCGCCATTGCGATCCAGCGCCTTCAGGCGGATCTTGCGCGGGCGCTGCACCGTCTCGTAGAAACCAGGTACCGAGAGACAGCCCTCATCGTACTTGTGGATCTCCGGGTCCAGCACCTCAACCTCCGGATTGATCAGCACCAGCGGCTCACTCTGATCCTCAGAGACATCGATCACCACAATGCGCTCATGCACATTGATCTGCGTCGCCGCCAGCCCCACACCGGGCGCGTCATACATCGTTTCGAACATATCCTCGATCAACGCGCGGTGCGTATCCGTCACCTCAGCGACAGCAACCGCCACCTTGCGCAGACGGGGATCGGGAAATTCTAGGATTTCAAGTTTGGCCATAACACCTGTGACAAACTTCTAGTCTTAGTGGAACTTGCGCTGATAACATAATGATCGCGCTTGAAATTTGCTGAACTATGTTGCTGATTTGGGGGCCCATACCGCATTCTGGCCACAGAGCCAGTTGGCGTCCTATATACCCCTTTCACAGGCGGCCATTGCCGCTACCGGTCCAGCGCTGAGAGATTATAGCGATATAAACCCCCAGCGATAGCGATCGGTAACCAGGATCGGTAATCAAATAGTCCCGCAGCAAACGATAAGGCCGAAAGCGTTAGCGACAAAAAAGCATAGGAATGCTTCCATGAAAAAAATAATTCTGGCCGCCGCCGCCACCCTGCTGGTGGCCTTCGGCCTGCAGGCGCAAGACGTACGCCTGAAGCCTGACCACCCGGACACCTACGTGGTGCAGAAGGGCGATACCCTCTGGGACATCTCTGGGCGCTTCCTCTCTCAGCCCTGGTACTGGCCGGAAATCTGGCAGGTAAACCCCCAGGTTGAGAACCCCCACCTTATCTATCCTGGCGATCGCCTGAACCTCGTGTATATCGACGGTCAGCCGCGCCTCGAGCTGGAGCGCGGTCCAACGGCGTACCGGCTGAGTCCGGTCGACAACAACCGCCTCGGCCCGTCTGTGCGCCGTGAGCCCATCGACTCCGCCATCCCCGCCATTCCGCTGGATGCCATCAACGCTTTCCTGTCGCGTTCTCGCGTTGTCGGCCCGGGCGCCTTCAACGGCGTGCCCTACGTGATTTCCGGCCAGGACCAGCGCATCCTCATGGGCGCCGGTGAGAAGATCTACGCGCGCGGCGATTTCCGTCAGCCGCTGCCGTCCTACGGCATCTACCGCCCGGGTCCGGTTTATGCCGACCCCTACACAGGTGAACATCTGGGGCAGCAGGCGCTGGATGTGGGCTCCGTGGACCTGCGTCAACTGGATGTGGACAACGCCAACACCGAATTCGCCGTCGCCACTCTGGATGTCACCCGCACCAGTCGTGACATCCGCCTGCAGGACCGCCTGTTGCCGGTAGAGGAGCGTGCCATCGCTGCCCTGTTTCAGCCCGGCGCTCCCGCCGTGCCGGTGGAGGGCGTGATCCTTGGCGTGGAAGAGGGGGTAACTCAGGTCGCGAAATACGACGTGGTGGCCATCAACCGTGGTCTGCGCGAAGGCCTCGAGCCCGGCCACGTTCTCGCCATCTACAAGCGTGGCGCCACCGTACGCGACCAGCTGGCCCGCCAGAATGTCAAACTGCCGGACGAGCGCGCCGGCGTGCTGATGGTGTTCCGCAGCTTTGAAAAAATGAGCCTCGGCCTGGTGCTGGAAGCGGACAAGCCGCTGGCAGTGATGGACCTTGTCAGGAACCCCTGATTCCCTGGAATGCTGCAACGCGGGCGGTTGATCTCCCGCGTGCAGCGCGCCCTTCTGAGTTAACTCTCTTCGAAACACAGGAACACGCATGGATGCGTTGACCGCTACCCTCGCTCTTCTCCGTTTAGAGGGAATAGGCCCCGGTCTCTACTGGCAACTGGTGGAGCGTTTTGGCTCCGCTGCCTCCGTTCTCCAGCAGTCTCCGCAAAACCTGAACCGCAAACTGCCGGAGCGCGCCCGTATGCAGCTGGCAGAGTTCCAGCGCCTCGGGCTCTCTGGTGAGCTGGGACAGTGGGCGCTGGCCGAGCGTGAGCGCTGCGCCGAGCAATGTATCTTTCTGATATCCCTGGATGACGACGCCTATCCCCCACTGCTGAAAGAAATCCCTCGCCCACCGCCGGTGCTGTATATAAGCGGCAATCTCACGACCCTGTCACTGCCTCAGGTGGCAGTGGTCGGCGCGCGCCGCGCCAGCCGGGCCGGGCTCGATAATGCGCGGGACTTTTCCGCGGATCTGGCGGCTGCGGGTTTCGCCATTACCTCCGGGCTGGCGCTGGGCGTGGATGCGGCGGCGCACAGCGGGGCGATGAAGGGCGGCGGCAAGACCATCGCCGTGCTGGGTACCGGCGTTGACCGCATTTATCCGGTGCGCAATGCGGTTCTCGCCGAGCAGATCCTCGCTGCCGACGGTGCGATCGTCAGTGAAATGCCTCTGGGCACCGCGCCGGAAGCCGGCAATTTCCCCCGTCGCAACCGCATCATTTCCGGCCTGAGTCTCGGGACCCTGCTGGTGGAGGCGGCGGTGCGCTCCGGTTCGCTGATTACCGCGCGCCTGGCGCTGGAGCAGAACCGCGAGGTATTTGCCATACCCGGTTCCATCCACAACCCGCTGGCGCGGGGCTGCCACCACATGATCAAGCACGGCGCCCATCTGGTGGAAACCAGCGGCGATATTGCCGCGCAGCTCGGCGGCATGCTGTCGGGGATGGCAAGTCAGTCGGGCCTGTTCGACGAATCCACCGGGTGTGCACCGGAGCTCACTGAGGAACAGCGGAAGATCGTACATGCCCTCGGCGATGATCCGCGCAGTATCGAGCAACTGGCGGGGGACACTGGTGGCGAAACCGGCGATCTGATGGCGAGTCTGCTGTATCTGGAGCTGGAAGGCTTGGTGGAGCAGATCCCCGGTGGCTATCAACTCACCGGCAGTGGCGCACGTGTCGCTTCTGCACTGATGACAGTACCAGGCTGAGGGCTTTTCCTCTGTAGCCAATGGCTGATGGCTTCTAGTGGCTGAAGGCTCTCGGTGGCTGAAGGCTCTGGCCGGATGACCAAAAAGCCGATAGGGTCACTCCTGTCATTTTCAGGGAGTGTCCATCCATGGGGCCGTTCAAGCACCGCACATCATCGCGCCACACCTTCGCCGCGCTCGCCGGCACACTGGCACTGGTCTTTGCCGCCGGCGCCAGTGCCAAAAAGGGCGATATTCATCTCGACAAACTGAAGCTGCCGGACGGTTTCAAGATTGAGGTTTACGCCAAAAACATTCCCAACGCCCGCCATATGGTGCGCGGTGACAAGGGCACTCTGTTCGTGGGCTCCATGGGCGAGGGCAAGGTGTACGCGGTGCTGGACAGCGATGGCGACCAGAAGGCAGACGAGGTAAAAGTCATCGCCGAGGGACTCACCCGCCCCACCGGCGTCGCCTTCAGGGACGGCGACCTGTATGTCAGTGCCGTCACCAGCATCCTGCGTTTTGACGATATTGAGTCGAGCCTCGATAACCCCCCGGCACCAGTTACCATCACCAGTCAGTTTCCGGACAAACACCACGGTTGGAAATACATCGCCTTCGGCCCCGATGGCTGGCTCTATGTGCCCATCGGCGCGCCGTGCAATATCTGCGATGAAGAAGATTACGCCAATATCCAGCGTCTCAAGATTGAGGGTGACAAGGTGGTGGCGACCGAGACCTGGGCGGAGGGAGTGCGCAATACCGTCGGCTTCACCTGGCACCCGGTCACCAAGGAGCTCTGGTTTACCGACAACGGCCGCGACATGCTGGGAGACGATATACCGCCCTGCGAGCTGAACACCGCGCCGGTGGCGGGCAAGCACTTCGGCTATCCCTACTGCCACGGTGGCGACATCCTCGATCCGGAATTTGGAGGCGGCAAGCAGTGCAGCACCTATGTGCCGCCGGCACAGAAGCTCGGCCCGCATGTGGCGCCGCTGGGTGTAAAGTTCTACACCGGCAGCCAGTTCCCGGAAGCGTACAAAAATCAGATTTTCATCGCCGAGCACGGCTCCTGGAACCGCAGCAAGAAGATCGGCTACCGGGTGACGCAGGTGAGCCTGGACAAGAACGGCAGGGCCACCGGCTACAAACCGTTTATCGAGGGCTGGTTACAGGATGAGGATGTGTGGGGCCGCCCGGTGGATGTGCTGGTGATGCCGGACGGCGCGCTGCTGGTCTCTGACGACTACGCCGGTGCTATCTATCGGGTCAGTTACGAGGGTTGAACCGTCGCGTCGCCGGACTTTTTGGCCGGGCCTGTCGTGTACAGCAGCGCCACCAGGCCGAGCACCGTTCCCGCCACCGACCCCCACAGGTGGCCATCCACCGCCACCGCTGCATTGATCATCTGCGCGGTGGCATCGCTGGCGCCGTAAAGCTGTTCCCACCCCACCTTGATCCAGGTTCCCGCCACCAGCAGGTAACCGGTGCGCCAGCGCGCGCGGATATCCAGGCAGCCCCCCCAGATGATCAGCCCGTGCAGTACCCCGGAGAGGCCGACATAAACGTCGGTTTGCGGTGAAAACAGCAACAGACCGAGACCGGTGCCCAGCGCCACCGCGGCGGTGGTGACCACAAAACGTCCAACGCGATAATGTGGGCCGTGAAGAATCCACAGTAACAGGAGACCAGCGCCGTTCAACAGCAGGTGTTGCAGATTGGTGTGGGGCAGGTGTCCGCTGACCAGCCGCCAGAATTCTCCGCCCGCAATCGCGCGGTGATCGTACTCGAGCAGCGGTGTCAGCACCGGCGCCATCAGCCAGCAGCCCAGCACGGCGGCAAACAGCAGTAGCGGTCCACCGAGGCCCTGCTGTCTGAGCAACACGCGGCCTATATGCAAAAAAGGTGCTGGCATGGAGTACATCTGTCGCTGTGTAAAGTTTGCGCAGTATCCCACACTGGGATACCCGGGTCAGCTGCAAAGTGCGGTTGTCCGGCGATCAGGTCGATCCCGGCAGTGGGCCGGGCCCGGGGCGGTTCGCATGCCCCGGCAGCCTTGTCTAGGCTGGTACTATCCGATACATTGCGGCGCTCCCCGAGAGCTGCGCTGTCGCCGGATTACTGCGCCACAAGACCCGAAAGAGTCCCGCCCTTGTCAAAAAACAACCCCCCAACAAGTAACGTTCGAATGGTGCACGGCGCCGGCCTCACTATGGCTACCGCTGTGCGCGTGCTGGCCGCCGGTGGGGTGATCGCGCATCCAACCGAATCCGTATGGGGTCTCGCGTGTGACCCCGCCAATCCAGAAGCCGTCGCCCGTCTGCTCAGGCTCAAGAATCGTCCGCTGGAAAAAGGGCTGATTCTGGTAACCGGCGATGTAAAGCATTTCTCTGATCTGCTGCACAACCTGTCCGGCGATCAGCGTGCGCGTATTGACGCCACCTGGCCGGGGCCAGTCACCTGGCTGGTGCCACATTTCGATCAGGTGCCGCCCTGGGTGACGGGTATCCACCACAGTGTGGCCCTGCGTCACACCGCACACCCGTTTACCGCGGCGTTGTCGCGGGCGTTTGGTGGCCCCATCGTGTCCACGTCCGCCAACCCCACCGGCAGTCAGCCGGCGCGGCACAAGTTTCAGGTGCTGCGTTATTTCGGGGATGAGCTGGATTTTGTCGGCGGCGGCAATACCGGCGGACGCGCATCGCCCAGTGAGATCCGCGATGCCGCCAGTGGACGGATTGTGCGCGCTGGCTGAGTCGCGCTCGTTTGTGATCGATGATCTAATTGTCCATCGCCCCTCCTGAAAAATTGCATAAAACGCCCATGACCGAAGTGAATATCCAAGCTGTAAAAGACTATCTGCTGAATCTTCAGGACCGCATCTGTACGGCACTGGCAGACGTGGATGGCAACGCATTCCACGAAGACGCCTGGGAGCGCGAGGGTGGTGGCGGTGGCCGCACCCGGGTGCTGGAAAATGGCCGTGTCATTGAAAAAGGCGGCGTGAATTTCTCCCATGTTCACGGCGACAAACTGCCTCCTTCGGCCACGGCTGCGCGCCCGGAATTGGCCGGCCGCTCATTTGAGGCGATGGGCGTGAGCCTGGTGATCCATCCGCGCAATCCTTACGCGCCCACCAGTCATGCGAACGTGCGCCTGTTTGTGGCGCAGAAGGAGGGCGCTGAGCCGGTCTGGTGGTTCGGCGGCGGTTACGACCTGACGCCCTATTACGGTTTTGAGGAAGATGTGGTGCATTGGCACCAGACGGCGAAAAATGCCTGCACGCCGTTTGGCGAGGATATTTATCCGCGCTTCAAGAAATGGTGTGATGAGTATTTCTATCTGAAACATCGCGACGAGGCACGCGGTGTGGGCGGACTGTTTTTTGACGATTTCCACGAGGGTGGATTCGACAATGCGTTTGCTCTGATGCGGGCGGTGGGTGACAGTTATCTGGATGCGTATCTGCCGATTCTGAACCGGCGCAAGGATTTGGAGCACGGTGAGCGCGAGCGGGATTTCCAGCTGTATCGCCGCGGGCGTTATGTGGAGTTCAATCTGGTGTTCGACCGCGGCACGCTGTTCGGATTGCAGAGCGGCGGGCGCACGGAGTCCATTCTGATGTCGCTGCCGCCGGAGGTACGGTGGCGGTACGACTGGCATCCAGAAGCGGGTAGCCCGGAAGAAAAGCTTTATACAGACTTCCTGCCACATCGGGATTGGGTATAAAAGTTTAACTAATCCTGCGGCGGTGCCACTGCCGGGTGGGCCTTTGCTTCACGTTCAGTGGTATTTTTCTGAGTAGTATTTTTTCAAGGAAATCGCCATGCGCAAGGCTCGTCTGGAAGACATCAACAAACTGTTCCTGGAATACCGCCGCCTGTTTGAAGCGCGCGATGCAGATAACATCGCAGACTTCTATCGCTTCCCCATTCACTACTATTTTTCCGATGGCAAAAAATCCGAACTCAGCCGCGATTACTTTATCGGCCGAGTGAAAAAACTTCTTAACCTATATACAAAGCTTGGTGTAAACCAGATCGTCGGTGCGGTGACCGATGTGATTGAACTGAATGAAAACACCAGCCTTGCAACCCTGAACTGGGTGCTTCTGAATACCAGCGGGGACAAACCGAAGCAGGTCTACAGTGCAATTACCCGATATATCGTGTCCGAATATGGGGCTGAATTGAGAATTGATGGATTGATTGGGGTGGATGAGACTCGGAAGTTGAAGCAGTCTCTAAATTTTTACAACCGGCAGTAAAAATAAACAGGGGATAATGATAATGAACAAATTGATAGTAACGCTTATTTTAATGTTGGTCGTTTCTGTGGGCGGCGCTGTTTATGGGTATGTGCAATTTTCATATAAGCTGGATCGGGCGGAAGAGCTGGTAAAGCAGGAGCGGGACCTGCGTAAAATCAATGTAAAAAATTCCATGCTCACTAACGTAACGGAGTTCGTGTTTACGAAAATCACCAATCAATACACCTATTATTACGATACGAGCTTTGTCACGGGGTTGACGCAACTATGGGGAGGAGACAAGGTCCGGATTGTGTATGAATGGCCCTACACATTCAGTTTTGGAGTGAAAATTCCTGACGGCTGGAACTGGTGCCCGAAAGAGGTCGATGGAAAACCCGGCTTTGTCAGCGTGCAGGCTCCAAAGCCTTCACTCATCAGCAAAAATGATCCGAGTCCGAAATATCTGAAGGTGATAAAGGCGCCGAGCCATCGAGTCAATGACGAAACGGTATCCGAGCAGATCAATGAAATTGCCAAAAAAAGAATAGAGGAAGATGCAGAGAGTTATCTTCAGGCGGAGAGCGTTTCAAAAAATATTTCTCTGGCCTTTTCCAAGCATCTGCAGGACATATTAAATATGGCGCATGCCAACTCCAATCCTGTGGCCGGTGTCGAGATTGAATTTGTGGATGACAACAGCTGCGGTTAAGGCTGCGGGTTGTATTTTCTGGCTGCCGCGTAACGAGAAGGGGTGAATGCAGCGTGATTGACAGATATGCCGTGATAGGCAACCCCATCAAGCAATCCATGTCACCGGTGATACACACTGCCTTTGCCAAAGAGACCCGTCAGGATCTGGAATACGGCAAACTCTTTGCGGAGGTAGATGGTTTCAAGGCGGTGGTGGATGAATTTTTTTCCGCAGGTGCCAAAGGACTGAATGTCACGGCGCCGTTCAAACTGGATGCGTTTGAATACGCCGATGAGCTCACCGCGCGCGCGCGTACCGCGGGTGCGGTGAACACTCTGGCGCGGCAGCCCGATGGGACGCTCCTGGGTGACAATACCGATGGGCCGGGGCTGGTATCGGATATTCGCGATCACCTGGGTTGGACCATTGCGGGCAAGAGGGTGCTGGTGCTGGGTGCCGGCGGTGCTACCCGAGGCACCCTGTTGCCGCTGCTGAACCAGAAACCGGCACTGTTACATATCGCTAACCGCACCGGGTCCAAGGCGCAACAGCTGGCGGAAGACTTTGCGACCTACGGCAATCTGACCGCTGGTGGATTGGACGATATTCCCGCGGGCTTCGAGCTGATCATCAACGCCAGCGCTGCGGGTCTGTCTGGCGAGCGTCCGCAGATTGCTGAGACCGTGATTGGAGCCGATTGTTGTGCTTACGACATGGTGTACGGCGCCGAACCCACGGTCTTTATGCGCTGGGCGGCGCCACTGGGAGCGAAAACCGCCGATGGCCTGGGTATGCTGGTGGGGCAGGCGGCCGAGGCGTTTGCCCTGTGGCGCGGCGTGCGGCCTTCGGTGGCACCGGTGTTGGCGATGTTGCGGGACGAGCTGCGCCGCAAACAAAATGAAAAAGGCCGCTGAGCCCGCCAGCCCGAATCATTCCGACCTTTAGTGGGCTGTTGAAAAACAGCCTGCTGAACCGGGCGTCGGATGGCCTTTTTCAACAGCCTGTTAATACTCTTCAATACATCGTGGTCACGGGCAGGTGCTGTGACCACCGCGCCACACTATCGTTTCCGAGGCACAAGCCGCACAGAGCCGCTACATCCGCGCGAAGATCCGGCCGGCCCGGCCCCCGAACGCTGGAAAACGCGGCTAAATCTGGCGGAAAGCCCCGTACTGCGTGCTTTCTCGCTGAGTTTTGGTATCCTCACGCCCCTAATTTTTGGGCCCGGTCGGCGTTTACTGTCGTTTACGGCCAGGCGAGATAGGCGAGGCCCCGTTTTCGCGGGCCCTTTCCCGCTGCCAACGGCGATTTCCGATCCCGCAGCACCGGCGAACACTGGAGTTATCCACAAGTGAAACAGCTTCCCTTTGAGAAAGTCACCATCGTCATGGGCTCCCAGTCCGACTGGCCGACCATGCAGATGGCGACCAAGCCCCTCACCGAGCTGGGAGTCCCTTTTGCCACTGCAGTGGTTTCCGCCCACCGTACGCCTCAGCGCATGGTGGAGTTTGCCACCACCGCTCATGAGCGCGGCACCAAGGTGATCATTGCCGGCGCCGGCGGCTCCGCGCATCTGCCGGGTATGATTGCGGCCATGACCCCGCTGCCGGTGATCGGCGTGCCGGTGGAAAGCAAATTCATGACGGGTATGGACAGCCTGCTGTCCATCGTCCAGATGCCCAAGGGCGTGGCCGTGGCCACCCAGGCTGTGGGTCAGTCCGGTGCCTACAATGCGGGGCTGATGGCGGCGCAGATGCTGTCCCTGTCTGACCCGGAGCTGCAGAAACGCCTGATCGCGTGGCGTGAAAGCCAGAGCGCCGGCGTGCCGTTCGAAGTGGAATAAGGCTGGCCAGCGAAGACGGAAGCATTCAGAGGTATACCGGAAATGACAGCGAGACGAGTAGGTATTGTCGGTTGCGGCCAGCTGGCGCAAATGATGGCTCAGGAAGCGCGCCCGCTGGGCATCGAGTTCAGTTTTCTGGCGGAAGGCGGTGAGAACACCACCTGCGTGGAAGGGCTGGGCAACGTTGTTCACATTGCCGAAGGGGCGGAAATCGCAGACCTTTACAAAGCCATGGGGGAGCCCGAAGTGATCACCGCGGAGCGCGAGGGTGTGTCCGCGGAGCTCCTGCGCGCGCTGGAAAAATTCTGCCCGGTGTACCCGCGCCCGGATGCATTTGAAAAAACCCAGCACCGCCTGCGGGAAAAAACCGCGATCACCGCTGCCGGCCTGCCGGTAGCGCCTTTCCGCCCGGCCAACAATTACGCCGAAATCTGTGCGGCCGTCAAAGAGCTGGGTTACCCGTCGTTTATCAAAAGTTGTGAAAACGGCTACGACGGCAAGAATCAGTGGCGAGTGGACAGCGACGAAGATCTCGCCGCAATCGCCGATGATGTCCCCGCGTCAGAATATGTGGTGGAAAAGGGCATTCATTTTTCCCGCGAAGTTTCCCTGATCGGCGCCCGCACTGCCGACGGTGCCGTGGTGACCTATCCGCTGGCCGAGAACGATCACTACAGGGGCACCCTGCTGGTTTCCACCGCGCCGGCGCCACATGTCAGTGAAGAGCTGCAGCACACCGCCGAAACCTACCTGGCCACGCTGATGAACGCCTGGGATTATGTTGGCGTGCTGGCGATGGAATGCTTCGTCACCGACGATGGCCTGCTGATCAACGAGCTGGCCCCGCGGGTGCACAACAGCGGTCACTGGACCCTGGCCGGTGCCAAAACCAGCCAGTTCGCCAACCATGTGCGTGCCATTCTCGGCATGCCGCTGGGCGAAACCGGCTGCGATCGCGTGGCGGTGATGATCAATATGCTGGGTGTGGACAAAAAGCCTGCGCTGCAAAATGAAGGTGTCTGGTCCTACGGCAAGGAACTGCGTCCGGGCCGCAAAATGGGTCACGTGATTCTGCTGGACGAAACCCAGGACAGGCTGGCCACCCGCATCGACAGTATGCTGGAAGAACTCTACGGCCCCAGCAAACGCCCCGCCTGATATTCAAACCCGTTAGCGGTCTTTTCTTTTCGTTCTGGCATACTTCTCCCATGTCCCCGTCAGGAAATTTCCTGGCGGGGTGCGAAAAACCGGGGGATGTACATGCGCGAATTTATCAAAAATCTTTCCATCTGTTTTGCCGCCGGCGGCGTGGCCGGTTTAGGGTATGCGCTCGGGCTTTGGGCGCTGGGTCACTACGGCATTACCCGCGCGCTGTCGGTCGATATCGCGCCACATCTTTCCAATGCATACATTTACCAGCGTGTGGTGTGGGGCGGTATCTGCGGGCTGATTTTCCTGCTGCCATGGCGCAAGAGCTGGATCACCCGCGGCCTTCTGCTCTCCCTGATTCCCGCCGGAATTCTGCTGCTGGTGTTGCTGCCAATGCACGGTCTCGGCATCGGGGCGCTGGCGCTCGGGACCCTGACGCCGTTGGTGATCATTCTGGCCTGTGCCGCAGGTGGCATTGCCGGGTCCGGATGGCTCAGGGCGCAGGGAAAATAATTTTTTAGAAGTGGCAGGGAGCCAGCCGGGTGCGCAATCTCAGTCTCGATCAGCTGCAGTTGTTTGTCAGCGCCTGTGAACTCGGCTCTTTTTCTGCCGTAGCGCGTGACAGCGGCCGTGCGCAATCCGCGGTGAGTGCGCAGATCCAGAATCTGGAACTGGATCTCGGCCTCGAACTGTTTGATCGCAGTGGCAAGTTTCCAAAACCCACGGACGTCGCGTTGGCGCTGCTGCCCCTGGCCCGCCAGTCCATCGGCCAGATGCGCCGGTTGCAGCAGGCGGCGGATTCCTACGAGCGGGGCGAGGAGTCGCAGCTGCGCATTCTGTTCGAGGAGCAGGTGATGCCGGATCGGCTCAACGATATGCTCGCGGCCTTTGCCGAACAATTTCCCAACACGTTGATCCATGCCAGCAGTGTCGACGGCGATACGGCCGTCGGTCGGATAGGCCGGGGCGAAGCGGATTTTGCCTTTGTCACCGCCCGCGATGGCTATCCGGGTGAAGTGCGCTCCAACAATCTCGGGCAGCAGCAGATCCTCACCCTTGTCGCGCCGGACCACCCCCTTGCACAGATGCTCTCTGCCAGTCTGGCGGAGGCCGCCGACCACCGGCAGATTCTGATCGCCAGCGGCACCGCCACCCCGTCGATGGATAGGGATCACACAAGCCCGCAGAATCAGGTTGCCACCCAGTGCTGGCGTACGGATTCCCTGTTACAGGGGCTGGAGCTGGCCAGCAAGGGAGTGGGGTGGGTCAATGCGCCATTCGAGCTGGCGCGGCCATTCCTCAAGAGCGGCCGTCTGGTGGAGCTGAATCTCACCAGTGCGCTCTCCGCCTGGAGCCTCGGTGTCGATCTGCTCTGGTCCAATCGCACGGCCCAGGGGGTCGCCGGGCGTTGGTTTGCGCGCGAGGCACACCGTCTTTACGGCAACTACTACAGCCCTCCTCAGTAGCCTGCCTCGCTATCTATCTGTATTTCCGATAGATACCAACTTTTCCTCAAGTATTTTCCAGTAGAAACTGCCTTCCAATCTTGGATGAAAGCAGTGAGGTGCATGCGTGAATGAATTCTGGCCCTGGCTTGGCGACAGCCTGGTATTGGGGATCGGTGCGACGTTGATCTGCGATCTCTGGGGTCAGCTGGTGCGTCTGGTTACGGGTATTCCCCCTCTGGATTGGCGCCTGGTGGGGCGCTGGATCGGGTATATGCCGCGCAGGTTCGTCCACGACAGCATCGGTGTGGTTCAGCCGATCAGGGGGGAGAAGGTTTTAGGCTGGAGCGTGCACTATCTGACCGGCGTTGTACTGGCGGCGGCCATGCTTGGGCTGTTTGGTGTTGCTTGGTTGGAAAAACCAAACCTGCTGCAGGCGCTCGGGTTTGGCCTGATAACCGTCGTGCTGCCATTTTTTATTATGCAGCCCGCACTGGGTGCGGGCGTTGCCGCCAGTCGTACCCCGCGACCGACACGTGCGCGATTACTGAGCCTGTGTACCCACGGTGCTTTTGGCCTGGGGCTCTGGGCGAGCGCGATCGTCATCAATTTCCTGTGTTGAAAGAGTTCCGATGAAATTTCGAGGTGAATCATGGATCGCAAAACCGTGCAGCAACAAATCGCGGCGTTTGGTGAACACTACCGCTACGACGTGGGGTATCTGCAGGATTTTCTACAGATAGCGCCGGAGTGTTATGAAGCGTTTCTGGGTTTCCAGTCTCTATCCAGTTATCGCGGCAAGTTACCGCTGGATATCTACTGGGTGAGCCGGCTGGCTTCCATGCAGATCGCCGATTGTGGTGAATGCCTGCAGTTATCCGTGCGCATGGCCCTGGAAGCGGGCGTGGACAAGACGGTGGTGAAGTCCTGTATCGAGGGTGGCAGCCGCTTGCCGGAAAACCTGAAGGACATTTTTGATTTCGCCAGCGCGGTGGCGAGCTACCGGGTGATTGACCCCCAGCTGGATGCACGTATCGACCAGCTGCTGGATAAAGCCCAACGTATCGAGCTGGGTATTTGTGTGGCAACAGCGTCGGTTTACCCGTCCATCAAACGGGCGCTGGGGATTGCCCAGCGCTGCAGCCTGGTAGAAATCGAATACGCGGCTTGAGCGGGAGGCAACGGCTCACTGCTGCATCACCAGCCCTGCAGCGATGGTCAGCATCATTGCGGCAATCCCCAGGTCGATAAACCGCCATACCGTCGGGCGGGCCAGCCAGGGGGACAGCCAGGCGGCACCCATCGCCAGGCCAAAAAACCAGGTGATGGAGGCGCTGACCGCACCCAGGGCATAGGCGCCGGGTTCCGTTTGCTGCGCGCCGAGTGATCCGATCAAAAGCACCGTATCCAGATAGACATGGGGATTGAGCAGGGTCACCGCCAGCGTCATCATCATTACGCTGGCCAGTGACCGGGCTCTTTCTTCCTTGCCGTTTTCCAGCCCCGCCGGGCGCAGCGCGCGGCGCAGTGCCTGGACGCCGTACCAGCCGAGGAAGGCGGCACCACCCCAGCGGGCGACACTGAGCAGCAGTGGACTTTCCGCCAGCAGTACCGCCAGCCCGAATACCCCGGCACAGACCAGCACCGCATCGCAGAGTGCACAGACCGCCGCTACCTGAAAGTGGTATTCCCGCCGCACCCCTTGCGCGAGCAGAAATGCATTCTGCGCGCCAATGGCAATGATCAGGCCCGCGCCAAGCATCAGGCCGTTCAAATAGCTGTGGAACATCGTGTTTCTCTACCCGCTAAGTCAATTCGGTGGCCAGTTTGGCTCGACCTCTGGTATAAGAAAAACGACTTTTCCTAATCCTGCATTAGTAAAACTGATATGTTCGATTACAAGTTGCTGGCCGCGCTCGCGGCGGTGGTAGAGCAGGCGGGGTTTGAGCGGGCGGCGTTGGTCCTGGGGCTGTCACAGTCCGCGGTTTCCCAGCGCATCAAGTTGCTGGAGGCGCGGGTTGGCCAGCCGGTACTGCTGCGCGGATCACCGCCGAAACCTACGGAAGTTGGTCGTCGCCTGCTGAACCATGTGCAACAGGTGCGCCTGCTGGAGCGGGATATCCAGGGGCAGATTCCCGCGTTGATGGAGGCGGGGTCGGGCCCGGAAAGACTGAGGATTGCCATCAATGCCGACAGTCTGGCGACCTGGTGGGGGCCGGCGATTGCGGAATTCTGCAGCGCGCGCAATCTGGTGCTGGATCTGGTGGTGGAGGATCAGGAAGTGGGGCTCAAGCGCATGCGCGCCGGCGATGTGGCGGCGTGCGTGTGCGGTGCGGAGAAGGCGGTGTCAGGGGCGCGCAGTATTGCCCTTGGCGCCATGCGCTACCGCGCGCTGGCGAGCCCGGCATACCTGGGTCGGTATTTTCCAGACGGGGTCGATACCTTCACGCTGTCAAAATCCCCGGCGGTGGTATTCGGGCCGGATGATTCCCTGCAGCACCGTTTCCTGGAATCCCTGGGTTTTAGCGGGAGTTTTCCCTATCACCTGTGCCCGTCTTCCGAGGGGTTTGTGCAGCTGGTGGCCAATGGTCTCGGCTGGGGGCTGGTGCCGGAGTTGCAGGCCCAGGAGGTGCTGGCGCGGGGTGAGCTGGTAGAACTGTTACCCCATCGGCCCATTGATGTGCCGCTCTACTGGCACCATTGGCGCACCGGCGGGGAGTTGCTGGAGGCACTCACCGGCGAGCTGTTGCGCACCGCCGGTAAGCTGCTGATAGCCGGGGACGGCTAGCCGATCTTCGGTCTCACCCCGGTTTGCGCGCGAGCGGCTGGCACATGCAGTGCACGCCGCCGCCACCGGCGGTGATCATGGAGATATCCGGGTCGATCACCTCTAACCCGTGGGCGCGGCACTTTTCTTTCAGTTCGGTGTTGTCGGCGGGGAGCATGACACGGTCGTTGCCCAGCGCCACGACGTTGACGCCGAGCTCCATCACCTGTGGGTAGGAGATGTCGATAATCTCGAAGTTGCGGGATTTGAACCATTGCACCAGTTCCGGCTCTACGGCATCCACACACACAGCCACGAGCTTTTCCGCGAGCGCCGCTACCAGCACGTCGAGGTGCAGGAAGTAGGGATCGAATTCGTAACCTTTGACTTCCCAGCCTTCTTTTTCGATCCAGCTTTTCATCTGGTTGAAGCCCTGGGGTGAGGTGCGCTCGCCGCTGTAGCCGCACAGGATGACGCCGGGTTCCAGCACCATGAAGTCACCGCCCTCCAAACTGCCGGCGGTGATGATGTCGTAAATGGGGATGTCGAGCTTCTGGTAGGTCTTTACCACGTCGACCCATTCGCCGCGGCGCCAGGGGGAGTACATCTGGGTGACGATGGGGCCCCAGGGGGTCATGACGCTGCTGTCGCGGGCGTAGAGCTGGTAGGGGAGGTTGCTGTCGGCGGGCAGCAGGTGGGTATTTACGCCGGCCTGTTTGTAGGCGTCGAGCATTTCCCGATGCTGTTGTTTGGCAACAGCGGCGTCGAACTGGCGGCCGAGGCGCACGGAGCGGCGGCTGGCGGCATTGCCCATTTGCCAGGTGTAGTTGTCGATGGGGCCGACGAGGAGGTCGGTGAGCACGCCGTATTCGGAATCGATACCCCAGTTTTTCAGTGGCGCAGTGTTGCCGTTTTCGTTGCGGTGTTTGTAGGTAAATTCGGTCATCTTCTTTCTCGAAACTTTTTCAGTGGAGCCCTGTTTGGGGTCCGGCAGCAGCCGCTTAGCATTTAAGTTGGTCGCTTCGTCAGCCGCTTTTGTTTGCCATCTTCAGCATCGCGTGCAGCAGTACATTCGCCCCCGCTTCCAGATCTTTCGGTTCCGCATTTTCCGCTTCGTTGTGGCTCAGGCCTTTTTCGCAGGGCACGAAGATCATGCTGGTGGGCGCTACGCGGGAGATGTACACGGAGTCGTGGCCGGCGCCGGAGACCATTTCCTTGTTGCTGTAGCCGAGATCGGCGACGGCGCTGCGTACGGCTTCGACGCATTTCGTATCGAAGGCGACGGCGGGGGAGCGCCATTCTTCGCGGATATCGTGTTCCAGGCCGGTTTCCCCGGCGACGCTGGCGGCGATTTCGCGGAAGCGCTGGTCCATGGCGTCGAGGGTTTTCTGGTCCGGGTGGCGCAGGTCTACGGCGAGGACGAGTTTTTCCGGGACGGTGTTGCGGCTGCCGGGTTCGACGCGGATGTCACCGAAGGTGGCCCTTGCCCAGGGGGCGTGTTCTTCGGCGAGTTTGTAGAGCTGGTCGAGGATGCGGTGCAGCCCCATAAACGGGTCGCGGCGGCCTTCCATGGGGCTGGGGCCGGCGTGGCAGGGTTGGCCGATCAGGGTGAGGTCGTACCAGTTCATGCCCTGGACGCCGCTCAATACGCCGATGGTTTTTTCTTCGGCCTCCAAAATGGGGCCCTGCTCGATATGGACTTCAAACGCGGCGGCGAGTGGGCGCGGTTTGGCGGGGGCCTGGCCTCTGTAGCCGATACGCTCGAGTTCTGCGCCGAAGGTCTTGCCCTCTTTGTCCTGGCGGGCGTAGGCGTAGTCGAGGTCGAATTCGCCGGCCCAGACGCCGGAGCCGATCATGGCGGGGGAGAAGCGGGCGCCTTCTTCATTGGTCCACACGGCCACTTCAATAGGGGCCTCGGTTTCCACATTGGCGTCGTTGAGAGAGCGGATGACTTCGAGGCCGGACAGTACGCCGTAAACACCGTCAAACTTGCCGCCGGTGGGCTGGGTGTCGAGGTGGGAGCCGGTGAGTACCGGTGGCAGTTCCGGGCTTTTACCGGGGCGCTGGGCGAAGATATTGCCCATTTCATCGACGGTGACGCTGCAGCCGACGTCTTCGCACCATTTCACGAAGAGGTCACGGCCCTGTTTGTCGAGATCGGTAAGGGCCTGGCGGTTGCAGCCGCCTTTTTGTGTGGCGCCGATCTGCGCCATCTCCATCAGGGAGTCCCACAGGCGCTGGCCGTTGATACGCAGTTGCCGGTAGTCGGTCATCGAGTCGTCCAAAAGCAGAAGTTACTGTTCACGCAGGTTTTTGTGTATCAGGTTCTGTACATCAGGTTTAGTACAGTTGCTCGATACATTGTGCCGCGCGGCAGAACTTGTGACTGTTGAACTCGATCGTCGCGCGCGGTGATCCTGCGGAATCCGCGCGCGCGAAGTGCAGTTACTGCAGGATCAATCGGCGAGGTATTCGTCTTTGAGTTTTACGTAGTTGCCGGCGGTATAGGTAAAAAAACGTTTTTCCTTTTCCGACAGCGGACGCGCCTGTTTTGCCGGAGATCCCACATAGAGGTAGCCGCTTTCCAGTCGTTTGCCCGGCGGCACCAGCGCGCCGGCGGCGAGCACGACTTCGTCTTCGATCACCGCGCCATCCAGAACGATCGCACCAATGCCGATCAGCACCCGGCTGCCCACGGTGCAGCCGTGCAGGCAGGCTTTGTGGCCGATGGTGACGTCTTCACCAATGGTCAGCGGCCAGCCGCCCTCGTTGAAGTCACTGGCGTGGGTAATGTGGAGTACCGAGCCGTCCTGCACGCTGGTGCGGGCGCCGATGCGCACGCGGTGCATGTCGCCACGGATCACCGCCATGGGCCAAACGGAACAGTCATCGGCCAGCTCTACGTCGCCGATGACGCTGCTCTGTGGATCGATATAGACCCGCTCGCCGAATTTTGGGTGGTGGCCGCGATGTGTGCGTACTGAACAGGAATCGGATTGGGACAAGGCTGACCTCCGCTGGGGCAATCCACTAAAATACGGGCGTATGTTAACCCGTCTGTGCGATCACCGCTCCGGCGTCGCTCGCCCACCGACAAGGAATTCCCATGTCTGACACGTCGTCGTCCAATCCGTTGCTGGCCGCCCCGATACTTCCGCCATTCGACACCCTGAAGCCGGAACACGCCGAGCCTGCCATTGCGGCTTTCATCGAGAAATGTCGCGATCAGCTGCAAATATGCCTGGAAAAGGCGGGGGATACCCCGTTATGGGACGAAACACTGGCACCACTGGAAGAGGCGCAGGACCTGTTGAGCAAGGCCTTCTCGCCGGTGTCGCATCTGAACAGTGTGCTGAGCGGCGGCTGGCGCGCACCGTACGAGGCCTGTCTGACGCGGGTAACCGAGTACTGGACCGAGCTGGGTCAGAATAGCGAGCTCTACGCGGTCTACCGCGCGCTGGCCAAGTCACCGGATTTCGCGTCCTGGCCACAGGCGCGCAAGCAGGCGGTGCGCCACGGTCTGCGAGATATGCATCTCGGCGGTGTCAGCCTCGAGGGAGACAAGCGTGCGCGCTATGCCGCGATCAGCAAGCGCCTGGCGGAACTGAAAAGCACATTCGCCAACAACGTGCTGGACGCCACCAATGCCTGGACCCTGAACGTCACCGAGGAATCCGAACTGACGGGTATCCCGGATTCCGCACTGGCTGCCGCGAAGTCACTGGCGGAATCCAAGGGCAAACCGGGTTGGCTGCTGACGCTCGACGGCCCCTGCTTCCTGGCGGTGATGACCCACGCGGAGAACCGCGCACTGCGTCAGAAAATCCACTACGCCTATATCACCCGCGCTTCCGACGTCGGACCCAACGCCGGCGAATTCGACAATGCCAACGTAATGGCGGAGATCCTCGCCCTGCGCGCGGAACAGGCGCATCTGCTCGGGATGAAAAACTACGCCGAGCGCTCCCTGGCCAGCAAGATGGCGGAGTCGCCGGAGGAGGTGGAACAGTTCCTGTGGGATCTGGCCAAGCGCGCCAAGCCCGCCGCCGTGAGGGAGTTTGCGGAACTGCAGACCTTCGCGACAGCGGCGCTCGGTCTCGAAAAGCTGCAGCCATGGGATATTGCCTGGGCGGCGGAAAAGCTCAAGCAAGACCGCTACGCGGTAAGCCAGGAAGAGCTGCGCCCGTATTTTCCCTACCCGAAAGTGCTGGCGGGTATGTTTGCGGTGGTGGACCGGCTGTTTGGCGTGGTGGCGGAGCGGGACGATTCCGTGGCGAGCTACCACCCGGACGTACACTTCTACTGGCTGAAGCGCGGTGGCCAGCCCATTGCCGGTTTCTATCTCGATCCCTATGCCCGCGAGAAAAAACGCGGCGGCGCCTGGATGGACGATGCGCGGGTGCGTCGCCAGACCATCGCCGGGCTGCAGTTGCCGGTGGCCTATCTGGTATGCAATTTTTCCTCCCCGTCCGAAGGCAAACCGGCGCTGTTGACCCACTACGAGGTCACCACGCTTTTCCACGAGTTCGGTCACGGCCTGCACCACATGCTCACCCAGGTGGATGTGGCCGCGGTATCCGGTATCAACGGTGTGGCCTGGGACGCGGTGGAGCTACCCAGCCAGTTTCTGGAGAACTGGTGCTGGGAACCGGAGGCGCTGGCAATGATTTCCGGTCACTACCAGACCGGTGAGCCGCTGCCGCAGGCCCTGCTGGATAAAATGCTCGCGGCCAGGAATTTCCAGTCGGCGATGTTTACCGTGCGTCAGCTGGAATTTGCCCTGTTCGATTTTCTGCTGCACTCGCGCCCGGAGGGGGCCAATGCCGAGGAAATACAGCGGCTGATCAACGAGGTGCGCGCGCGGGTATCGGTCGTGCCAGTGTCACCGGACAACCGCTTTCAACACAGTTTCAGTCATATTTTTGCCGGTGGCTACGCGGCGGGTTACTACAGCTACAAGTGGGCGGAAGTATTGAGTGCGGATGCGTTTTCCCTGTTCGAGGAGAACGGCATCTTCGACCCGGATACCGGCAGAAAATTTCTTACCACGGTACTTGAGCAGGGCGGCAGTCGCGATGCGCAGGACCTGTTCACGGAATTTCGCGGCAGAGCCCCTAAAATAGACGCGCTGTTGCGCCACTCAGGAATCGAGTGAACCTGTATTCACCGGAAAGGTTTTAAAAGAGGTAGACCTTGAGCGAAGAATTTGAAAAACCCGTGAAGCGCCGGTTTATTGCCGGTGCGGTGTGTCCGCGTTGCAGCGCCATGGACAGAATCGTGAATTACAAACTGGGCGATAAAAATTATCGCGAATGTGTGGCCTGTGGTTTCAAGGACGAGATTCGACTGCAGGCGTCGCCGCGGGAACTGGATACCCGCGTCAATCAAACGGAAGACAGGGAAGTGGAAGAAACCGCGGTGAAAATATTGCTGCCGCCCGACAGCACCGCCAATAAAAAATAACGCAAAGAATCCACGCTCTTGAAAAAATTTTACCCGCTGATCGCGCTGGCGATCGTTCTTGCGATCGCCGGTTCTTACGGCCTTGATCATTACCGCCAACTGCGCGAGCAACAACAGGCTCAGACCGCTTATCTGATAACCCGCTGTGTGAACCAGGGACTGTTGTCGCTGTTTGCATTGCAGGCCAACGACTGGGCGAAAGATTCCCGGCAGCTGGAAATCGAGGAAAAGCGTCTGCGAGAGCGGGTGGATGCTCTACCCGATGCGGTGGGTGTGGAAAAGCCTTTTGCCGACTGGCAGGGGGCCTTGGAAGTGTGCGATCGCCTTACCATCAATTCCAATCGTCAGCACAGCACGATTTTCCGGCCCTTGACAGAGATGGCAAAAAAGGAGATCTGGAGCCTGGAAACCGCCAAAAGTGAACCTTTTCAGGAGCGGCGCAAGAAGGCCATTTACCGCACAAAAATCGCCGCGGAGGCGGCGGACCGTTACCTGGATGACCTGAAGGCGGATGTAAGCAGACTGTTGGATATCAGCCGTATTTCACCTGCGGCGCGCGCGCTCACCGAGCAGCAGCTGCAGGAAGCCATTTTTACCAAATACCGCAAGGGGGCATTCAGCAAGCGCCGTGTGCTGCAGTATCTGGAGTGGCAGGAAACCTTCTATCAGCTGCTTACGGATAATCCCAAAGGGTTTACCCTGCGCGGTGGAAGTCTGTTTTTTTACAACAAGAATCTTCATCGTCAGGCCGATGACCTGAACCGTTCCCTTTTGCAGGGAGAGGTGGATTTTTTTAGCAATTGGCGTTTACTGGTCCAGCACTGATGAGCTCTTCGTGCGTTGATCGGTGATCCACGTGCAGAACGATTCTGCGAACGCATAACTTGGAGTTAACCGGCCTAGTGTGACAGGTCAAATTGTCGTGCCAGGTTCGGTGTCCGCAATTCGATTTGCATTTGGCTGGCAAAATCAGGCCACTCACCGGGCGCGTCATCAAAACGCTGTTTGTATAAAATCATCGATACCAGGCGCGCGGGGTCCAGCGTGGCCGGTTCAAATCGCTGCAGCAGCACCTTGGCGAGGTCGTCCAGCTGACACCCCAGTGCCTCCCCCAGCAGTTCCCGTATCACCAGGTTTGCAACCAATGGATCCATGGGCAATAACGGCGTGCCGCACAATGGCTGCAGCATATCGTTGATTTCTTCCATGGTTCGATGAGCAAGATACGCCTCGTCCAGAATCGAACCCAGGCCGTGCTCGTAAGGTTGGCGCTCGGGAATTTCGCTGAAACTGTGCAGTACCAGTTCTCGCACCGGAAAAAAATCGAGACCACCGGCCTGGCACAACTGCTCCAATCGTTGTAACCAGCCGGGAATAACCTGGATGTAGCGAATTACGAAACAGGTCAGATGGAGGGGGGCATCACGCTGAGGCAATTGGATGCTGCGGTGGAGATCGGGAAGGGTATTGTGCAGTGAGCGGCGGAAGCGGCCTCTGGCCTGTTCCGCGGCGACCGCACGATCGATGCACTGTTGAATCAGTTGGTAATGGTCAGACATACATCAAAACGAAAACGGCGAAACCGCCTCCCCGTTTCTTTGTCTGCTGAACCCCCGTGGCTCATATTTGAGCCTTGCTCTAGAGAGCGGACAAGACTGCTTAACGTTGGAAGAGGAACCTATACCGTGCTCCAATTACAGCCAATAGTTGTTTTTAGTGTAGTTGTAAAAATAGACCATTAATCCGAGAGATCGTGCGACAAACCACAGAAACAGGCTGAGCCAGACGCCAGTGTTGTCAAATTGTCGGGTAAACCACCAACAGGGTAGAAACACGATGACCGTGGCGACAAACATGGTGTCACGCATCTGCCGGCTTTTGCCGGCCCCGATGAACACTCCGTCCAGCTGATAGCTCCAGACCGCCACCAGGGGCAGGGCACAGAGCCAGGGGTAAAACGCGTTTGCCGTATCCAATACCGCGGGAATGTCTGTAAACAACGGCAAAATCCAGCTCCCGCCAAACAGGAGCGCGGCGGTGACTACCAGCGCCGATCCCAGCGCCCACACGCCGGCAGCGGTAGTGGTGCGCCGGAACTGTACCGCCGAACCGCGCCCGATCGCGCGCCCCACCAGGGATTCGGTAGCGTGGGCGAAACCATCCAGTGCGTATGACGTCATCATCAACAACTGCAGCTGCCAGTACGGTATCGCCCTGTGCCGCGCCCTGGGCAGTGAAAAATGCCAGGGTGAACAGCAACAGGCAGGTTCGGAAGAACAGATCGCGGTTGATTCGCAACAGTTCTCGCCAGGGTGCCACCGCCTGCCAGGGCCAGAAGTCGGGTGAGGCCAACACTTCCCCCATCTCCCGCTGCACATCGCCGTGGCGCTTCCCCAGCAACCACCACCCCAGGGTAAAACTGCACAGATCGGCGCCGACGGATGCCCAGGCGGCACCGCGCGCGCCCATACCAAGCGCCAGGATCAACAGAAGGTCTAACAGGATGTTCAGCAGGTTGGCGGTGACCAGAATGGCCAGTGGTGTGCGACTGTCCTGGCGGCCGATGAAAAAACCCAACAGGGCGAAATTCGCCAGTGCAACCGGCGCGCTGAGCAGTCGGATCTGCAGGTAGTCGCGGGCGTGGGGCGCCGCCTCGGCGCTGGCATTCATCCACTGGGTTATCAGGGGTAACAGTGGCGATGCCAGCAGCAACAGCCCGCTGCCCAGCCCGCCGGCGAGGCACAGGGAGCGGAGCAACCAGCGGGTACCGCTGTCATGGGCGCGCGCGACCAGCCCGGTGGTCCCCATGCGCAGAAAACCGAAGGCCCACAGCAGCATCGAAATCACGCTCGCACCGATGGCGACACCGGAAAGATATTCCGGGCTCGGCAGGTGGCCGAGCACCGCGGTATCTACCGCACCGAGAAGCGGCACGGTGATGTTGCTCAAAATCATGGGCCAGGCGAGATGCCAGACCCTCCGGTAGGGGGCGGAGGCGCGGCGCGAAACTCCTCTCTGTCGCAGCGGTAAAAAAGCCGGAAATTTTTTCATGCGGCGTGGCGGTTAATTGACTTTCTTCTGGTGATGTGTTTCTTTTGGTCAGTGCTAGATGCGACAAAAAGACACAGGTTGTTGGTTGTACCTTCCGGGCGACGACATCTGAAGTAAAAATAAACAAGTTGCACTGACGGCAGTATCGCGCAGCTGCGGCCGCCCCCGGTTGTGCGAACAGTGTATGTAGTCTTGGTTTACTACAGCATGTCCACATTTTCGTGTGTGGATTCCCCTCGATTTTCCGATCGGGGCAGACTCCAGTTCTCCCTGCAGCCAACCGCTGTTACAGGGCTTTGCTATCTTGATGGTTGCAGCAATGCCACCGCGGGAAAGCGGCTCGTGAGAATAACAAACATGGAGATCTGCAGGCGATGTTGATTGGCTTCAAACGGCTGTTCGCCTTCCTGACCCTCTCGGCCATTGCACCAGTGATTTTTGCCCAGGAAGCTGCGCAGGAAATCTCACAGGAAGCATCACCGGAAGCTTCCGAAGGTGTCGCGCGCTGGGGGGTCAATATGACCCAGGGGGTAACCGAAGTTTCCCGTACCACTTACGATCTGCACATGCTGATTTTCTGGATCTGCGTGGCGATCGGTATTGTGGTGTTCGGGGTGATGTTTTACAGCATGTGGCGTCACCGCAAGAGCAAGGGGTATCAGGCCGCGCAGTTTCACGAAAGCACCCTGGTGGAACTCGCCTGGACTATTGTGCCAACCCTGATTCTCATCGGCATGGCGATTCCGGCCACCAAAACCCTGTACGATATCTACGACACCAAGGAAGCCGATCTCGATATCATGATCACCGGCTACCAGTGGAAGTGGAAGTATGACTACCTGGGGTCCGACGTTTCCTTTTTCTCCAATCTCTCCACACCCCATTCCCAGATCAGCAACCAGCAACCGAAAGGTGACCACTACCTGCTTGAGGTAGACGAGCCGCTGGTGGTGCCGGTGAATAAAAAAATCCGTTTCCTGATTACCGCCAACGACGTGATTCACGCGTGGTGGGTCCCGGCACTGGCGGTGAAGAAGGACGCAATACCCGGTTTTGTGAATGAATCCTGGACCCGTATTGACGAGCCCGGCATATACCGCGGTCAGTGCGCCGAACTCTGCGGCAAGGACCATGGCTTTATGCCCATCGTGGTGAAGGCGGTACCGGAAGACGAATACCACTCCTGGTTGGGCGAGCGCGCGGAACAGGCAGCCCTGATCAAGGAGTTGACCAACAAGACATTCACCTTCGACGAACTCTACGAGCGCGGCAAAAAAGTCTATGCCAGCACCTGCGCTGCCTGTCACCAGCCAAACGGCCAGGGTGTCCCCGGCACCTTCCCGGCCATCGCCGGCTCCAAGGTTGCCACGGGCGGGATGGATGGCCACATGAGTATGGTTGTGAATGGCTCGCCGAGAAATCCGGCGATGCAGGCCTTTGGCGCGCAGCTGAATGAAGTGGACATCGCCGCGGTCATTACCTACCAGCGCAACGCCTTCGGTAACAACATGGGCGACACCGTGCAGCCCATCGACATTCTCAATTTCAAGAATAAGTAAGCAGGAGCCGAAAGGAGTTTAGTTATGGCACACGGTCCGAAACCCGGTTTTACCCGCTGGCTCTACACCACCAACCACAAAGACATCGGTTCGATGTACCTGTGGTTCAGTTTTGCGATGTTCCTGCTCGGCGGATGTATGGCGCTGGTAATCCGCGCCGAATTGTTCCAGCCCGGCCTGCAGATCGTGCAGCCGGAATTCTTCAACCAGATGACCACCATGCACGGCCTGATCATGGTGTTCGGTGCGGTCATGCCCGCGTTCGTCGGTCTCGCCAACTGGATGGTGCCGATGATGATCGGCGCTCCGGACATGGCGCTGCCGCGCATGAACAACTGGAGCTTCTGGATCCTGCCGTTTGCATTCGCAATGCTGGCGTCCACCCTGTTCATGGAGGGCGGCGCACCGAACTTTGGTTGGACCTTCTACGCACCGCTGTCCACGGAGTACGCGCCACCGAGCGTCACCTTCTTCATTTTCTCCATTCACATCATGGGCGCATCGTCGATCATGGGGGCGATCAATATCGTCGCCACTATCCTGAACATGCGCGCACCGGGCATGACCCTGATGAAAATGCCGCTGTTCGTGTGGACCTGGCTGATCACCGCCTACCTGCTGATTGCGGTGATGCCGGTGCTCGCCGGTGTGGTGACCATGATGCTGATGGACATCCACTTCGGTACCAGCTTCTTCAGTGCGGCTGGCGGCGGTGACCCGGTGCTGTTCCAGCATGTGTTCTGGTTCTTCGGCCACCCGGAGGTGTACATCATGATCCTGCCGGCCTTTGGCATCGTGTCGGCGATCATCCCTACCTTCGCGCGCAAGCCGCTGTTCGGCTACAGCTCGATGGTGTACGCCACGGCGTCCATTGCGTTCCTGAGTTTTATCGTGTGGGCGCACCACATGTTTACGGTGGGCATGCCCGTCGCCGGTGAACTGTTCTTCATGTATGCCACCATGCTGATCGCGGTACCCACCGGGGTGAAGGTGTTCAACTGGGTGACCACAATGTTCCGGGGCTCGATGACCTTCGAAACTCCGATGTTGTTCTCCATCGCCTTCGTGATTCTGTTTACTCTGGGTGGTTTCTCCGGACTGATGCTCGCCATTGCACCGGCGGACTTCCAGTATCACGATACCTATTTTGTGGTGGCGCACTTCCACTACGTGCTGGTGCCGGGTGCCATCTTCTCGATCACCGCGGGTGTCTACTACTGGCTGCCGAAGTGGACCGGCAACATGTACAACGAAACCATGGGCAAGGTGCATTTCTGGCTCGCATTCATCGGCCTTAACGTCACCTTCTTCCCGATGCACTTTGTCGGGCTCGCCGGCATGCCGCGGCGGATTCCCGACTACGCCCTGCAGTTTGCCGATTTCAATCAGATCGCCAGTGTGGGTGCTTTCCTGTTCGGCGCCGCGCAGATCATGTTCCTGTTTAACGTGATTCGCACCGTGCGTGGCGGCAAGAAAGCCACCGATGAAGTCTGGGAAAACCCGCAGGGTCTGGAGTGGACTGTGCCCTCACCGGCCCCGTATCACACCTTCAGTACACCTCCGGTTGTGCGCTGATTTTGTGAAGCATTGATCATGGCAATGAGCGCAAACGCCAGAACCACCGCCAAGCTGCTGACCCTCGCGGTCAGTATGCTCGGCTTTGCGCTCTTCGTTATGCCGCCACTGTACGACGCCTTCTGTGAAGTTACCGGCCTCAACGGAAAAACCGGCGGCCGTTACGAGGCGGTGCCCGCGGCTGTGGATATTGAGCGAACGGTGAAAGTGCAGTTCGTTGCCAGCAACAATGAAAACATGCCGTGGGAATTCCGGCCTGGGGTCGTGGAATTGAAAGTGCACCCGGGTGAGGCGGTGGATACCGTATTCCACGCGTATAACCCTACCGACCGCGACATGGTCGGTCAGGCGATTCCGAGCCTGGTGCCGTTCAAGGCCGCCAACTATTTTCACAAGACCGAGTGTTTCTGCTTCAACCAGCAGACACTGGCCGCCGGCGAAGCTGCCGAACTGGGTTTGCGTTTTATCGTTGATCCGGAGCTGCCGCCGGGCGTAAACACCATAACGCTCTCCTACACCCTGTTTGATGTCACGGACCGGATAGCGCAACAGACACAAAACAAGAAAGCGGATGCCTCCCCAATTTGAGTCCAATTTAGGACAGGCACCAAGCGAGAGGGATAGATAAATATGGCCACCGAAAGCAGCTACTACGTTCCCGAGCAGTCCCGGCTGCCTATCTTCGCCACCATCGGTATTTTTCTGACGGCCTTTGGCGCCGCCAACTGGGTCAACGGCGGTAGTTCGTATATCTTCTTCACCGGCGCTCTCGCCATGGCCACGGTATTGTGGTTCTGGTTTGCTGCGGTGATCAGGGAAAACATGCAGGGGCTCAACAGCGACCAGCTAAAACGTTCCTATGTGTGGGGCATGGGCTGGTTTATTTTCTCCGAAGTCATGTTCTTCGCCGCCTTTTTCGGTGCGCTGTATTACATTCGCACCTTCACCCTGCCGTGGCTCGGTGGTGAGGGCGACCGCGGCTCTTCCAATATGTTGTGGGAAGGCTTCCAGAATACCTGGCCGCTGATGGTCACTCCGGATCAGGCCGTAAGTGGCGACGCCGCCAAAGTGGTGGGTCCGAAGGGCATCATCGACCCCTGGCATCTGCCGCTGCTGAATACACTGTTGCTGCTCGCTTCCAGTGTCACCGTGCATGTCGCCCACGTATTTCTGAAAAAGAACAAACGCCAGGCCTTTAACATCTGGCTTGGTATCACCATTGCCCTCGGTGCCGCCTTCCTGTTCTTCCAGGTCGAGGAATATCTGGAGGCTTACCAGCATCTTGGTCTGACGCTGGAATCCGGCATTTACGGCACCACCTTCTTCATGCTCACGGGTTTCCACGGTGCCCACGTAACCCTCGGTACCATCATGCTGTTGATCATGCTGCTGCGCTCAGTGATCGCGCACCACTTCAAGCCGAATGACCATTTCGGCTTTGAAGCGGCGAGCTGGTACTGGCACTTTGTGGATGTAGTGTGGGTGGGGCTGTTTATCTTTGTCTACGTTCTGGGTGCGTAATTCACGGGCGTTGGAAGGATGTCATAGAGGATCATCCTTCCAACCTGTTTTCAATGTTCAGTATTTGTTGGCCCACGGCGCAGTATTGGAAAGCATGCCGCTGTAAAATCCATACCAGATGGCGAGCAACAACAATGCCGCGAGTGTGATACGAATACCCAGCGCGTAAAGCGTGCGCTTTGACTCCGGCGCGCCCATATCGCGAAGCAGAAACACCAGTGCGCTGGTCAGACTGGCCAGCACAGCGAGAAACAACACCACAATTATTGCTTTTAGCCACATAATCAAACGCCATTTATTGAAGTACTTATTGGCATGACAGCTCCCAGAAAGTCGCAGGCATTGCGCGACAAGGCATTATCAAGCGGGACCGAAAACCACTCCACGGATACCGGGGAACCATCGCGAGCCGCCAGTGTAGCATTTATCCGCAGCTGGCCACTCAGCATCCTGTGTTTGTGTTTTTTTCCACTACTGATTGGCCTCGGCCACTGGCAATTGCAGCGCGCCGAGGAAAAGCAGCAGATACTCGACGAAGTCGACTCGCGTCTCAGTGCTCAGCCGAAAAAAATATCCGAGCTGCACCAGGTGCAGACGTATACCCCGGTGCGCCTGCTCGGTTTCTATACCGACGAATATTTCTACCTCGACAACCGTACCCGCAACGGTCGTGTGGGCTACGAAATACTGCAGGTATTCGAAACCGGCAGCGGCGCTGCCAAGTCGCGATGGCTTATCAACCGCGGCTGGCTTGCGGCCGCGGCCGACCGCTCGCAACTGCCGGAGGTGGCCTATCCACTGGCCGCCAGGGTGATTACCGGTTTCCTGTATCCCAGCGATGTAAACGCAGCGAAGCGCGGTACCGGGCCGATCGCCCCGCACAGCCGAATTCAGCAACTGGACAGTATGCTGGCAGACAACCTGAACCTCACCCGGAGTGCCTGGCACATCCGTCTTAGCGCCGATTCCGATACCGCGCTCACCACCGGGTGGCAACTGGTCAACGTAAACCCCGAAAAGCATCGCGGTTACGCGTTGCAGTGGTTCTCCATGGCCGTGGCCCTGGTCCTGCTGTGGTTACTTGCCGCGACCAATATCAGGCGGATAGTGCGAGAAAAGTGGTTTAAAAAAGCGGCGAAACAGACATAATCAATCCATAACAATAACGAGCGCGACACGGGGCACCGCTACTGTAGCAACAGCGATGAGATGCGGCCCGAAGGCGTGGCGCTGTAGCGAGGTAGACGCAATGGCAGAAAATATTCACTCGCAGACGTTGCCGGCTGAAGCGCGGGCCGCAGGCGGCCAACAGGGCAGGCGAGGGCTCGGTCGCAGTGCTGGACTCGCGGTGTTCGGCGCGGTAGCTCTTCCGATACTGGCTGCGTATATCGTGTTTTATACCGGCATCGGTATACCGACGGCGACGGTCAATCAGGGCGAGTTGCTTGTGCCCGCAAAAAATGTCGCGGATATTGAACTGTCGTCTGTTCAGGGAGAAAGCATTTCCCTCGCAAATGAAGAGCCGAAATGGCGCTACCTGGTTCTGGGGGGGGAGGGCTGTGCTGAAGAATGTGAGAAGCTGCTTTACACCACCCGGCAGGTGCATATCCGCCTCGGCGACAAGGCCCATCGGGTCGAGCGCATGCTGGTCACTCCCGGGCCCCTCGGCGAATTGCGTCACACCGAACTGCAAAGCCAGCATCCGCGCCTGCATTTCGCCACCGTTGACCAGCGGCAGCTGGAGCAGTGGCTCGCGGACAGCGACCACCCGCAACTGGCGCGCCCCAGTGCACTGCTGGTAGATCAAAACGGGTTCGCCATGATGGTTTATGACAATCATCACTCAGGCAACCAGTTGCTGAAAGACATCAAGAGACTGCTGAAGTACTCCTACGAAAAATAGAATCAGAACGATAACCGCGGCAAGGCGGAGCAGAACAGGCAGGAGAGAGCGCAATGGATGTGGAATCCGACATCACTGAGCTGAGAAAAAATTACAAAAAAGACTGGCGTTTCCGCCTCGCGCTTGTCGGCACCGGGCTTGCGCTGGTGGTAGTGGTACTCGGTGCCTTTACCCGTCTGTCACATGCGGGTCTCGGTTGCCCGGACTGGCCCGGTTGCTATGGCCATCTGCTGTGGCCCACCCAGGGTCATGAAATCGAGGCGGCCAATCAGGCCTTTCCGCACGCGCCGGTGGAGACCGATAAAACCTGGCCGGAAATGGTACACCGCTATTTCGCCGGCATGCTGCTGTTGCTCGTTGCAGGGCTTACCTACATGTTCTGGCGCCGCCGCGGCCACCGCGGTTTTGTTCAGAGTCATATATTGCTGGGTCTGATCGTACTGCAGGCCGCTTTCGGTATGTGGACCGTTACTCTGAAGCTGTGGCCACAGGTGGTTACTGCGCATTTGCTGGGCGGCATGGCGACGCTGTCGGTGCTATGGATGCTGGCGGAACGGCTGCGCTACCGGCGGCGCCTGATACCACCGCACGAATTCACCGCGTTGCAGAAGCTGCGTCCCCTGGCGGTGGCCGCCGTGGTCGCAGTAGCGCTGCAGATCGCACTCGGCGGTTGGACCAGTTCCAACTACGCGGCGTTGGCCTGCCCGGACTTTCCCACCTGTCACAACCAGTGGTGGCCCGCGGCCGATTTTGGCGAAGGCTTCAATGTCGCCCAGCAGATAGGCCCCAATTATCTCGGCGGTGCGCTGGAGGGCGAAGCCCGTACCGCGATTCATCTGAGCCACCGGCTCGGCGCCATCATTGTCAGCCTGCTGGTGTGTTTGCTGGCACTGGGCGCATGGCGAGCGGGTTCTCCGCGCTGGGCCCAGGGACTGCTCGCGGTGCTCGGGCTACAGGTCAGTTTGGGCGTCGCGAATGTGGTGATGTCGCTGCCGCTGCCAATCGCTGTGGCGCACAATGCCGGCGCGGCGCTACTGCTGTTGAGCCTGCTGACCTTCTGTTATCGGATTAATACCGTGCAACCGGCGATAAAGAGCTACACGTAAGTAAACGATTCCGCCAAATGGAATTTGGCCAAAATAATAATCACAACGAGGTGGTAACCATGAGTACCCAGGCAGTAAGTGTGCAGGGCGCCGGCTGGCGCGACTACTATGAGCTCACCAAACCGCGGGTGGTGATGCTGATGATCCTCACGTCGGTGATCGGCATGCTGCTCGCGGTACCTGGCATGGTGCCTGTGGATGTTCTGGTACTGGGCAATCTGGGCATTGCGCTATGCGCGGGGTCCGCGGCAGCGGTGAATCACCTGGTGGACCGGCACGTCGACATCAAAATGGCGCGCACCACGAACCGACCGGTTGCCCGCGGGCGAGTCGAGCCGCAAAAAGCGCTGCTGTTTGCGCTGGTGCTCGGGTGTCTCGGTATGGCAATTCTTATCACCTTCGTCAATCCACTCACCGCCTGGCTCACGCTATTTTCCCTGCTTGGATACGCGGTGGTTTACACCATGTTCCTGAAGCGTGCGACCCCGCAGAATATCGTTATTGGTGGTCTCGCCGGCGCCGCGCCGCCGCTGCTGGGGTGGGTCGCTGTCACCGGTGATGTACACGGCCATGGCCTGCTGCTGGCGCTGATCATTTTTGCCTGGACGCCGCCGCATTTCTGGGCGCTGGCGGTGCACCGCCGGGACGATTACGCCAAGGCGGAAATTCCGATGCTGCCGATCACCCACGGCGTGCGCTACACCAAGATCCATATCCTGCTGTACACCATCATCCTGTTTGCCGTCAGTCTGCTGCCATTTGCCACTGCCATGCTCGGTTGGTTGTATCTGCTCGGCGCGGTGGTGCTCGGTATCGGCTTCCTGTACTGGGCGGTGGAAATGTTGCGGGACAAAAATCCCAAAGCGGGTATGGAAACCTTCAAGTACTCCATCGTGTACCTGATGGCTCTCTTTTGCATCATGTTGCTGGATCACTATCTGGTGGCACTGCCGACCAGCGGAGTGTAATGATGAGCGCGAATCTGCAGCACACGTCGGAACAGAAGCGCGGCATTTTCATCACCGTCGCCGTCATGGTGCTGTTTATGCTGGCAGTACTGGCGGGCTTTCTGCACAAGATGGGACAGCCGCGGGTGATTACCGATGCGGAGCTGCGTGCCAATGGCGCCATTAAATTGGAGCGCCCGCGGATTCTTGACGACTTCGAACTGTTGGCGGACAGCGGAAATGTGTTCAACACCGCGCAGATGACCGGTCGCTGGACGCTGGTGTTTTTCGGCTTTACCCACTGCCCGGACGTGTGCCCCACAACCCTCGCCACTCTGAACAGCTTTTACCAGACGCTGGACGAAGAGACGCGCAGGGACACCGATGTCCTGCTGGTGTCCGTCGATCCGGAGCGCGATCAACCGCAGCAGCTGCACGAGTATGTACGGTATTTCAATCCGGATTTTGCCGGTGTTACCGGGGAATTTCTCAATCTCAAGCGTTTTGCCAACCAGCTGAACGTGCCGTTCAACAAGGTGCCGCTGGAGAGTGGGGGCTATACCGTTGACCACGGCTCACAAGTGGTGCTGATCAATCCTCGCGGTCACTACCACGGCTTCTTCAAAGCGCCCCTCGATCCCGCGAAAATGAAACTGACTTACCGATCAATGCGTGCAACCTACAACGGCTAGAAATGGATTTTCCGGATACAGGTCTCATCGCGGGCACCGGACACTGAATTTGATCACCGCAGACGCTAAGATGGCGCGCAAACTCAAATCAACAATGATGAAAATGGATTTTCTATGTTTTCACTCAACGTTCAACAGGGGGCACCGGTAATCCGCGCCGCCGCACCTTTTGACAACAAGAGCCTGTGGTTGCCGGCGGCCTTCCTGTGTCTGCTCGCAGTTCCCTTCGGCTGGATCGGCGTGTTTGCTCCGGCCATCTGGCTCGGACTGGTGGCGATCGAAAATACCGCGGGCTGGAAGAAGGCGCTGAGCTTTTTCATCACCGGCCTTCTGATGCTGGTGGTCAACAGCGGTGTGATACCGGACAACGGTCATATCACCATCTTGCCTCCCTACAGCGACGCCGACGGCAACCTGATTTACGCGAGTTTCCGTCCGGCCAAAGCGGTTATTGCGCTGACCATCGTGCTTTTCATGCTGATGCGACCCCAGCCCCTGAAGCGTGCAGACCTGCCGTTGATACTGGCCGCGATCGCGGTACCGGTTGTGGCCGGAACCCTGCTGATCGGTGTCGATCCCAAGCTCAACGCCACCATCGCCATCGCCGCACTGATCAACCTGCTGGTGGTTTGTATCGCCGAAGAGGGGTTTTTCCGCTGGGTGTTCCAGCGGGGGCTGGATACCTGCCTGAAACGCTGGAAATGGGTGGGCACGCTGATTGTTGCCGGAGTGTTCACCAGCCTGCATACCGGCTGGGCCGCGTCGCCGACCCTGCTGGTACTGGTCGGCGTGGCGGGGCTGGGTTATGCACTGGTATGGCAGTTGCGCGGGAGCTTCTGGGCCTGCGTGCTCACCCACTGGGGCGTGAACCTGCTGCACATGACGCTGCTCAGATATCCCGGATGATTTCCCGGCTGTTTTACGCCGCTTCGCGGTGAAAAAATTGTCCCAGTAGAAACAAAATCCCCGCCGCCAGCACGATGGATGGCCCCGCGGGGCTGTCCCAGATCACCGAGGCGGCGAGGCCAAGCAGTACCGATACGCACCCGATCAGCGCGGCGAAGCCGGCCATCTGCTCCGGCGTCGATGAAATCCGCCGTGCGGTGGCGGCCGGAATGATCAGCAGAGCGGTGATCAGCAGTACCCCCACCACCTTCATGGCGATCGCGATCAGTAGCGCCAGCATCAGCATCAGCGCCAGGCGAACCCGCTCTATCTTTACCCCTTCCACTGCGGCCAGTTCCTCGTGCAGGGTAAAAGCCAGCAATTTGGGCCACAGCCTCCAGAGCAGCAGGGCGATCACAGCCGCGGCCGCGGCCATCAGAAGCAGATCCCGGCCCGACACCGAGAGCAGGTCGCCGAGCAATAGCGACAACAGATCCACATTGATGTTGAGCAGGCTGACGGTGACGATCCCGAGCGCGAGCATGGAGTGGGAGAGAATACCCAGCAGCGTGTCCACCGACAGGTTCTGGTGGCGATGGAAGTACACCAGCAGCAGCGCCAGCAGGCAGCTGCTGGCGCCCACCGCGAGAGTGGGCTGGATATGCAGGACGAAGCCAAGAGTTACACCGAGCAGCGCGGAGTGGGCGAGAGTGTCACCGAAATAGGCCATGCGCCGCCATACGGCGAAACAGCCGAGGGGGCCGCTGACCAGCGCGACCAACAGGCCGGCGGCGAGGGCAAACCAGAGAAACTGACTGTAGAGCAGCTGGGAAAATTCGTTCACGGCGCGTCCTGGTCTGATTTGTTCGCGGTGCGGTCGGTTACTTTGTGCGGGTGGTCGTGATGATGGTGAATATCATCGCGACTGTGACTGCAGCCGCTGTCGTCCACCACTTCGCCGCCGAGACCGTGGTGGTGATTGTGCTGGTGGGTGTAGAGCGCGAGCTTGTCGCCGAACATTTCCAGGTAAACCGGGTCTTTGCTCACCTGTTCCGGATGGCCGTGACAGCAGATGTGCTGGTTTACACAGAGTACGCGGTCGGTGGCGGCCATTACCAGGTGCAGGTCATGGGAAACCAGCAGTACACCGCAGTGCAGTTCGTCGCGCAGTTGCGCGATCAATTGATATACCTCGCTCTGGCCACCCACATCCACCCCCTGAGTGGGCTCATCCAGCACCAGTAGCTGCGGCTTGCGCGCCGCGGCCCGCGCCAGCAGTACCCGCTGCATTTCGCCGCCGGAGAGATCGGCCAGCCGCGCACCCGCCAGTTGTGGCGCACTCACACGGGCGAGGGCGTCCTCCACTTTCACACCGTCGATCCCCAACTGCAGGAAGCGCCCCACGGTCATTGGCATGGTGGCGTCGATCTGCAGGCGCTGGGGCATATAACCAAGACGCAGACCGGGGCGGCGTTCCACGCGGCCACTGGTCGGTTTGGTAAGTCCCAACAACAGGCGCAGCAGGGTAGTCTTGCCGGCGCCGTTGGGGCCGATGACGGTAACGATCTCAGACGGGTGCAGCTCCAGGGAAATATCCCGCAGCAGCTGTCGCCCGGCGATTTCCAGGCCGAGATGGTGGGCGCGGATAAGCGGTGCGGATGCGCTCAGGGGAGACTCCAGATCGGGTGACGAGGTGGTTGTACCAGGTGGATTGACGGGTGAATTCGGCTGGCGAGTGTAAGCCGGGTGTGATTATATCGCACTATTTTTCGCCAGCCCGAGCGCCCGGTGTCGGGTCGAACCAGGTAGTCATGTTGAAGTTTCTGTCGCAGCGTGCGTCGCTGAAAACCGTTGTTACCCGTCTGTTTATTCTCGCACTGAGCGCACTCCTGTACGCGTGCGGGAGTCCGGAATCCGATCCGCCGGCCAGCGGCGCTGAGATCGTCGTGAGTATTGGCCCTGTGGCGCTGATCGCCCGCGAAATTGCCGGGGACGAGGTTCCGGTGCGGCAGCTGGTACGGGGCGGTGACCCCCATCACTACGCGCCCAGGATTGCCGACCGCATGGCGATGGAAAACGCGCAGCTGGTGATCTGGATGGGGCCGGCGATGGAATCGGTGCTGGCGCGGCAGATGTCGCTGCTGCCGGCGGATCGTCAGCTTGGTCTGCTGGAAGCGGGAGGTTACGAATTCGATGGCGCGGAGGAAGACGATCCCCATCTGTGGCTGCGCCCGCGCAATGCCGCGGTGATGGCGGCGCACATCGCTACCCGCCTGAGTGAGCTGAACCCCGGGCATGCGGATGCATATCGCACGCGCGCGCGGGATTTCTCGCGGGCCATGGCGAACCTGCAGAAGGTACAGGATCGCGCGTTGTGGGCCTATCGAGATGTGCCCATCGTCTCCACCCACAAGGCCTACGGGCAGTTTTTTGGGCCCGCCGGAGTGAAGGTGGAGAGTCTCGGTGGTTCCGCCAGCCATCAGCATGGCGCCCGTGCCATGCTGGAAAAAAGCGAGACATTATCGGCTGAAAAACATGTCGACAATATGGGGCGAGAGGTCGTACGTGGTTGCCTGTTTGGGGAGGTCCCGGCCAACGACCGCGATCGCCAGACCGCCGCGCATCTGAACCTGGGCTACCAGGCGCTCGACCCGTTGGGTACGGCCCTGCCGGCGGGAGCGGACTATCGCCAGCTGATGGAGCAACTGCTGGCAGATGCGCGCCTGTGCCTGGCCCGGGTGCCCGATCGCGGTCGCTGACGCGCCGGGAAGGGTTGAGACTGACGAATCAGGACGGTTCCTGTAGCGCTTCTTCATCCTCGTCCACCGGGGCCGGCTGCATATCGCCGGTGTTTTGCTCCAGCTTCAGTGGCTGCTCGAGTTTCACAGGTGCGCTCTCTGCACTCGCCGGCGCCAGCTGTTCCTGCTGCTGAGCGGGTGTTTCCCGGGCGACGGTCTCCTCGCTCGCGGTTGCGCCCTCAAGGCGCACGGCTTCCAGCTGTTTGCGCTGGGTTTCCTGCATGCGCTGCAGCAGTTCCTGGCGGTGTTGCGTCAAAAGCTGCGCGGCGTGTTTTTCGCCATCGCTCGCCTGTTCCGCCGCTTTCGGCGCCGGATAGCCGATGACTTCCACATGTTCCATGGTGTGATCCGAGGCCTGCGCGCCGACGGCCAGCGCCGCAGCCAGCAACACCGCGGAATAAAGGCGGGGTTTCATGGTGATTACCTCTGTGCGTCTTCCCTGATACAAGCCTAGAACCCCCGGCGCGGACGGTGGTGACACTGCGATGACTGGCGCGATGGAGGCGGCAGAAAGAAGCCGAGGCGAAAAGAGTGAGTACCGGCGCAGCGAAAACCGGCGATCGCGGTTATCCTGTCGCCCTGCCATTCACCAGCAACCGATTTCCCCGATTCCCTATGAGCAATGACAAAAATACCGCCGCACCGCTGATCCTGGTCGACGGCTCCTCCTATCTCTATCGCGCCTTCCACGCCCTGCCGCCGCTCGCCACCAGCAAGGGCCAGCCCACCGGTGCCGTGCGCGGCGTGATCTCCATGCTGCGCAAGCACCTGAAGGAGCACCCGGACAGTCCGGTGGTGGTGGTGTTCGATGCCAAGGGCAAAACCTTTCGCGACGAGCTGTTCGCCGAGTACAAGTCCCACCGTCCGCCGATGCCCGACGACCTGCGCGCGCAGATCCAGCCGATCCACGACATCATCGACGCCATGGGCCTGCCGCGGCTGGTGATCGAAGGCGTGGAAGCGGACGATGTGATTGGTACCCTGGCGCTGCAGGGCGCAGCGCAGGGCATGGACGTGATCATCTCCACCGGCGACAAGGACATGGCGCAGCTGGTGCGCCCCGGCGTAACCCTGGTAAACACCATGTCCAACACCGTGCTGGATGTGGATGGTGTGAAAGAAAAGTTTGGCGTGGGCCCGGAGCTGATCATCGACTTCCTCGCGCTGATGGGCGACAAGGTGGACAACATCCCCGGCGTACCCGGTGTGGGTGAGAAGACCGCGCTGGCGTTGCTGCAGAATCTCGGCAGCCTCAAAGATATCTACGCGAACCTGGATGCAATCGCCTCGGTCAATGTGCGTGGTGCCAAAACTCTCGGCAAGAAAATGGAGGAGCACCGGGACGCGGCGGAGATGTCCTACGTACTTGCCACCATCAAGACCGATGTGGAAATGGACTATCAGCCACAGGCGCTGGCCAATGGCGATCCGGACACGGACAAGCTGCGCGAGCTGTTCACCGAGCTGGAATTCCGCAGCTGGGTAGATGAGCTCGGCGGCGGCGAAGCGGCGGAGTCCGCGGTGGAAGCGCTGACGGTAGAGCGCAACTACAGCGTCATTCTCGATGAAAAAGAACTGGATACCTGGCTGGAAAAATTGAAGCGGGCCGAGGTGTTCGCGTTCGACACCGAGACCACCAGCCTCAATTACATGCAGGCGAAGCTGGTGGGTGTGAGCTTCGCGGTGGAGGCCGGTGAGGCCGCTTACCTGCCGCTTGCGCACGACTATATGGGTGCACCCGCGCAGATCGACTTCGATAGTGCGCTGGCCAAACTGAAGCTCATTCTCGAAGACGAGCAATACCGAAAAGTCGGCCAGAATCTCAAATACGACAGCCATATCCTCGCCAACTACGACATCGAACTGCGCGGTATCGCCCGCGACACCATGCTCGAATCCTACGTGTTGAACAGCACCGCCAGCCGTCACGATATGGACAGCCTGGCGCAACTGTATCTCGGTGAAACCACGATCAAGTTCGAGGATATCGCCGGCAAGGGCGCCAAGCAGCTCACCTTCAACCAGATCGAACTGGACAAGGCCGGTCCCTACGCGGCGGAAGATGCGGATATCACTTTGCGTCTGCACCGCGAACTGAGCGCTCGTCTCGACAAGGAACCGAGCCTGGCGAGGGTTCTCGACGAGATCGAAATGCCGCTGGTACCGGTTCTGACCCGCATCGAGCGCAACGGGGCCTACATCGACGCAGCGATGCTGAAAAAGCAGTCGGTGGAGCTGGAGCAGAAAATGCGCGAACTGGAACAGCTGGCGTACGCGGAGGCGGGCGAGGAGTTCAACCTCGGTTCCACCAAGCAGCTCGGCACCATCCTGTTTGAAAAACTGCAGATTCCGGTGATCAAGAAAACCCCGAAGGGCGCGCCCTCCACCGCGGAACCGGTACTTCAGGAACTGGCGCTGTCGCACCGCCTGCCCGCGCTGATCATGCAGTACCGCGGAATGGCGAAACTGAAAAACACCTACACCGACAAGCTGCCGCTGATGATCGACCCGGCCACCGGCCGCGTGCACACCTCCTACCATCAGGCGGTAGCCGCCACCGGCCGTCTGTCATCGTCGGACCCGAACCTGCAGAACATTCCGATCCGCACCGAAGAGGGCCGTCGCATCCGCCAGGCGTTTGTGGCCGACCCGCGCATCAATGGCGGCAGCGCCATTGTGGCTGCGGACTACTCGCAGATCGAGCTGCGCATCATGGCGCACCTGTCCGGTGACAAGGGGCTGCTGGATGCCTTCGCCGAGGGTGCGGATATTCACCGCGCGACTGCCGCGGAGGTGTTTGAAGTGCCGGTGGATGAAGTCAGTGATGAACAGCGTCGCCGCGCCAAGGCGATCAACTTCGGCCTGATCTACGGCATGAGCGCATTCGGCCTCGCCAAGCAGCTGGATATTCCGCGCGCGGACGCACAGACCTATATCGACCGCTACTTCGCGCGCTACCCCGGGGTGCTCGCGTACATGGAAAATACCCGCAAGCAGGCCGCGGACAGGGGCTATGTGGAAACGCTGTTTGGCCGCCGCCTGTATCTGCCGGAGATCAATTCGCGCAACGCCATGCAACGCCAGGCCGCCGAGCGCACCGCGATCAACGCACCGATGCAGGGCACCGCAGCGGACATCATCAAGCGCGCGATGATTGCGGTGGACGGCTGGTTGCGGGAGAAAAAACTCAAGACCCGTCTGATCATGCAGGTGCACGATGAACTGGTACTGGAAGTACCGGCGGATGAGCGCGAACAGGTGGTGCAGCGGATTCCGGAACTGATGCAGGGCGCGGCGAAACTGGATGTACCACTGATTGCAGATCTGGGAGAGGGTGCGAACTGGGATGAGGCGCATTAAATGTAAGCGTCCCGGAACTTGGATGCGAAGGCGCCGTCACAGAGTCCTGTTTCAGGGCGCCACAAAAAATTTTTAGATTTTTTTCAGAATCGGCGGAACTACCCGAAAACGGGGCTCTCTAAGAAGCAGATCGTTGGATTGCAACATCATCCCCAAAGCTTAGTCAGAAGCCCCTCGCCCCGAGACTACCCCCATCGGGGCTTTTTTTTGCCTGAATTTTGATCCCTCGCCGATGCCTGCGTTTACCAATTGCACGCGAGCGCGGGTTTTTGATTATCTGCGAGGAATAAAGTCTCAGAACAGAAATAATTTGCCCTCTATAAGGGCAGTTGTGGGATATAGTTTCGGGATCCGAAAGCGGCGAAAAAAGTGGGGAACCTTCGCCGGTTAGCTTAGTCTTTGTACTGAAGGAAATGCATTGGGATCAATGCATCGGATGCAGTGGAATTTGGGTGAGAACCCAAGGATGCGCCCGTCCCCCTGGGCGCATTCCCCAAGTGCCCATCCCCAAGGGCACTGACCCCTGGCCGGCAGCTGCAATCTGCCGGCTTTTTTTTGCCCGTTTTTCTCTACCCATCTTTCCGCAAGGTCATACCCTGCCCGATTTGTCGCATGTCCGTGAGTCGCCTCACCGGGCCTGTCCTGATAATTCGGGCGCTCAGTTTCAGTTTAGTAGAAATCTGGCGGCGCAAGCCTCGCGCGCGGTGATCTGGCTATTTCCTATCATTGTAAATGATAATATTTCTCATTAACATGGTTGGTGATTTGGCTATGTCAGTGTTTGCAATGAGGAGCTGCCGTGAACCTGAGATTTCTGTGTGCCAACCACCGCCTGTGGTTGATGAGTGATACCCGCCGCGCGGAACAGGCGTGGCAGGACTGGCTGGAGCGGGGGAATCTGCTGTGCGAGGAGGGGCAGTACGCACAGGCGGTGCCGTTTCTCGGTTGCGCCTTTGAACTGGCGGATTTCCTGTTAAGCGAGCGTGCGCCGGGTTTTTCGGTGGCGGTGATGCGCTTTACCGATAGCGCGCGTCTGCTGATGGAAGCCTATCGCCAACGCGGCGAGAGCGGTCACGCCAACTACGTGCTGGTGACATCCAGTTCGCGACTGGCGCGGGAGCTGGCAGATCGATCCCACTACCAGCTGACCGCCGATTGCATCCGCACCCTCTCGGCAGGCGCTGCGATTGCGAGCGCTTACTCCGCGCCGCCGTCCTCCCGATCTCCCTCCGTACTCCCGGCTCCCTCAATGGGCAGCGCCAGCCAGTGATTCAACCGCTGTTCGAGCTTTTCGAGGCCCTGGCGTTTGGTGGCGGAGAAGGTCTGCACCGTGACGTTGGTGTAGAGATCGAGCGCCTTCAGCTCCTTTTCCACCGCGAAGCGCGCGTTATTGGCGGGGCCATTCTTCAATTTGTCGGCTTTGGTCAGCAGGATATGCGCCGGCAGACCAGAGCTGACCGCCCAGGTCAGCATGTGCAGGTCAAATTCCTTCAGCGGCTGGCGGATATCCATCAGTAACACCAGGCCCTTGAGGCAGCGGCGCTGCTCCAGATAGAAGGCGAGGTGGCGCTGCCACTCATCCTTCATGGAGCGGGTGACCTTGGCATAGCCGTAGCCGGGCAGGTCCACCAGACGCTGGCTTTCCCCCAAGGAGAAGAAGTTGATCAGCTGGGTGCGCCCTGGGGTTTTTGAGGTGCGCGCCAGCTTGCCGTTATTGGTGAGCGCGTTGATGGCGCTGGACTTGCCCGCATTGGAGCGGCCGGCGAACGCCACTTCGGCACCGGAATCCTCCGGACACTCGGCGATGGTGGGCGCGCTGGTGAGAAATTGCGCGCGGCGGTAATTGATTTGTTCTGGATTGGATTCGGACATGAGCCTTCCCGGTACACTCAGATGGCGCGCAAGTATATAATGCCGCGGTTTTATCGTCGCTGATGGCTGCCGGGCGTATGGTTGCTGCCAGCAACGAAGATCGGATGCAAAACTTCAGCGCGCAACAGGACGACGTATGAACAGCATTATAAAGAAGGCCGCTCTGGCTTTGGGGATGGTGGCATTTGCCCAGGTAGGGCACGCCGCCGGTGACGCCAGTGCGGGGCAAGCCAAGGCGGCGGTTTGCGCTGCGTGCCACGGTGCGGACGGCAACAGCCCGGCACCGACCTTTCCGAAAATCGCCGGCCTCGGTGAAAAGTATCTGCTCAAGCAAATGCACGATATCAAGGATGGCGCGCGCAAGGTGCCGGAAATGACGGGCTTGCTGGACAACCTGAGCGATCAGGACATGGCCGATGTGGCCGCCTACTTTGCCTCCCAGAACATCCAGTTGTCCGGTTCTGAGTCGTTTTCGGTCATGCTGAACAACGGCGATAACGTCGATGGCCTGGCGCTGGGCCGCAAGGTTTTCCGTGCGGGTAACCCGACCACCAACGTACCCGCGTGTATGGGCTGCCACTCTCCCACCGGCCAGGGCAATGCCCCCGCAGGCTATCCGCGCCTGTCCGGCCAGTACGCCGAGTATGTGGAAAAGCAGCTGAAGGCTTTCCGCGAAGGTACTCGCGCCAATGACGGCGACACCCGCGTCATGCGCAGTGTGGCGCAACAGTTGTCCGACGCCGAGATCAAGGCGGTCGCCAACTATATTGCCGGTCTGACCGAGTAATCGAGAGTCTGTCAGCGCACAAAGGCCGGTCACTGACCGGCCTTGCTGTTTCTGGAGTCGCCGTTTACGGGCGTCGGGTTGCACCGCCACCGTGGAACTTCAATAATTCGCACGGTCTATATTCAGGCTGGCGTCAGCTACCCAAGCGGACAATGCCCGCCGTAAACAGAATAAAAGTTTGGAGTAACTACCTATGAGAGCCGTTGTCGCCCTTTTTACCATGCTGTTGAGCCTCGCGGCCTGCGCACAGGATACCCCGGGAAAATTCAATGCTGGCGAGTACTATGAAGTACTGCCCCAGGCCGTAGCCCAGGACGACAAAAGCAAGATCGAGGTGACCGAGCTCTTCTGGTATGGCTGTGGCCACTGCTACCACTTCGAAGCACCACTGAAGAAATGGCAGAAAGAGATGCCCGCCGATGTGGCACTGGTGAAGATCCCGGCGATCTGGCAGCCGGTTATGGAAATCCACGCGCGCCTGTTTTACGTCGCGGAAGCCATGGGCGTGTTGGACAAGGTGCACGATCCGATCTTCAGCGCCATCGCCCAGCAGCGCAAAATGTTTGCCACCCGCGACGGTCGCGAATGGAAAGCGGACGATGCCGCCATCGCCGAGCTGTTCGACAAGAACGGCGCCGACGGCGCCAAGGCCGTGAAGCTGATGAATTCCTTTGCCATCAACAGCAAGATCAAACAGGGGCAGGCCAAACAGCGCGCCTACAAGCTCTCCGGAACCCCGGAGATGGTGGTGGCGGGTAAATACCGTGTCAGCACATCCCTGCCGGGCTACAAGGGCAAGTCCGACGGCCAGCAGATCATGTTGCAGGTGGTGGACTACCTGGTGGAGAAAGAGCGCGCCGAGAAGGGCTGATCGCTCCCCACACCGAAACCCCGCCTCGCGCGGGGTTTTTTGTATCCGACCTCCTGACTCCCCTGCGGGTGTGGCGGCTGCTACGCTAAAGCGGGGTACCGTAAAAAATTCCGCCAGCATGGATTTCGCGTTCTTCGCATGACCCGACACTGCCCGTCACCCACCGTCGCATTGCTGTTGTCCCTGTGGATCTGGGTCGCCCCGGTGTGGGCACAGCAACAGCTTCCCGACAGAAAGAGCGAGCAGGACAACGCCGCAAAAGCGGTGAGCCTGCTGTCGTTTGTCGCCGTCGATTATCCCGAAGCGGTGGAAGGCGATGTCATCCGCGATCGCAAGCTGTATCGCCAGCAACAGAACAATGTCGATGTCGCCGGTGCCCTGCTGCAGCAGTTGCCGGACAAACCCGGTCGCGCCCAGCTGCAGGACAGCCTCCGGGAACTCACCCAGTTGATCGCCGACCGCGCCGCACCGGATCTGGTGCGGCGGCGCGCCAATACCGCTGCTGACCGCCTGGCCGCGTTGTACCAGCTGCCGCGCTCGCCGGCGGAATCCCTGCCATCCAGCGACGAGGCCCGGGTGTTGTACCGGGATCGCTGCAGCCAGTGCCACGGTGTACAGGGTGACGCCGCACAACCGGAGCGGCGCCTCGACGATCCGGTACGCATGGCCAATCTGAGCCTGTACGACTTCTATAACGTACTCGAACCCACCCGCAACGACGCCCACGACGCGGCCATCGACAGCGATCTCAGCAGTCGCCAGCGCTGGGCGCTCGCGGTGATGGTCGCCGGCTTCTCCGCACCCGAAATTGCGCCCGCCCCGCGGCTCGCGGAAAAATACCCGGCGCTTGTGGGGCTGCCGGGCATGGCCATCCTGCGGCCCGCTGAACTTCCGGAAGAAGCGCGCAACTCGCTGATGTGGTGGCGCGCCCATCCGGTGGAAACGCGCCACCTGCAACACCCCCTCGCGCGTGCCGCCGGTTTGCTGTATCTGGCACAGACCGCCTACCGCGGCGGTGACATCGCCAGCGCTTACCACCAACTGATGCTCGGTCTGCGTGATGGCTATCTCGAATCCCGCCCGCAGCTGGCGGAGAGAAACCCCGCGCTCGCCGCGCAACTGGACGAACAGTGGCGGGATCTGCGCGGTGCCATTCTGGACCAGGCGCCTACCAACGAAGTCATCGAGAAATTCCAGCGCCTGCTGAGCAATGTCGTGCGCGCCCGTGAACAGCTGCAGCCGAGCTCTGGCAGTGGGATTTACGGCTGGGGTGCGCTGCTGTTCATCGCCGCCCTCTGCCTCGGTGCGCTGCTGTGGTACCGGTTGCGGCGATGAGCGCGCGGCGTGAAGAACGGCAAAAAAATTGATGACGGGGAGGAAGATACCGCCGAGAAACCGTTCGAAAACGGAGCCCTGTTCCATGCGCCATAGTGTGGTCTGGCGCGGAAACAAAGAATTTTGTCGTTTCCGCTGCCACAGTTGAGATTTGCGTCTAGGCTTTTAATTAGGTTGTGCAAATAACCGCCAGTCGTAGAACCCAACAGAGAAGAGTGCCGCATGAAGTTGTTGCGTCAGATGTCCTTCCGTCCCGTTCTCCTATCCCTGCTGCAAGCCTACGCTCTCGTGCTGGCAGTGTTTCTTCTCCTTCCCGCCGTCACCTCCGCCCAGGAGCAGACCGAAGACCAGGCCGCTGCCCGCCAGTGGGCCGGCAACTGGCTTGTGGTCGGGCAGGGCGACGAACAGCTCGTATGGCAGCTCAAGGCCGATGGCACCGGGTTTGCCCATGGCTTCCGCAAGGATGGCCAGCTCACCCACGGCTTCGCCATCTCCTGGCGTATCGAAGGCGATACCGTGCGCATCCGCACCGGCGGCACCCTGCACTGCAACAGCGGTATGGTGTATGCGCAATTTACCGGTTGGAGCCCTGTCACCCTAGACTTCAACGTGATCGACGGTCGTCACTGGCGCCAGCACAACGGTGGCATTCTCGCCTTCCAGCGCCGCCTGCCGAACTGGGAAACCCCCAACCATGGCGCCGAGTGTCCCAACCTGTACCGGGCAGACGACAAGGACACCCAGCAGACGGCCTCTGCGGGTAACTGATACGCCGCCTGGCTTTACAGGTCATGGCAACAGTGGCGCCGCGGTCAGAGTCCCTTCGCCAGCGCGGTCAGGTAAGACCCACCGGCGATGGGGAGCTGCGGCTCCATCGACGAATTGAGTTTCAGGGACGAATAAAGCGCAAGCGGAGACCGGTTGTGAACCAGCAACGCTTTATTCCCACACTGCTGCTGGCGGTACTTGCCGCCTTCGCCCTGAGCGCCAGTGCGGCAGCCCAGGGCAAGGACCCGGCCAGCAAGGCGCCCGTCGACAAGGACAAGCGCACCGAACGTCCGGAGCAGAGCGAAGAGGATGTCGAGGCCCAGTACCGCGGCTGGCAGGCCAAGTCCCGTCTTGAGGCGGACCAGTGGGTGGGCAGCTGGCTCATCTCTCGCGATGGCGAGGCCCAGCACGTCTGGAGCCTGAATCGGGATGGCACCGGCCGTTCCTACGCCTTCTCCGAGCAGGGCGGCAAGATGGCGTTTGCCTACGGCTATGACATCCGCTGGTACTTCGACCCCTTCACCCAGATGGCCAACATCAAGACCGAGCGTCGCATCGTGTGCCGCGGCGGCAAGATCTATCCCTACTTTCTTACCCTGAAATCCTACGAAAGCGATTACGCGGTAAAGGGAAAATACGCCTGGCAGACCACCTGGACCGAGGCCAGCATCGGCACCAACTACCTGCACAAATCGCTGGTGGTGTTTATCGCGCCGCTGTCCGGCTGGCGCAATCCGGAGAAAGACGCCCCCTGTCCCGAATTCCCGCGTATGGATATCGAAAAAGACATCGACCTGGCGTTGGACCGCTGGGATGCGGAGGCCGCGCGCGAGGAGGAACTGGTAGACACCACTCCCGCGGAGGGTGAGCCGGAATTTGACGGCGAGGACTTCGGCCCGGCGCCGGAAAAACCGAAAGGCAAACTGCCACAGCAAGGCAAGCACAGCGCCAAGGCACGGGTAAAAGACCGCGCGGTAAAACCCGGCAGCAAGCGCAAGAAACACCGTGCCAACTGACCCGAATCGACCGCAGAGCAACTCCGGAGACCGCCGATGAACGCACAGGTAAAGATCGAACAATTACTGCAGCGACTGAGCCCCATTCTCGACCGGCAACAGCTGGTGATGTGCTCGCTGACCGAAGAGCAGCTGCAGACGCTGCTCGCCGAATGTCTGTGTGTATTCCGCGAGCGTGAGGGCCTGTGCGCGTTGCTGCCGGAGCAGGTCGCCAAGCGGGAGAAGTTGAGTAACGTTGGCAGTTTCCGGCTGATCACCCTGCATTTCTCCCCCTGTCTGCAGGTACCGGGGGTAATCGCGAATGTGGTTCGGGAACTCGCCGACGCCGGCATACAGGCCAATGTGGTGTCCGCCCGCTATCACGAGCACATCCTCGTCAGCGAGCACGATGCCGCCCAGGCCATGCAGATACTCAACGGCATCAGTAACCGGTTGCACTACAGCTGACCGTACCGGGCCATTCGGGCAAATCAGCCTGCGTAAATCAATGCAGAGACGGCAGGGAGTGCCGCAAAGGAGCTCCCTGCCGACCATGCATATCGCTTATCCCGCGCCGCAACCCCACGGCCGCATCCGCCAGTTGCTGCCGGACTTTTTTGTGGTCAGGGGCACCGCGCGAATTGCCCCGGGCATCGCCGTCAATCGCAATATGGGAATCGTGCGCAGCGGCGACGATCTGCTGCTGGTGAACCCGGTACGCCTGTGCCCGGTGGGGGAGGAGCGAATGTGCGATCTCGGCCGTGTGCGTCAGGTGGTCCGCCTCGGGTTTTATCATGGCTGCGACGATCTCTATTATCGCGACCGCTTCAACGCCTTCTTCTGGCGTCAGGCCAACTCCGACCACTACCCGCTGCCCCCCGCGGACCAGATGCTCTGTGATGGTGGCCCGTGTCCCATCAGCGGTGGGCGCGTGTTCGAATTCAGTAACAGCCAAGTGCCGGAAGCGGCGCTGCTTATCCCCCAGGCCGGCGGTCTGTTGCTCACCTGCGATGCACTGCAGTACTGGACCGGGTGGACCGGGTGCAGCTGGGCGGGCAAGTGGATGCTGCGCTTCAGCGGCGTGCACCAGGGGATGCAGGTAGTGCCGGCCTGGTGCCGCCGCGCCACACCCGAACACGAAAACAACCGGAGCTGGCTGGCCGCGGACTTCCAGCGGCTGCTGAACCTGTCCTTCTACCACCTGCTTGGCGCTCACGGCGACTTCTGCGCCGACCGCGCGCACGAGCTCGCCGAACGCGCCGTTGCCGAAAGCTTCGCCTCGTCCTTTCCGCGCACTGATCGCGCCGACTTCTCCTCTGGCCGCGCGCCGCGGCCGTGACCGCCGCCCGCGTGGTAAGCTGCGCCGTCAAACCATCGAAATATAGTCGATAGACCCGTTATTCATTCAGAGTCCAGTATGAAAATAACCGCTCTCGCCGCTGGCCTGGCCGTCGCCAGCGCGTTCCTCGCCGCCTGTAACGGCGATCTGCAGCACCAGTCACTGCAGCCGCAGCCCACGTCTCAAGCCCTGGCGGCGCAGTCTGCTACACCCGCCAAAGCCGGCGCCGACAGCGCCAGAATACAAAAGGATGTGGAAGTCCTCTCCGCCGATGCCCTCGCCGGCCGCCAGACCGGCAGTGACGGCTACCAGCAGGCCGCAGACTATGTGGCCGCGCGCTTCAAGGCCCTCGGCCTCAAATCCATCACCGGTGACGACTATTTCCAGCCGGTGCCGTTTCGCGAGGCGAGTTGGGCCGGTGAGCGCGCGTCGCTCGTGCTCCACGGCAGCAGCGGCGATACGAAACTGATCCTGGGCGAAGATTTCCTGGCCGGGCCGCCCACCACGAAGGAGCAGACCGCCACCAGCGGTGAGCTGGTGTTCGTGGGTTACGGTATCGAGGCTCCGGAATTCGGTCTCGACGACTACGCCGGCCTCGACCTGAAGGGCAAGATTGCCGTCATTCTCGATGGTCGCCCGCCACAGCTGCCGAACGAAGTGGGTGCCCACTACGCCTCCGGTCGCACCAAGCGCGAGACCGCTGCGGCTCACGGCGCGGTCGGTTACATTACCCTGAATACGCCCGCGCGCGAGGCCCGTCGTCCCTTCGCGCGCTCCTCCGAGCACCTGAACGACCCGAGTTTCGACTGGCTCGGCGCTGATGGTGTGCCCGGTAACGCGGTGGCCGGTATGCACCCCGGTGTAGTGCTGGATATGCCGGCCGCGAAGAAACTTTTCGCTGGCGCGCCAAAAGATCTCGACAGCATTTTTGCCGCAATGGAAAAGGGGGAAACCCCAAAAGGTTTTGCGCTGCCCGTCCGTGCGAGTCTTGCGAGTCACTCCAGCCACAAGCAAATCCAGAGCCCGAATGTCGTGGGCCTGCTGCCGGGCAGCGATCCGAAGCTGAAAGACGAATACGTAGTGTTCTCCGCGCACCTCGATCACATCGGTGTGAACGAGGAAGGCCACGGCGAAGCGGGCGAGGGCGCACACGACCTGATCAATAACGGCGCCCAGGACAATGCCGCGGGTATTGCGGTAATGCTGGAAGTTGCGCGCCTGTTTGCGGAAGCGGGCCAAGCACCGCGCCGCTCCATGCTGTTCGTGGCGGTGACGGCGGAAGAGGAGGGCCTGCTCGGCTCCGATTATTTCGCCCAGCACCCACCGGTTGCCGGCAAGGCGATGGTGGCGAACATCAACCTGGATATGCCGATGCTGCTGTATCCATTCAAGGATGTCATTGCGTTCGGTGCGGAGCACTCGAGCCTGGGCCAGACCGCCGCGCATGCCGCGGAAAAAACCGGCCTGAAACTGAGCCCGGACCCGATGCCGGAGCAGGTGATTTTCGTGCGCAGCGACCACTACAGCTTCGTGCGTCAGGGCGTGCCGTCGATCTACCTGATCACCGGCCGCGAAGCGGTCGACCCGAAGATCAATGGTACCGAGGCCCAGGTGGAATTCCTCAAGTCCCGTTACCACCGCCCCAGCGATGAGGCGGATGATCAGATCAGCTATGTGGCAGCGAAGCAGTTTGCGGATGTGAACTTTGCGATTGCGCGGGAAGTGGCGGATTCTGAGGAGAAGCCGAGATGGAATGCCGGGGATTTCTTTGGGGATCTGTATTCGGGTTCTAACTGAGTCTACTTTTTAGCGCTTTGTTTGACCCTCGGTGGCGGCAAAGCACCGGGGAGGAATTTTCAGGACCGGGCCAGGCGCCTCCCTTAAATACTTCCCTGTACGCTGCGTCGGCGACGTCCATGTCGCCGACGCTCCTGAAAATTCCTCCCCGGCACTTTGCCTTCGCATCGCATTCTGTGCTTCGTTAGCGTTTCTTTTTTAAAACTACAGCTGTGCGCAGCTTTTCCTTGCCGAAACTCGACATCTGCGAAATCTCTTCGCGCGCAATGGGCAGATACTGACTGTCCAGCGGGTTGTCCTCATCGTCCACATCCGGGTCGTGTACATAAAAGCATTCCGCATCCATGCCCGTCAGCGTTACCCAGTGCGGTACTTTTTTTCCGTCCAGGCGATAGGTGCTGATCAGCAGCAAAACCAGCGCGCCCTGTTCCAGCCAGTGCTGGCACTGCCCCTGGGTAAAATCCTGGTCAACGATACGCAGGCCACTTTCTGCAGCCTCTTTTCTGAAATCTGCATCAACCTGTTCCATCACAAGTTTTTTTTTCGGATTGCGCACACCGTCGATGAACAGGGTGCCGCTCTGGTTCAGGTAAACCTCACAATTGAACCCGCGCTTCTGCAGCGCCAGCGCGAGACCGATGGGGTGGCAGCCGCCGTGGCCGGAAGTCATGAAGATGGTAGTGGCTTCGCGCCACAGCGCCAGTTCGTCGCTGGCGTTGGGGGTGTAGTCCGGGTCGAGTCCGGCCATGGCCATCATGGCGGCGGCGGGACCGCAGGTGAATTCGGTGCGCTGGCCGTACCAGGGCACATCGGCGGTGGTCAGGTTTTCCGGTCGGTAGCGGATGCGTTTTTGCATGCGCAGGGCGTTGCCGGAATCCTCGTAGTAATTCGCATAACTGCCAAAGGTGCGATAACCGAGCTGTTTGTACAGTGCAATGGCGGCGGTGTTGTGTTCCGCTACCTCGAGGCGCATGTACAGGCGTCCGCTGCGGCTGCTGGCGTCTTCGGCGGCGGTAAGCAGCGCTTTGCCGATACCCTTGCCACGCCCGGCGGGACCGACGGCGAGAGAGTAGAGACGGGCGAGGCGGGTGCCGCGACGCAGCAGCACCAGGCTGTAACCCAGCAAGGCTTGATTCTCTTCGGCGACGAGAAAGACCCGGTTATCGGTCTTGATCCAGTGACGGAAGGAACGACGGCTGAGGCGGTCGCCGAGAAAACTGGACTCTTCCAGTGCGCAGAGTTGGTCCAGGTCACTGGCGGCAGCGGGACGAATCCGATACCGGAGAGCAGAGAGTTGCGTATTCATCGGGAGGGATGTCCGGTCTCGGAAGCGCCGGAAAAGTTGTGTATATGAATATGATTAAAGCGCCACCGGGGTACCGGGGCAATAGCTGCCGCTAAATAAATACCCGGTGGAGAGGAGACGTCTCACCGGGTATTTATCGGCGCGGCCCGCGCAATCAGGCGAAATCAGTCTGCATAGCCGGTATGGCTGTTCTCCAATGCGTAGAAGGTCGCCTGTACATAGTCACTACCGCTGCCGGTATTGTTCTGGTTGTACACCCCGGCCTTGAAGTAGTGGTACTGGTCGCTGGTGTCATAGCCACTGTTGCTCATATTCACCATCTGAGTCACATCGGCCTTTCCCGCACGGGAAATCGTGACGGTGAGGGTGTGGCCTACCACCTTGATTTCATAGCTGAATTTTTCGTTCAGAGCGATACCGTCGGCGGGGTTGGATGCACTGCTGGAGCGGCTGCCGATCATGTCGTACCAAGTATCGCTACCACCTTTCGGTTCGTGGGCGACGTAAACGGAGCCTTTGCTGTTGCCCGGCAATTTACGGTAATACAAGCGCAGGGGTTCGTCGTCGTTGGCGTGAATCTGGCCTACGATCACACGCCCTACTTGGCTGCTGTCGCCGGTAGTGGTCACGTGATTTACTGCGAGCGTGGCGCGCAGCACACCGTCGACGCCACCTGCGGCATCGCGTGCGGAAGCGGGTGCAGAGCCGAATACCCAGTTGTTTTTGTTCACGCCCTGAGTACCGATACTGGTATCACCACGGCGCAACATCTCGCGCAATTCGGTGCGTGTGTACGAGGTATTGGTGGAAGTTTTATAGCCTGCAATCGGGCAGCGAAACACCATACCGCCGTCGGGCGCGGTATAAAAATAACTGCTGTTTTGATAACCGCTGTTCAGTTCGTCTTCCTTGATGGAGTCCGCGGTACCGCTGCCGTCATTATCGCTCGGCACACTCAGGTACCAGTCACCCAGATCAAAATTACTGGAGGGCGGTAGAGACGGATTCAGATCGCCTCCGGAGCTTGAGCTATTACCGGAGCTTCCACCGGAGCTGCTGCTGGAACTTGAACCGGAACCCGAGCCGCCACAGCCGACAACATCAACCTCGAGTATGCTGTTCCAGGCGTTGGCGCTATTGCCACTGCCGGTGATACGCACGTAACGCGCCGTAGTATCAGTCACATCGTAACTTTCGAAATCCGCGTTATTTCCGCTGGATTGGCCACTGGCAAATACGGTGGTCCAGTTACTGTTGTTGAGGGAAGTGTCAATGCTGAAGAAGCTGCTGCGCTGATCGCCCTTGTACCAGGCGATGTTCACGCCTTTCACCGTGCGGAGGGCGCCCAAATCCAGTGTTATCCACTTAACGCCAGAGGAAGACCAGCGGGACTCGTCCGCGAGGCTGCCGTCAATGGTATTGCCGGGGCCGTGCCCATCGTTGCTGCCATCATCGTTGGCGGAAACGATCGCGAGATTGCTGTTGCCCGTGCAACTACCGCCACCACCGGAGGAACTGCCGGAAGAGCTGCTCGATGAACCTCCGGAAGAGGAGCCACCACCCAGATTTTCCAGTGCAAAACTGTCGAAACGCCCCTCGGCGCCGTTGTAGGCACCGAATACGGTTACGGACTGGGCATTGCCCGAGTTGAATTCCACCTCCAGTTTTTTCCAGGCTCCGCTGTTGGTTTGTACCTGATGAGTGCCGCCAGCGACGATGGCACCCAGGATGCCTGCACCATCTACGTAAGCACTCAATCGGTAATTCGTACTGCTGGATACGGCTACCTGCTGTTCCATCTTGGCGCCACTGCCGGAAAGCTTTGCGGACTTGCTGCCGGCATAGGCAACACCGGAAATTGCAGAGGGGTCGGTATCCGCCCAGTTTTCCCAGTCGCTCTCGAAGCTGGGATTTTCAATGGATGCAGTTGCGCTGAGTACAACGGCGGAAAGAAGTGCCACGCAGCTGGACTTCATCGCTAAGTTTGGTTTTGAAACTTTCATCGAAGCCTCGTTATTGTGTTTTGTAACATCGTTGATGTGCTCTGCAGCGACGACAACCTGCGGCAGATTTCTACTGGATCAGTCGTGCCCGCCGACGATGTCATCGGGCTGCCCCCAGATCTGGTCTCGAAAAGTGCGGGCTGGCCGCGAGTCACCCAGTGAGATAGGGACTCAGGAACAAGAATGCCGGAAGTGGGCCTGCGCGGAGTTTGGCGGTCCGCACAGGCCTCGTGCCTTAGAAGTTGGCACGAACTCCAAGCACGAAGCGGCGGTCGTTTTCCATAACCTGGAAGACTGAACCATTGGTGCCGGTATTGATGGTGGGTTCTCCGGTCAGGTTGGTGACGCTGGCGATAACAGTGATGTCATCGGTGACGTCATAACTGGCAGAGAGATCTAGTTGTGCGAGATCTTCGCGGTAGTCGTTACCGAGGGTCGGATCGTCAGATCCTGCGCCCATCACGAGCTCTCCCAGTGGCAGCACGCGTTTGGTTTCCTCGGCATCCAGGAAGCGATCACGGAAGGTGTAGGCCAGACGAATTGCGAGACCTTCGTACTCGTAGTACAGCTGGGTGTTGAAGGTGTTCTTGGAAATGTCTTCCATCGGCACACCGTCCGGCGTAGAACTGTCGGCATAGGTGTAGTTGGCGCTGATACCCAGGCCAGACCAGCGACCCGGTAGGAAGTCGAAGGCCTGCTGATAACCCAACTCGATACCCTGCACCTTGCCGTCTTCACCGTTGGCAACCTGGTCAACCAGAATACCCATTTCGGAAACCGGGGTATTCGCGTTGGCAAACTGGATGCCGTCCGCCTGCCAGCGGCAGATTTTTTCGTAGTCGGATTTGTTGGTCAGTGGGACGACAATCTCCTGCAGGTTTTCACACTGGTAGCTGCGCGTCAGGAAAGAAGCTACGTCTTTGTAGAACAGGGTGGCGGACACCATATTGCTGCCCCAGTAGTGCTCGGCGGCGAGGTCGTACTGGGTTGCGCGGTAGGGTTCCAGCTCCGGGTTGCCGCGGCTGGCCGCGATGTAGGCATCGCGGAACGCATAGGCCGGGCTCAACTGTTCAAAGTCAGCACGGCGCATGACTTTGGCGGCGGCAAGACGCATCAGGGTATCTTCGGTGATATCCCAGGTGACGTTCAGGCTCGGCAGGAAGTCGTTATAGCTGGCGCCGTCGCTGACCTTCTCATAGACACCATCCACACTCTGATAGGCCGTCGCGTCAATGTCGGTGGACACGTAGCGGCCGCCCACGACCGCGCGCACATCGCCGAAGTCCAGATTGGCCTGCAGATACATCGCGGACGTGTCTTCCTGAATGGCGGAATAGCCGGCTTCGTTGAAGGCGAGGTTGTCAGCGAGGGTTCCGTCGATCTGCATATTGGTACCGGCCAGCAGCGCCTGAACGATATCGAAGGTGGCCTGCTGGTCCTGCAGAAGACGGGTATCGAAGGCCGCGAGCTTCGCCAGATCGTAAGCACCGGCGCGGCCGGTGTGCTCGAACGCATCACCGGTGAAATCGTACTCGGTAATCGCGTTCGGGAATTGCGCGGCAATATCTTCCATCCAGATGATGTCCGGATTGCCGTCGCTGTCTGTCAGGCTTTTGAATATATTGTCGATGCGGAACAGATATTGTTCCTGCTCGTAGTCGCGGCTGGTGACACGCACACCGGTCTTCAGGGCGGACACCCACTCCAGGCCGAAGGGCTGGGCGTACTCAAGGTCGAAACGCAGTGCGTCTTCCTGGTTGGCAACGTAGGTGCGGGTATCGTCGTAACGGCGGAACGCCTGGTTCTGCTGATCGGCGAACACATAGTCGTCCGCGAAATCGACAATCGGCGCACCGTTGTTGTTGTTCACGAAGGTTACCGGAACGTACCACTGGTTCTCGGCGGCGTGACCGTCGCCTTCTTTCGCGCGATCGGTACCGCGGAAGCGGAACTCGGAGAAGGGCGTGTAGCTGTCGGACTCTGCAGTGGCAAACTCACCGGATACTTTCAGTATGTCGGTGAATTCCCACTCGCCGCCGAAGGCGTGGCTGTAGGCTTCATTGTTGCGGAAGCTGGAGCCGGAAGTCAGCAGTGGCTGAACGGACTCGTAGGTGAAATTCTGCAGCTCACCATTGGGACCTTCGTAAGTCACACCGGGCGTTGCGACAGGAGTGCCGCCCACGTGCAGCAGCGAAAAAGTTTCCTGGCTACCGCTGCGCTCGGTGGTATTCAGGTCCAGGTAGAACTGACCTTTTTCAGAAGCCGGCGCCCACTGGAAGGAAAGATTGAACGCAGTGCGCTCCCGGTCTTCCGTACGCGGATTGTAGGTATGTTCGCGGGCGTAAATGTAATTGCCAGAAGGTGTGTTCTTGGCAGCATCCGCTGCATCGATGACACTATCCCCGTTGAAATCGACCGGGCCAACCATGAGCTGCACCAGTGATTCGTCGCGGCGCAGAGTGCGATCCTGATAAGACAGGGATGCCATGGCGCCGAAGGTACCGGCTTCGCCCAGTTCCCAGCTGTCGCCAAAAGAGGAACTGATAATCGGCGCCCAGTGATCCGCCTTGTCCGCATACTCGCCCTGCACGGAAATGGAAGCGCGCGGTTCGGTAAGGTCGAGTGGGCGTGCGGTTACCAGGCTGATAGTGCCGCCGAGGGCGCCTTCAATCATTTCCGGCGTCGGGGATTTGACCACTTCCACTTTGGACAGGAAGTCCGCGGGGAAATCCTGGAAATCGATCCCGCTGCGGGTGTCGCCCAACACCGAACGACCGTTTACTTCCACGCGGTTCTGTTTCAGGCCGCGGATGGAAACTTCAGAACCCACACCGAAATCGCGATTGATGGAAACGCCAGTAACGCGCTGCAGGGCTTCGGCGATGTTGTTGTCGGGGAGCTTGCCGATATCTTCGGCGACGACCGCATCCACCACGCGGGAGTCATCACGCTTGGCGTCGGCGGCGGCTTCCATACTGTGACGGATACCGGTGGTAACAACCTCTTCCATCACCGCAGAGTCCTGAGACATGGCGCTGGAAGCAAAGGCCATGGTAGATGCGGACAGCATCAACAGGCCGAGGTCTCTCATCACGTTTTGCCTAGTAAAGTTTTTATAGTTTTTCATCGAACAGGTTTCCTCTCATTAACAGAACTGATTTATGTTTTTATGAAGTTCAGTCGCTGGAGTTAAACCAATCCTGGAAAACCTGTCAATATTATAGGTATTACCAATTGGTAAGATGGATCGCGTTGTTTATGGCTAAACTATTGATTTACCGGGAAAATAAATTTTGCGCAGTTGGCGCAAATATCTACGTGAGAATAAAATAAATCCGACACTTTCAGTGTTTTTTCACACTATTGGAGATAGAAGGCAAATCTACCGGCTATGGCCATGCGAAAAATTGGTTAACCAATTTTGCGGGGAGAGCAAAAAAACGGAGGATGATAAACAGGTGATGCCACCGCCAGCTTTCGCCGGGGTGGTGAAAGCGCACTGGCTACCTGGGCGGTAGCCAGTTGAAACAGGAGTTCGCTCAGGCGGCCTGGTCAGTGCGCGGCATGGCGGACACAGGAATGACGGCGCCGCGATGCTGGATTACGGTTGCCGCCAATCTGTGGCCGCTTTTTGCCGCCACTTCCACATCCTCTCCCGCGAGCCTGCGTGCGAGATAGCCGGCGTTAAAGGAATCCCCCGCGGCTGTGGTATCCAGTGGTGTGACTTTCTCCGCGGGCACCAGCAGCGGTTCGCGATGTTTGCGCGCGATGATGCAGCCGTCCGCTCCCATCTTGAGAATGACTTCTGCCACACCCAAACCGTGCAGACGGTTGATGATACTTTCCGTATTCTCATCGCCAAACAGCGCGGCCTCATCTTCCATGGTGGGCAGTGCAATATCGGTCAGCCGATAGATCTGTTCGTAGGCCTTGCGCGTCAGCGTTTCGCTGCCCCACAGGCGCGGTCGATAATTTCCGTCGAAGATTACCTTGCCTCCCGCGAGGCGAAACTCGGCGAGAAAGTCGAAAAGACATTCGCGCCCGTAAGGCGACAGAATGGCGAGAGAAATTCCCGAGAGATATATCGCGGAAAAACTTCGCAGTTGGTCGAACAGTTGCCGTGCCGCCGCCGGATTATCCAGCAGGCGGCGGGCCGGTGAGCGATCTCGCCAGTAGTGGAAGGTGCGCTCGCCGGTCGCATCGGTTTCGATCATGTAAAGTCCGGGTGTGCCACCGGCCTCCCGCTTTACCAGATCGCAACCGATCCCTTCCGCTTGCCATTGCCGGATCATCCAGTCACTGAGGTGGTCGTCACCCAATGCCGTCACATAATCCACTGCGGTACCGAGCCGCGACATGTACAGCGCCGTATTCAGGGAGTCGCCGCCAAAAGACAGCGCCGCGGCGAGCCGCGCCTCGCTGTCGGGACTGCGGCAGTCGCTGCCCAGATTCATTTCGAGCATGCACTCGCCAATTACCGCTACGCGCTTTTGCATCATCGGACGCCTCTATACCTCAGTACACTCGTTGCCTTGAAAATCTTTTGCAGGGCTGCCGCGACGGCAAGCCACTGCAATCGCCGACATCAGGAGAAGAACAGGCCACCGTTGATGTCGATATTGGCACCGGTGATGAAGGAGGCTTCATCGGAGGCCAGGTAAGCGACGGCATCGGCCACTTCACAGGCCTTGCCTTCGCGGCGCAGCGGGGTTGCATTGGCGACGTTGGCACGCACCGCGTCTTTGGTGAACACGTCGTGGAAGGTAGTGCTGATCATGCCCGGGCACAGGGAGTTCACGCGGATATTCTGCGGGCCCAGCTCTTTGGCCATAGCGCGGGTAAAGGTCATTACCGCACCTTTGGAAGTGGCATACGCCGATGCACCGGCGCCGCCGCCATCGCGTCCGGCCTGGGAAGCGAGGTTCACGATGGCACCGCCATCCATGTGCGGAACCACGGCCTTGGTCAGCAGGAAGGTGCTGTTCAGGTTCAGGGCGATGACTTTGTTGAAGAAGTCTTCATCCATTTCCGCGAGCGTCTTGCGCTCCACCAGGCCACCGGCAACGTTCACCAGGATGTCGATCTTGGAGCCGAACGCTTCCTGGGAGGCGGCCACAACGCGCGCCACATCTTCCTGCCTGGTCATATCACCCTGCACTATGATGGCTTCACCGCCGGCCTGCTGAATCTCGTTCAGGGTTTCTTCCGCAGTCTGCACATTGCTGAAGTAATTGATGACTACTTTGGCACCCTGTGCCGCCAGTTTCAGCGATACGGCCTTGCCAATATCGCGCGCCCCGCCACTGACGATGGCTACTTTGTTATTGAGTTTCATAGTGACTCCTGCTTGTAATTCAAAAATTCGTTTTTTTAAAGGATGACCGGATAAAGGAGATTCAACTCGCCGTTTCAGCGATTTGCTTTTTTTCCTGCTTGCTGCGCACCGGTGTGATACGCCCCCCGACAAACAGGACAGAGATCAACATCAGCGGAACCAGCGAGGCACCGAGAATGAAGAAGGGTGGATAATAGGTGCCGTCATTGGTAATGATCGGAACCATCTGAATGGCGGTAATCACACTGATGACCCCGACAGCACCGCTGATGCCGGCAAGACTGGCGACACTCTTGCCCGAGAAATAATCGCTGGGCAGTGTCTGGATATTGTTGATCGCCGCCTGGAACCCGAACAGGATCACGGTGATCAGTGCCAGCGCCGCCGCGGGCGTGGATGCCACCGTGGTCGCGAGCAGAGCCGGCAACATACACACGCCGCCGAGCAATACCGCAAACTTGCGCGATTTATTCACGCTCCAGCCAGAACTCATCAGCCTGCCGGAAAGCCATCCGCCGAACAGCGCTCCGGCCGCCGCACCGCAGTATGGAATCCACGCGGACGCGCCGATGGCCTTCACGTCGAATCCGAACTTGTCATTCAGGTACAGCGGCAGCCAGGCCACGAACAGCCACCAGATCGGCTCGATAAAGAAGCGCGCAAGAATCACACTCCAGCTCTGACGGTGCGACAGCAGCTCAGGGAGGCTTGGAACGTATTCGTCTTCGCTATCACTGGTTTTCGAAATCTGTCCGGAAAGAATCAGCTCGCGCTCTTCCTGGGTAATCCATGGGTGCGAATCCGGGCCGCTTTTGTAAATGATCAGCCACGGCACCAGCCAGACGAAGCCGAGCAGTGCCACCACAACAAAGGTCGCCTGCCAGCCGAGGAAGGCGTACAGGAAGGCTACGAGCGGCGGAGCGATAATACTGCCGGCGGAGGCGCCGGCGCCGAAGATACCTTGAGCCAGCGCGCGCTCTTTGGCCGGGAACCACTCGGCATTGGCCTTGGTGGCGCCGGGCCAGTTGCCCGCTTCACCGAAGCCCAGCAGGGTGCGGAAAATACTGAAACTGGTAACGGAAGTTGCCAGTGCGTGCAGTGCAATGGAAATGGACCACACCACAATCGACAGCATAAAGCCGATGCGTGTGCCGACCGCGTCAAACACACGGCCGAATACTGCCTGACCGACCGCGTAGGCAATCAGGAATACACTCATAATGTTGGCGTAGTCGTGGCTGTCCATGCCGAGGTCGTCGGCAATGCCCGGCCACATGACCGACAGCGCGGTACGGTCGATATAGTTGATGATGGTGGCGATGGCCACCAGTGTCACAATGGTCCAGCGTAAGTTCTTCATTATTATTATCCTGCTCAGGGGTTAACGAAATCTTCCCGGTAGGGACTGAAGGTATCGATCAGCACGCCGGCCTTTTTACACACGGCCCCGTGTTCCAGATGGGGGGCTATGTAAAAGCTGTCGCCCGCGGTGAGAATTTTTTTGTTGCCGTCTACCTGCACCTCAAATTCACCGCTTTCCACGTAACTTACCTGGGTGTGCGGGTGTTTGTGCACGTAACCGATACTGCCTTCCTCAAACCAGACCCTGACTACCATCAGATTTTCGTCGTAGCCGAGGATCTGCCGTTTGATGCCGCCACCAAGATCCTCCACTTCCACTTCCTGTGAAAGAACAAATGCGTCCGTCGCCGGCATAGTTACCTCCGCCATGACTTAATCTCTGATTGCTAAAAGATTGGCGCGGCTGGTGAGCTGGTAGGTCTTGCCGCGAAATGTAAATGGTTTGCTCGAATCTGCCATTGCCGATGCATCGGTATTGATGGCGAGCAGTAATTCATCGCCGTTTTTCAACGCTATCACCACCAAATCCAGGCTATCGATGCGCTGGTGTGTAAGCCCGCGAACCTTGCTTTCCGCCTCGAGCGTGAATTCTTTGGATGGGTTGTACTCGCCGTGCGGCTCGAGAACACTGACAAAGGTATGCGCGCGAGTGCCTTCACGTCGGGCGATAAAGGCTTTTTCCGAACGCAGGTTGAACTCGGGATCATTGGCGCCGAGTTCGGTGAACAGCAGTTCTGTTTTGCCATCCGCAATGGTGGAGTGGGTGTAAAAACGGCCGTTGTCGTTGAGCCAGGTAACCTGCGCAAGGCCATTTTCCGGCTTGCCGCGGGCTTTCAGCCACAGATGCTGATAGCCGTTCTGCTTTCCGAGCGCTGAAATACGGTCAGTGAATCCGCGCAGTGTGAAGCTGGTATCCACGAGCTGTCCGTTGTAATGCAGCGGCAGGTCCAGTTGATGATTCTTTTTCGCCTGCACATCAAACAGGTCGATGGCAAAGGTCGAACCGGTCTCGGCGTCATTCACCAGTGCCATGGTGCGGGTCAGCACGACCTCCGGGTAGGCGGATTCGATACTCGCCGAGCTGATTTTCACACGGTCATCTGCGTGGAAGAACCGCAGCTGGGGATGGTTATTGTTACCGACCTTCAGGTCGCCATCGAAGTGGGATCGTTCGTCCACCACCACCGTGTTGTGCGCGATCGTCTGCTTCGCATAGGTTTCGTTTTCCGGCAGATAACGGCCGCCGTGTTTGGCTTCGACATTGAGAAAACGGGCCGCCCCATAGTCAGTCACGATTTCGGAACCGTGGTCGTAAAACTGCCAGGTAAGCTTGTCGAAATGCCCGTGACCCATACCCTGGGCTGCGGGTTTGAACAGAAGTGCCTGCTCGCTGCCACTGTTCCCGCGCATCACTACCAGTGCACCTTCATCGCCGTCCTTGCCGTCGCGGAAGGCGGCGGAAATGAACGGATACGCCTGCGCCTTGCCCGCGTCCAGGTCCTGCGCCACTTTCAGACCGTCGCCGGTCAGTACGATCTGCTGTTGCTTCTGCGCGATATCCAGCAGTTGCGGATTGGCCGACTTCCCGTAGGCAATCGCAACGCCCTGAACCAGCTCGGCGGTGTCGATACCCTTGCTTTTAATGGCGTCATTGATGGGAAAAAACAGCCCGTTATAACTGAGCTGGATGGTGGTATCGATGGCCTTCATGAGCGCGCCGTCGCGGTAGCCGAAAATATCGCGCTCGGGTTCGTTGTTGTCGATAGCTTTGGCAAAGGTTACGAACGGCATCAGCGCATAGCGCTGGTAATAGGGGCCTTCGTTGTAATAGCCATCTGGTGAAAACAGCGTGTTCAACTGTTGCAGGAAACCACCCTTACCGGACTTTTCCAGATCCAGTAGTGACTGTTCCACCAGCTCCTGCTCATCCAGAACATAACCGGTCATACCGACACCAGCGGTTAGCCAGGTGCCGTGATTGTGTACCTTGTTGAAGGTTTCCGGCGATTCGACAGAAAGAAAACGCGCAACAGGGCGCAGCACACCTTGCTCGATTTTTTCCGCTTCTGATTCCGTAAGCGCTTCGCGCACCAGGTCATAGGCCTGGATGGTATACACCAGCCACACCGCTTCGTTCAGGCTCTGCCAGAACAGTTTGCCCGGATTGTCGGCTCCAGGACGACGCTTCGGGTGCAGCGGCAGTTTGGGATAGAGCTCTGCGTACGCAAGCAGCGTATCGCGCACGCGCTCTGCATATCGGGCGTCGCCGGTGATCTGGTACAACACGCCAGCGTTGTACATCAGCTGGTAATTGTTTTTGTGCTGCTCGTGGGTATAGCCGCCGCCGGCGTCCGCGGGCACGGGCACCGCGACAGGAGCCTGCAGCGCCAGGTCTACAGACATCCGGGTACTGAGGAACGCATCGCGGAAGCGGCCGGGTGTCTGTACTGCGCCCCGCATGGCGTCAACATCACTTGCGTTGATCACCAGGTTCGGATGCACCGCGGCAAAGTTTGCTAAAGGAAGCAGTGCCATACCCAGGGCAGACATTTTCAGGGTCGCGGCAATACCGGAGCGCAGCGAGCGGTTTTTTTTAATGGTGCGTTGAACAATCATTGATTACCGGATCCGTTCGGTCGCGTTTTAGCGTACCTGGTTATTGGCCAGAACGGCCGTGTGCTCACCCTCGGCCACCAGCTCCTCGATTACCGGCGCCGGGGTCTTGTTGAACTGATTGTTGGCAATCCGGGTAACGGGCTCACCAACGGTGTGCTCGATCACTACACCGGCACTATCCGCAATGGTGTTGTGGTTGATGTCAGCGACCTGCACGCCGTGCAGTCTGATCAGCGCCTGCGCTTTGTTGCGCTTGCCGAGACCGGATTTCTCGACGGTATTGTTGCTGAAGTTGATGTGTGGGCCGAACGTACTTTCGTCGGTACCGCCGCGGTACACATTTGCCAGTGCACCCTGGACATTGCGGAATGTATTGCCGGTGATCTCGACGTACTCGGCGTTGTAGATGCCGAGGTCGTCGCGCTCTTTGTCCAGTTTGAGCAGGTCGCCGCTGATGTTCTCGAATACGTTATCGACAATCGTGATCTGATCGGCGAATGCGCGGCTGCCGGAATCGAACAGGTGGTAGGAGTGGTTGATATCCAGATTTTCCACTCTGGAATTTCTCAGACTGAAGCGATAGTTCTGCAGCATGCCCCAGGGCAGGGTGCGCACCAACGTATTGCCCGCAGCATCCGGGCTGTTCGCTCCGGAAATGATCAATCCATCGAGAGAAAGGCTGCCGCCGTCGGCAATTTCGAACATGACCGGTCGCTCGGACATCAGTGTCACTTTGCCGGATTTTTTGGCCTTGATGGTAACCGTCTTCTCAATCTGCAGTCGTTTTCGCGCGTTGTAGCTGCCATTTTCCAGCAACAGAATGTCCCCATCCCCGGCCATTTGCAGGGCATTGAAAATGGCATCTTCACCGGGGCGTACGGCAATGGTCTTGCCGCTGTTGAACGGTGTGACAGGTTCGGACTTCGGGTACCAGGATACGCCCGTCACTTCCTTGGTAGTGACCGCAAGGTTGCGGGAAACACCCGCTTCCTGTGCGGAAGCATCGACCGGATACAGAAGTCCGTTGGCAGCGCGCTGTAACTGGTTCACTTGTTTCTCAATGCCGGCTGCAATTTTGGCATCACCGAATCCGTTGGAAGCGTTATTGCGGAAAGTAATTCCGGAAATATCGTCGAAAATGGAGAAGGGCGACTTCCTGCTTTCGGCGTAAAACAGGTTGCCTGCAAACTCCGAATCCTGTGGTACCGCGCTGCGCTCCGCATCGCTACCGGCGGCCAGGTGAATGTGGTCGACATTGATAAAGCTGTTGCCTTCCACCCGGGCGTTGACCACCTGGTGGTAGCGATTGATGGGAGAGTCGGGAACACCGTTCATTACGGTGAACCCGCTCCCGAACCGATAGCCTGTGAGCCTCTCGAGATAGTTGTTGCGCACCGTCTGGTCGCGATTGATCACGCGGATCCCACCGGTGTGATCCACGCCGTTACCCAGAAACACGTTGCCTTCGATAAGGTTGCCGTTGCCGTGGCGGAGCGTGAGGGTTCCGCGGGACTCGAAGAAGGTGTTGTTGCGAATGGTGTTCTTTCCGGATTTGACGGAAATGATTTCCACCTCTCCGTCGCAGCGGTCGAAGAAATTGTTTTCGATCACGGTGAAGGAGTTGGTCAGCGAGTAGTGGCTGGTACCGATACGCAGGGTCTCGCCACCGTTGGAACCGAGAATCGGGCGCGGACCAAAGTAGTTGTGGTCGATGCGGTGGTGATTCTCCTGGCTCGCTTCGCTGTCGAGGCGAACGGCCAGAGTCACACCCACGTTGCGTTTACCGGCAAGGTGGTTGTGGTCGAAGCGGTTATTCTTGCCGTAAATGGCAACCCAGTAATCGGATTCGGTGCGCTCCGGCTTGCTGAAATCTTCAATCACGACTTCGGTCACGCGGGAGTGGTTGGCCAGGTGCTCTTTATTGCGGCGAAAGGAGACGACTTCACCACTGGGAGAAAATCCGTCTTTGAAAACAAGTCCTGAAACTTCCAGATATTCACCGGCAAGTCGCAGATTGGATTGGCCGGTAAGGATCACCTTGCCTTCATCTTCCACTGTCAACGAGATGGGATTCCCTTTCTCACCCTTCCCTTGAAACAGAATCTCAAAATCCTTCCATACCCCATTGGCTAGTACCAGGGTGTCACCGGCTTTCAACTTTTTGACGGACTTGGCGTACTCCTGCTGGTTGTTGACCAGATATTCCTCGGCAGTTGCCTGCACGCAGAAAATGGATGCCTGTCCACAGGTGAGCAGGGCGGCGGCCAGTAGCTGTTGGATTCGTGAAATTCTCATGATCACCCGGGCAATGTCCTCAGTGTTATCACTGCCGGCACCACTATTTAATCAGTTTTGAGTGTTCTGGCCGGAGCTGTTATGCGGCCAGACTAAATTGGTAAAAAATGTCTGTCAACCAATCTGGGCGACCAGTTAGGGCGAAAGCATAAATCCATACGGAAAAATGCGCGTTTTTGGTTCGTTTGCAGTTCTTGTAGTCAGGGGTCAGACCAATATTGGGTTTTTTTCTGAAAATTGGTTGACGGTGTGGTGGTATGGTGAGACTTTGATCGCACCAGTGAGCGGACAGTCGTGGCAACGCCTCGAGTCTGGTCTACAGGCTGGACAAAAAAACCGCGATGCTGATGAGAAAAAAGGCGCCAGACAGGCGTACTTTGTTAATATCCACAAGCGCAGACTTCCCCGGGGGTAACAATGCGTAATAATAATAACGACGCAAATGATGTAATGGCGATCGAGAGAAAAGGCAAAGCACGCTTTGCCGAAAACAGTTTCAAAAAATCACTGCTGGTGAGTGCTGTTGCCGCTGCCTCTTGTATGGGTGTGGCACAGGCGCAGGAAGTAGCAGGCAGTGACCAGGCTCTGGAAGAAGTGGTTGTCACCGGCACCCGCGCGACCATCCAGACCACCATTGATATCAAGCGCAATTCCACCACCATCGTTGACGGTATGTCTGCCAACGAAATCGGTGATCTGCCTGCGCTGTCCATCGGTGAAGCGCTGGAGAACGTGACTGGTGCTTCCTCCCACCGCGAAAACGGCGGTGCCACCGAAGTTTCCATCCGCGGTATGGGTCCGTACCTGAGCGCGACCACGTTTAACGGCCGTGTCGCCACCAATGGCAGCGGTGACCGTTCCGTAAACTTCTCCCAGTTCCCTTCCGAACTGATGAACAAAGTTGCGATCTACAAAACCCAGGATGCGAGCCTGATAGAAGGCGGCGTAGCCGGCCTGATCGCCCTGGAAACCCTGAAGCCGCTCGAGTACGGCAAGCAGCGCATCCAGTTCGATGCCAAGGCGAATATCAACCCGGACCAGGCCAACCTCGACGATCCCATGGCGGGTGATATCGGTTTCCGCGGTACCGCCAGCTATGTCGACCAGTTCGAGTTCGACAATGGCATGGCCTTCGGTGTGTCTCTAGGTATTGAGAAAAGTGAAATTTCCCAGCCGGAAGCGGAAATGAACTCCTCCAGCCCGAGCAGCACACCGCCCTCGCTTTACGCGTGTCTGAACGATCCGAATGTGACCAATGAGGGGTTCTATCGTTCTGCCGGAGATTGTGAGGATCAGACTGGTACCGGTGCGAAGTCTGACCAGGGCTACAACACCAGCGTAGATCCTGACACCGGAAAGGCGGTCAGTCATGGAAGCCCTTACGCGTTTGTCGGCAGCTCCAATGGTTACAAGCAGAACGACACCTCCGACAAGCGCGATGCGGTGTTCGTGGCGCTGCAGTTCCAGCCGAATGACAAAACCGATATCAACTTCGATCTGCAGCAATCCGAGCGCCTGCAGGCGGAAGAGCGTCAGATTCTGAACTTCGCCAACATGAAGCGGGTTACCCCGGGCGTTACCGCAGAATCTCTGGTGGTGACCGATACCGGTGCGGTAATGAAGTGGGCGGGCGAAACCGCTATCGAGTCCAACAGCGAACTCTACTCCCGCACCGAGGATTACCTGGGTTACGGCCTGAACGTGTCCTACGATTTCACCGACAAGCTGACAGTTTCAGCGGACTATTCTTTCTCCGAAACTACCCGGGAAGAGCTTCAGGTTGGTATTCGCACCCAGTCCGACAAATTCGATATATACGGCGAGGAAACCCCCGGAGACTACCGTCCCATGGTTTCCTGGGACAAGACATCGGGGATTCTCCAATATGAGATCACTGACTTCGATGTCAATGACCATTCGCTGTTTTCCGATGCCTACCGTATCCGTATCGACAACGACGTAGATCGTCGCAATACCACGGAGGCATTCCGCGTGGACTTCGACCTGCGTGTTGACGGCAGCTTTGTTACCGCGATAAGTGGTGGGTTGCGCTTCTCCGAGCTGGAATATCTCGATCTGGGTGGCGCGCGTGATGAGTACAGTATTTCTCGCGGCTCCGAGGCCGGCGCGGCAGCGATCAAGGAAATTAACGAGACCTGTGCCATTGCTTTCCAGGAAGATGATTTCCTGAATAGCCGTAGCGACGGGAACCTGATTACCAACGTGGATAGTAATGGCAATGTCACCGGTGGCTCTAACAGTTGGGCGACCTTTGATACCCAGTGTGTCTCCGACATGTTGCTGGCGTATCAGGGCGAGGGTTTTGCTTACCCAGAGCTGGAAAACGGCACCGCCAATGTTACTGACGTAACGGAAACCACTACCGCGGCATATGTGATGGCGGACTTCGAAAGCACACTAAAAGGTACCCCTGTACGCGGTAACTTTGGTGTGCGTGTAGTACAGACCGAAGTCGAGTCCGTGGGGTATCGCACACCCTACGAAATTGTTGAGAGCGACTCCGGCGTGCTGTCCATGAACCCCATCGCCGATGCGGATCTCGAACGTGTGACAGCTGGTGGTGATTACACGGAAGTGCTGCCAAGCCTGAATGTGATCGCCGACCTGCGCGACGATCTCATGTTGCGCGGTGCGGTGTACCGCGGCATGTCGCGTCCAGACCCGAGTGACCTAGGCTACAAGCGCACATTCAATACCAACACGTCAGAAGAAGTAACCACCATCAACGAACTTCTCAGCGGCGTGGAGGGTGATGGCAACCCGGATATGCAGCCGCTGATGTCCTGGAATTTCGACGCTGCCATCGAATGGTATCCGAACGATGACACCATGGTGGCCTTTGGTCTTTACCACAAGAACTTCCAGGGTGGTTTTGAGACCGCGCGTATCACCGAAAGCTTTATGGTGGACGGTCAGCAGTTGAATGCAGATTTCGATATTGTTCGTACCAACGAAGACACCAGCACCATGAACGGCATCGAGCTCACCGGTACCCACCGTCTCTCCTACTTGCCGGGTTACTTGAGCGGTCTGGGTGTGAAGGCGAGTTACAACTTCGCGGATTCCGACTTTGAGTTCGAAGACAGCCAGTATGGCGATTCCGTAGTGCTGGACGAGAGCGGCAATGTGGTTTCCCGGAACATCGGCATCATTGCACCGGCGAATCTCCCTGGTTTCTCCGAACATGTGTTTTCCGGTCAGCTTTACTACCAGATTGGGGATTTCGATACGAGCCTGATCTACAAGTATCGTAGTGAGTACTTCCAGCCATACACCAGCAATGGTACTCGTCTGCGCTACGTGGGTGATGTGGGCGTATGGGAAGCGAAAGCCTCTTACCGGATTACCGATAACGTGCAGGTTAGCCTTGAAGCCATCAACCTTTTTGATGCGCCGAAAGAACAGTATTTCTTCACTCGCGACAACCTGGGTGAAGTCAATAGTTACGGTCCGCGCGTTTTCCTGGGCCTGAAAGCGAGGTTCTGAGATCTCGCGGGTTTGTCAGATTGGATGTCTCTTCTCCATCCCGGCGGTACCGCCCGCCGGAAACAATTCGCCCGCTTCGTGCGGGCTTTTTTTGCCCGCTGTTTTCCAGAATGTATTTCGTCGAGGTGCGCGCAATAAAATAAAAAGGCCATCGGGCGGCCCGTGGCCGCGGGATGGCCTTTCGGGAAGTGACGGGCTATTTATCAGAGTCCGGCACTTTCTCCGAGTCGGTCGATGGAAAAGCGTTTGCGCCGCTCGGAAATTTCCCGGCGAACCACTTCAACGGCTTTGGCTTCCGAGGCGTCATGCAGGGCATTCAATGAGCGGCTGAAATGCAGGCGCATCGCGCGGCGCGCGGCGCTGGCATCGCGGGCTTCCAGGGCCTGCAAGATGGCCTTGTGCTCGGCAAGACGTTTTTGGCCGTCCTTCTTACAGACGGACTTGTGTACATGCTGGATGTCCGGTGACTGCCCCTGGATATCCCATAATTTCGCAATCGTACTCATTAGGACCCGGTTGTTGGTTGCCCGAGAAATCACCTCGTGGAACTTGCGGTCGGCGCGCTCGGAGGTGAGATTTCCCTCTTCATTCTCCCGCACCATGTCCCGGTAGGCATTGCGCAGCTCTTCGAGCTGGTCATCGGTAATCATGGTCGCCGCCAGTGCTGCCGCCTCGCCCTCGACTAACACGCGGGCCTCAGTCAGTTCGAACGGGCTGAATTCCTTGGTGTCGGTGAATGTGTTGACGGGTTCAATAACATACACACCGGAGCCGGTGCGAACGGAAACGCGTCCCATGACCTCCAGCGCAATAATGGCCTCGCGGATACTGGGGCGGCTGACGTCGAACATTTCCGACAGTTCGCGCTCAGAGGGCAGTCGTACACCCGGCGGATATTCTCCACTGTCCAGCAGCACCAGCATCTTTTCCACTACCTGCTGATAAATACGGCGGCTATTACTCAAAAATGCAGTCTTCATAATGGCGTTCTTTGGTGTAACTCCAGGCTACAGCTTGCAATTCACAACACCGGGATACTACCACAATTGGTCTTACAGGCAATCTCCACTGGTATGATGGCTGATGGTGACAGATTGTCTTGAATGTTTGGTCAGGGTGACGGTAGGCGCTGTTCAGCGGGCTGTGGCGGCTGCTGTCAGGCAACTCCAGAGGCACAGAAGCGAGGTGTAAATAGTATTAGGCAGGGGCAAGAATTTCTTCTATCTTTCGCAGGTCAGACGGGCAAACTCGGCCCTTGTCACTCCCACCGCACCAGCGTGTATTCCCTATACCGAGGCATTCTCCCCATTCATGTCCCAGGTCCTTATTGTGATCGACAAACCCGAAGATTGGGCGCCTTACTACCCCAGTGAGCGGGTCATTCCATTTGCAGACTATCTCGCGTTACCGGCCCGCCAGCAGCGGGTGCGGGTGATCAACCTGTGTGGCAGCTACGAGTATCGCAGCGAGGGGTATTACTGCTCGCTGCTGGCGGAAGCCCGCAGCCACAATGTGCTGCCGAGTGTGCGCACCCTGAATGATCTGGGGCAGCCGCAGCTGTATAAACTGCAGCTGGCGCAGGCGATGCCGTCGCTGGCAAAACTGAAACCCCCGGCCCCCGGCTCCGAATGGGTGGTGAAGTCCTATTTTGGTCGCTGCAGCGAGCCGTCCCTGCAACCGCTGGCGCGTGCGCTGTTCGACCGTTTCGCCTGCCCGGTACTGGAAATCCATCTGCACGCGGATCATCAGTGGGAAATTGTGGAGCTGAAGGTCTGCTCTCACAAAGACCTGAACGAGGCGGAAGAAACCGAATTCGCCGAGGCGCTGGACAATTTCAGCAACAAAGTCTGGCGCCAACACAAGAAGCCCAGCAACAGCCGCTATGACCTCGCCATCCTGGTCAACCCGGAAGAGAAGTTGCCGCCCTCGGACGGCCCGGCGATCAAGAAGTTCGTCAGCGCCGGGCGCGAGCTGGGATTGTCGGTGGAGCTGATCGGCCCGGGGGATTACATGCGCCTGTCGGAGTTCGACGCGCTGTTTATCCGCGAGACTACGGCCATAGACCACCATACCTACCGTTTCGCCAAAAAGGCCGAGGCCGAGGGGCTGGTCGTACTGGACGACCCGACCAGCATCATGCGCTGCACCAACAAGATCTATCTTGCGGAGCTGTTCCAGAACTACAAGGTTCCCGCGCCGCGCACCCGTATCCTGCGCCGCGGCGACGAAGAGGGGCTGCGCCAGGCGGCGGCGGAATTAGGTTTGCCGATGGTTGTGAAAATCCCCGACGGCGCCTTTTCGAAGGGCATGGTGAAGGTGAACTCCGAAGCGGAGCTCGGCAAGCTGGATGAGTTGTTTGTCGAGTCGAGCCTGTTACTGGCGCAGGAGTTTCTGTACACCGAATTCGACTGGCGCATCGGTGTGCTGGACAACAAGCCGCTGTATGCGTGCCGTTACTACATGGTGAAGAACCACTGGCAGATCTACAGCCACACCACCAAGAAAAGCATCAGTGGCGGATTCGACACCCTGCCAACCTTCGAGGTGCCGAAAGCGGTGCTGCAGGCGGCGATCAAGGCCACCAAGCCCATCGGCCGCGGTCTCTATGGCGTGGATGTGAAGGAGTCCGGTGGCAAAGGCTACGTGATCGAGGTGAACGACAACCCGTCTATCGACAGCAGTGTGGAAGACAAGTATCTGGGCAAGGAGCTGTATCGCCTGATCCTGCAGGAATTTATCCGCCGCCTGGAGGCGAAGCGGGCCGGGCAACAGGGCGAATAGGAAGTGGGGGGCTGAGCGGGCAAGAAGGTCGTTCACACCATCTGTCGACACAACTCCAGCCAGCGCTCGATTCCCGCGCTGCGGTATTTCTGCCGGTGCAGAGCGAAGTAGAATTCGCGGCGGAAATTCCGCTGTGGTACCGGCAATTCCACCAGAGCTCCGCGCTTGAAGGCGTCTGTGAGGGACACCCGCGACAGGCAGCTGATGCCGAGACCGGCTTCCACGGCGCGCTTGATCGCCTCGGTGTGTTGCAGCTCCAGACGTATATTCAGTTCCGGCAGCAGCCCGGCCATGGCGCGCTCGAAGGTCTGACGTGTGCCGGAACCGGTTTCCCGCAGAATCCAGGTGGCCGCCTTCAGGTCGTCATCGCTGAGGTCAGGGCGTCTTGCCAGAGCGTGGTCCGGCGCACAGAACACTACCAGCTCGTCGCCCCGCCAGGGGATCATTTCCAGGTCGGTGTGATTGAGCTCCCCTTCAATCAGCCCCAGATCCAGCTCGAAATTGAGTACGCCCTGGGCGATGGTCGAGGTGTTGGCCACCTCCAGCTTTACGCGGGCACCGGGTTGCTCCTCCATATAGCGGGCCATGATGCCCGCGGCCAGATAGTTGCCGATGGTAAGGGTGGCGCCGATCTTGAGGCGGCCGAGATCGCCGTGGGCCAGCAGTGTGCCTTCCAGCTCCCGCGCCCGCTCCAGCAATTCTTCCGCGCGCGGCCACAGTTGCCTTCCCAGCTCGTTGAGTCGCAGACGCTTGCCGGTACGCTCGAACAGACGCAGGTCAAACTGCTGTTCGAACTCCTTCAGTGCTGTGGATGCGGCGGATTGGGACATGTTGAGACTTTCCGCTGCACGGCTCACGTTTTCGTGGTGGGCGCAGGCGAGAAAGACCTCCAGCTGTCGCAGTGAATAACGCATGGCAAAAGAAATTTCTTAATCACAAAAACAGATAACGAATATCGAAATATCCCATTTTGCTGATAGATATGCCAGCGCTAGAATTCTCCCAGCAAAAAGGTCAGGAATAAGTGGTTCTATACTTATGTCAAATTTGAATAAGGAGACGGTGCTCGAGGTCCATCACTGGAACGACACCCTGTTCAGCTTCAAAACCAGCCGCGATCCGGCGTTCCGCTTCGAAAACGGCCACTTCACCATGATCGGCCTGGAACAGCCGAACGGCCGTCCGCTGCTGCGCGCCTACTCCATTGCCAGCGCCAACTACGAGGACGAGCTCGAGTTCTTCAGTATCAAGGTACAGGACGGCCCCCTGACCTCGCAGCTGCAGAAGATCAAGCCGGGCGACGAAATCTTTGTCGGCCGCAAGCCCACAGGCACCCTGGTGGCCGACCACCTGCTGCCGGGTAAACGTCTTTGGCTGCTGTCCACCGGCACCGGCCTTGCGCCGTTTATGAGCATCATCCGCGACCCGAGCGTCTACGAACGCTTCGACCAGGTGATTCTGACCCACGGCGTGCGCTACAAATCCGAACTGGCCTATCAGGACTACATCCAGAAAGAGCTGCCGGAACACGAGTTCTTTGGTGAGATGGTGCAGAACGGCCTGTTGTACTACCCCACCGTGACCCGCGAAGCCTACCGCAACAACGGACGCCTGACCGACCTGATGTTGTCCGGCAAGATTTTCAGTGACCTGGGCCTGCCCAAGCCGAATCTGGATGATGACCGTTTTATGTTGTGCGGCTCTCCCTCCATGCTGAAGGACCTGACCAAAATCCTCGACGACTGGGGTTTCCGGGAAACCCGCGCGGGCGTTCCACACGAGTATGTGATCGAGCGGGCATTCGTGGAAAAGTAAGCGTCATTGCCGGTGCCGCTCAGGGGTGACATTTCTCGGAGGTGAGAAAGATCATAAAACCTGAGCGGCGCAGGTCGCTCGCCGATGAACAGAACACCGGTGTCGGTACTTTGAAAATGTCCGCGCGACGGATTGCGCAAGGACAGGGAAGGATGCCCGCGTTTTCGAAGTGTCGACCCCCGTGTTCTGTGTTAATACCGAACCGGCTTTTCCAGTGAGGACAGGCGTCACGCTGGTGACGTGTTTATTTGAACCACCCTTCGGGTGGTTTTTTTCATTCTGGTATGCGCTTACCGGAGTGTGGGCCGCTCCCGCCACCAGGTGAGTGCCAACAGCGCCAGCAGTGCGAGGGTGATCCAGGTGAGCGGTAGGGGATTTTTCCCCGTTACCGGCTCGCGAGGGCCGAGTCGTGCGCGACGCATCTGTACAATGTCCCGCCGCGCCATCGCGGTCTGCCATTCGGGCCAGGCTTCTTCCGCAAATAGATACAGATCGTTGTCGCTCTCACCAATGCGGTACCACCCGGCCCGCTGTGGCCAATACTGGTGACAGCGATGTGTGCCGTAGCCGCCGGCGGCTGCCGATGGCGACGGGTTGGTACCCTCGCCGGCGGCCAAACGCAGTTGGGGTGGCTCGTGGCCAAACGCGGGACTGCAGAGTTGTAACCGGTGCGCGGCCAGCGGCAGCGGCGTTTCGGTGGTGAGCGGCGCATGCTCGCCGCGCAGAGCCAGCTGATGGTCCAGTATCTGTTTCCACAGTCGTGCAAAGTCGGAGGAATGACCGGCGGTCTGCCAGCGATAACTGTTGCTGAACAGCACAAATCCGAGGGACTGCTGTGGATCGACCCGTGCCCAGTACAGTGCCCGCGTGTCGCCGCTGCGCGTCTCGAGAATATGTCGATCCCCCGCGCCGGTCTGCGCCGGTGTGTAACCCACCAGCTGCAGCGCCGGTATTTCTTCATTCTGGGCGACAGCGGGATAGGCGGCGGCCGCGCGCTCCGTTTTTTCCAGCGGCATACCACGATTGCGCGCGTATTCGAGGAAACCCGCGGAGCTGTTGTCATCCACCAGCCACAACACGGATTTTTCCCCGCTGAGCGCAGTCAGTTGCCCGCGCTCACTGGGCGACAGTTGCGGCCACAGGCGGCTGTCGAGAATCAGCAGATCAAATGGCGTGTCTTCGCCGAGCAGAGACGTTTCCCGCAGCACCTGCGCGTTGAAGGTTTCCCGGCGCTGCAGTTCCGGCGCCAGTTGCGTAACCACCTGGGTCGGCGTGCCGGACTGGCGCAACCAGCGCCCGAGCGCGGCGGATTCAAATCCGGGGCGCGCAAGCCACAACAGTACCCGCGGGCTCTGCACTGCACGCACCGTCACCGGCAAAACCTCCTCACGCGGAGAACTCACCTGATCGCTTTCGATACGCACCCGGTAGAGCCAATTCCCGGTGAGTTTCGGCTGTGCGCGCAGAATGACGTGTGGGTTTTCCTGTGACAGCAGCGCGCTATCGGCATCGCCACCAAAAGGATTCTGCAGCGACAATCGCAGCGGCGTCTGATGGCCGGATGTGAGGCGGATTTCCAGCGTCAGCGGTTCGCCGAGCGCGATATCCCGGTTCCAGTGCAGCTGCCAGCCGGGGGCCTCCGTTGTCCCCGACGGCTGCAGGCGCACCGGAGGCAGGTCGCGTAGTGCGTCGCGAAGCAGGCCGTCGCCAGTGAGATGAAGCCTGTCGAGTGCGGCAACGGTGCCGGAATCCGGCAGCTCGTCCGCGGGAGTGGGCAGGCTGAGGGTACTTTTCAACGGCAGCAATGCCGGCGGAAAAAACAGAAACCACACCAGCAGCCAGATACCCAGCTGCGCCAGTGAGGCAAACCATTTCGCCGACGCGGAAATGTGTTGACGTGCAATGAGCCACAACGAAAGCGCAACGCCCGCGACACAGATTGGCGCGACCCAGTCTGTCACTGTGTATCTCCCTGAGTCTGCTGTAACCAGTCACCATACTCGCCCTCGCCTGGTCGTATTCGCGGCAGAGTGGGGCGCGCTTCGGGGGCGGGGATCAATCCATACAGCAGCGCCGAGAGGCGTCTGCGGCAGTCGCTGCAATCTGGCTGCTGCCGATAGCGGCGGAGGTGTTTTGCCAGTGACATCCGCAGATCAGCATCGTCGCGCAGTATTTGCCGTTGTTTTAATGACTGCTCTTCGCTTTCTGCGATGATGTCTCCCCGCTGGACTTTATCCAGCAGCGCGAGTAGTTGCATACGTTCGCTGTCGTCACCACTGCTTTCAACTTTGGGGAGTACGGGTGGCTCATATTCAGCGGATAGGCGGCGGCTCTCATCCAGAGGCGGCGTTTCAAATCCCACGCGCTGCAGGTAGATGCGCGATGCCTGCTGAACTTCCTTGATATAGCGCAACGCGGTGTGCTGATAGGGCAGGGAGGCCTGCGGTTCTATCACGGAAAGATCGCGCCATGCGCTCCACATGGCGTTGAGCGCACTGCGCAACAGTTCCTTGGTCCTCGGGTCGAACAGAGTGGCGTGGTCCGAGCTGTCGTGCTGATGACCTGCGGCGGCAACGACGCCAGAGGCATCGCCGAACTGGGAGGAGGCATCACCGAATTGGGAAGAGCCGTCACCGAATTGGCGAGAACCGTTGCCGGATTCGTGGGAATGGCCCCCCGCAGTCTCGTCATGATCGTGTCCGTGTTCACTCTCGTCGCCGTGGCCCGATGCATTTTGCTGGTGGTTGCCTTCGTCATGACCGGCTTCCTCCAGCGCGGAATCCTCTTCACCAAGAAAACGACCATAGCGCATACGCAGAAGGTTCTGTTCATAGGCCAGCGATGCTGAGCGCTTGCGGAATTCTTCTGCACTGATCTGCTGCGCGTCCTCCAGCAGTGCTTCGGTGTCGATGATCAGCTGGCGCTGGCTGCGGAAATACTCCGGCAGTACCTTGATGGCCATGCCTTCCGTGTCGCTGAGCCCGAATATTTCTTCCTGCGGCCAGCGCAGAATGTAGTGCTGGCTTTTCTGCACGTTGGCCTCGGGCGCGCGATTGTCGCGTGCTTCCAGATACCAGTAGAGTTCATCGCCCGGCTCAATGGCGTAGCGCTGTACCGGAATGGAAAACCGGAACTGCTTTTGATGGTCGGTGTCGCCCTGCGCGTGCAGTTTTATACGCTCGTTGCGAAAGCGCACATTTTCCCCGCTGCCGCTGGCGAGCGTCAGCAGCAGATCGGTGTCCACTACGGTAAAGTCATCGCGTACGCGTACGCTGACCTGCAACAGCGGTGACTGCGCGTCTTCCTCCAGGCTGACGACGGTGACACTGTCCAGCGGCCGCTCAAACACAAACTCGGGTGCGCGGTCGGCGGTGATATCAATATTGTGTATTGGTGGCAGCAGCGTCTGTTGCATACCCGGCGTTGGCGTAATGGCCAACTGGTAGAAGTCCGATGTCTGGAGGACGCGACGCAACTGCCAGTGTCTGCTCGGTAGTGGTTCGGCAGCGGTGAATGCAAATGTCTGCTCGGCGGCGAGCATGTGCAGCGCGTGAGCGGGTGCATCCAGCGTGATATACCACTGAATGTGCGACTGTTCCGGGGCCTTTATCTGCAGTGTCTGCGTCGATGTGGCGAGCCCTGTGTAGGAAGGCGGTTCCACGAGGGTTTCCGCCGCGACAATCGCCGGTGCGGACGCCCGTACTTCGCCGCTCCTGGTTGCCGAATTTTCGCTGTCGGGTATCACGACATCCGAATGCTGCAAATTCACCAGCGTGGAAACCAGTAAACCCAGGCAGGCACCGGTGGCGGCCAGCAGTGGGCTGCGCAGATATGGCGGGTGAAATGCATTCAATTCACCCTGGGCGAGCAGGGTCCGCAGGGCGCGGGCTGTACGCCGCCGCTGCAACAATAACACCGGTGACAGTTGATTCGCGTCGGACAACAGCAATTGACTGCTGTCCTGCAGATGGGAATAGCGGGCATCCAGTCTGGCGCAGAGTTGCGCCTTCGACAGGCGCCACTGCCGGTCCGCGATGAGTGCCAGAAAAACAAACACGAAAATCATCGCAGGCAGCCACGGTGGCAGCGGCCAGAAAAACATGCCGACTGTGGTGATGCTGATGGCGGTGAGCGTGAGCAGGGCATAGGGCAGCAGGCCGCGGCGGCGCCATTGCGACGCGGTGTCGCGCAACAGCAAATCGACGTTACTATCAGTCTGGTCAGACATCGGCTTTACCATCAACCTGCGAAGCGGTGACTGCGGGTGCGTTTCGCCGCGACAGCGCGATTGTCCGTTCCGCCAACAGCAACAGTGCGAACAACAACAGCAGAGAAGGCTGCATTGGCTGGCGAAACTGTCCGCTCACCTCCTCATCCGTCACCGCGATACCGGCATCGGCGAACCAGTGACCGCGAGCGCGATACTGTCGCTGCCAGTCCTGTGCGCTCCACTGCTGCCACAACCGCTGCGGCAGCGCCCGGTGGTGATAAAACGTTTCCCTGTGCCAGTCGTCGCGATAGCGCAGCCAGTTGCCGCGCCCAACGCTCGCGACTTCGAGACCCGGCTCGATCTCCGCAAAATCCAGATCGCGGCTGTCGCGTCCCCGGGCATCGGTGATCAGCATGCCGCCGCCGCGTATAAACGCCAGCACCGGTGGTGGAAGCTCGCCGGGCGTGTCGTAAATCAGCCAATCTATTTTGCGTGGGTCTATTTCAGATTGCCGTGACAAATACTGTGGCTCCGGAAGTGCCAACTGCCGCAGTGCCGGTTTCAGCCACGGCGGCGCACTGCCGATGACCGCCATCCTCGGTGGGGCAATACCGGTCTCGCCGGCGTCGATGTGGTGCCACTGCCAGAGAGGACTGATTTTCAGTGTCTGGTAGCTCGCGGGAAACGGCATCTGCTGCAACAGAATGTGTGCCCGGCGGAATTCGCCCGCATATGCCAGTTGCGTCAGGGTCTGCCCCACATCGACTGCCGCCGGACGGGGTGTGGATATGTCGGTGGGCGCCGACTGCAACCAGTACACATCCGCAATGGCCGGATGTGCGGCAAGGAAGTCTTGCAGCGCGGTATCGGATACGGCGGGATCCACCAGCAGTATCTGAGCGGATGGCTGCGCCGGCCGCTGGTACAGCGGTGATGTCAGCAGCAATGCGAGCAGTGCCAACAGCAGCATGCGCAGCAGCAGGAGTCGGCGGTCGCGCAGGAACAGACGTTGCCATTGCCGCTGACGTTTCTGTTGCAACCACTGTACCGCCGCAAAGGTAATTTCCCGGGGAGCGCTGCGGCGCATCAGATGAATTAACAGTGGAATTGCCAGTGCCCCCAACAACCATAACCAGATGGGGGATTGCAGAATCAGAGCCTCGGCAAATGACATCTCAGCCGAGCCTCTGGTGTGCGGCGACGAAGGCACGCAGCGATTTTTCTATCGGCGTTTCTACGGTAGCCGTGGTGAGCGGGCAGGCGCGGGCGGCGAAACGCGCGGCCAGTGCTTGCTGAGTCTGCATGAATGCGCGCAGGTAACTCTCTCTCTGCTGCTTTGCGCCGAGTTCGATGATACCGCACGTTTCAGGATCGAGAATTTTCAGGTGGCCGTCAAATGGAAATGTCTGCTCGGCATCCACCAGAATCTGCAGCGGCAGGCAGGGCCGCCCGGCGGCGTGCAGGCGCGCGGCGAAGTCATTCAGGTCGCCGATTTCGCGGTGCTCAAAAAAATCGCTGACCAGCAAAACCTGACAGGGCTGCCGGAAGTGTCTCCATATCGACTCGAGCCCACTCTCACTCGGCCAGCGGCCCGCCGCGGTGAGCCGCTCCAGTTCCAGCGCGATGCGGCGGTGGTGGGCTTCACCGTGCCCCTCCGGTACAAATTTGTTGCCGGCGTCGTTCAGTGCCAGCAGGGAGAAACGGTCGCCCTGTCGGTGCAGCAGCCAGCACAGAGTGGCGATCCAGCACCTGGCATATTGCAGCTTGCTAAGCTGTGGAACCAGAAAGCTCAGCTGTGCCATCGATGCGCTGGTGTCGAGCACGATACACAGGTGCATCTGGCTCTCCTGCTCAGCCTCGCGTACGAAATAGCGGTCCGAGCGCGCGAACAGTTTCCAGTCGATATGGCGGATGGGGTCGCCCGGTTCGTAGCTGCGGTACTGCTGGAATTCAATACCGGCACCGCGGCGCTGGCTGTGCTGGATACCCAGCAGCATACCCTCGGCGATATGTCGCGACAGCCACGCGAGATCGCGGGTGCTGGCAAGTGTCTGCGGGTCGGTGAGTTGCACGGTGCGTTTCCCCTCGTATTCCCCGTCAATCCCGACCGGGTTCCGCTACCGCGTTTTGTAACTCTTCAAGAACCTGTTGCATGGTCACGCCGTCCGCCTGGGCGTGGAAGCTCAGCAGAATACGGTGGCGCAGCACTGGCAGCAGCAGCGCGTGAATGTCCGCGCGAGTAACCGCAAGACGTCGATACAGAAAGGCGCGTGCCTTGGCCGCGAGAATCAGCGCTTGGCCGGCGCGGGGGCCGGCGCCCCACTGGAGCCATTTGCCGAGTTGGTTTTTGTCATGCTGCGGGCGTGTGGCGCGCACAAGCTGTGCCACATAGCGATACAGATCGTCGCTGACAGAGACTTCCCGCACCAGCTGTTGCATGGCCTGTAACTGCTCTGCGTCCAGACAGGATTCCGGCTTCTCATGCACTGCACCGGTCGTAGTGCGCAGGATTTCCACTTCCTCCTGCTCTTGCGGATAGTCGATATGGATGTTCAGCAGAAAACGGTCCAGCTGTGCCTCTGGCAGCGGATAGGTTCCCGCCTGCTCGATGGGGTTCTGGGTGGCGAGTACGAAATAGGGTTGGGGCAGAGCCATGGTTTCGCCGGCCACGGTCACGGCATATTCCTGCATGGATTCGAGTAGAGCCGCCTGGGTTTTCGGCGGTGTGCGATTGATTTCGTCCGCCAGCAGGATGTTGGTGAAAATCGGGCCGGGCTGGAACTTGAAGAAGCGTTTGCCGGTGCTGTGATCCTGTTCAAGAATCTCACTGCCGAGAATATCACCCGGCATCAGGTCCGGTGTGAACTGAACGCGCTTGAAGGTAAGGCTCGAGGCATCCGCCAGGGTTTTTACCAGCAGGGTTTTGCCGAGCCCCGGCACACCTTCCAGCAACACATGGCCGCGGGCCAACAGGCACACCAGCATCTGCTCCACCACGTCCTGCTGCCCGACAATCACCTTGCCGATTTCCCCGCGCAGCCGATCCAGCGCGCGGTGTTGCTCTTCGATCATATGTTCAATCTTGTCTGCTGTGATGTTGTGCATAGCGGCCTGTATATCGGGGTAAATCAGGTGGTGAGCGCGTAAATGACGATATTGACGGCGAACTTCGTGTTGTCGATGGCGAGCCAGCGTTTGTTGCGGTAGTCGTAATCCCACTCGCAACCGAAGTCCTTGTTGCTGTAGAGCACGGCGATGCGCCCATTGACCACAATGGCTTTGAGATAATCGTGCACCAGATCATCCCCCCAGCCGTTCAACTCGAAGCTGGTAACCGGTAATTCCTCAAACCGGAAAAAGCAGCGGTACAGATCGTGGTCGTCCGGCAGTTTCTGCAAACAGTCGTCGCCGAACAGTTTTGCCATCTGCGCCTCGAACGATTTGGCAAACAGGCCATCGATATCGTGGTTGCAGTCGTCGACAAACACGAAACCGCCGCGGTTCACATAATCGCGAAAATTCTTTGCCTCTGCTGCGGTAAATTCCACCAGCTTGTGGCCGGCCAGATAACAGAAGGGCGCGAGCACCATGGCGGGATCCGCGAGTGGCACAATGCGCTCGTTGGGATCGACTTTCAGGCTGGTGTACTCGATCAGCGAATTCAACACATTGGACGGCATGCGCTGGTCCACATCCCAGTCGCCGGATTCGTACATCAAGCGGGTGAAATAGAAATCGTAATCCTGCTCACCAGCGCTTTGCGCGCACAATCTGCCAGGCAATGCGACACTGCCACCGGCCAGCAACAGGTGCTGCAGAAATTGTTTGCGGGTGAGGGACACGATTACTGCTCTGAAACTCGTACCAAAATCATGAATATCTGCTTGTAGGAGCCTGCTTGCAGGCGAACAGTCCCAAGTGTCGGTCGTTCGCTTGCAAGCAAGCTTCTGGGAAGTGAAAACTTTACCCGAGCTTGCGCTTGGTGTTGATCACATTCACACCATCAAAACGCGTGGTGGCGCTGCCGTGAGACACGGCACTCACCTGGCTTGGCTGGCCCTTGCCGTCGAAGAAGGAACCCCCCAGGCGGTAATCGCGCTTGTCGCAGATCTGCGAACAGGAATTCCAGAACTCCTGGGTATTCGACTGATAGGCGACGTCTTCCAGCATGCCGGTGATCTTGCCGTTTTCGATTTCATAAAACAGCTGGCCGCCAAACTGGAAGTTGTAGCGCTGCTGGTCGATGGAGAAGGAACCGTCGCCGACAATATAGATGCCTTTTTCCACATCCTTGATCATGTCGTCGAGGCTCAGCTCTTCCTTGCCCGGCAGCAGTGAGACGTTCGCCATGCGCTGGAACTGCACGCTGGACCAGCTATCCGCGTAGCAGCAACCGTGGGATTCTTTCTGCCCCAGCATGTGCACCTGGTCGCGGATCGCCTGGTAGTTGGTGAGTACACCGTCTTTTACCAGATCCCAGCTGCCGGTCTGAACACCTTCGTCGTCATAGCCAACGGCGCCCAGGGAACCCGGCTGCACCTTGTCCGCAAACAGGTTGACCTTGTCGCTGCCGTATTTGAATTTGCCGCTTTTCCACTTGTCGATGGTGGCGAAGGACGTGCCGGCGTAGTTGGCCTCGTAGCCGAGCACACGGTCAAGTTCCAGCGGGTGGCCGACGGATTCGTGGATGGTGAGCCACAGATGTGAGGGATCGAGCACCAGGTCGTATTTGCCGGGGGTGACGGATTTCGCGGTGAGCTTCTCCTGGGCCTGCTGGGCGGCGAGGCGCGCATCTTCCACCATATCGTAGGAGTCACCGTACAGCACGGTCTGTGACTGCACCTTGTGCTCGGCGCGGCCGTCCAGATATTCAAAGCCGCGACCTACCGGCATGCCCAGGCCATCGCGTGTGCGGAAGCCGCCGTCTTTCTTGTCTACCGCGGTCACGGTGAAGGGCGACCACAGTCGGTGTACATCCTGGTCGATATAGGAGCCGTCGGTAGACGCAAAATATTTTTGCTCATTCACCAGAAACAGCATGGAATTGATAAAACTGGCACCGGCATCCAGGGCGGCTTTGTTCACTTCCATCAGCAGGTCGACTTTTTCCGCCAGTGGAATTTCCATCGCGTTTTTCTGGATCGGGGTTTTCCAGTTGACTTCGCCGTGGCCTTTTACCGGCGCCAATTGCACCGGTTCCTGCTGATACCTGGCGTTGGCCTTGGCGGTAGCCACCGCCTGCGCAGTGGCGCGGGCAATGCCATCGCTGGTCATATCGTTGGTGGCGGCAAAGCCCCAGGTACCGTTGGCGATGACCCGCACGCCCATACCGATGGACTCGGTGTTCACCACATTCTGTACCTTCATTTCGCGAGTGACCACATACTGGTTCAGGTAGCGCCCAATGCGCACGTCCGCGTAGGAAGCGCCGAGCTTGGTGGCGGTATTCAAGGCGACATCGGCGAGTTCTTTCTTCACCGCGATGTCCATTCCGCTCTGGGTCAGCTTGCTTTCGGCAATGACATTGCCGGACAGGGGCAGCATGGAGACACCGAGACCGGCGCCGCTCAACTGCAGAAATTTTCTACGATGCATTTTTTATTCCCTATTATTTGATTCTCTGTTTTCTGCAGTGAATTAAACGGCGTCTGACAGGCTGCTGAAGGTGAAGTCGCGCACTTTCAGTGCGGGAATCATTGCCGGGCCACCCCACATGTTCACACGTTCGGGACGCCCCATGTCTTCAATGTTGTTGAGCATGATCACCGGACTTTCATTAAAGCGGAAATTCTTGATCGGATATTTGATCTTGCCGTTCTCGATATAGAAGGTGCCGTCGCGGGTCAGTCCGGTCAGCAGCAGGGACTGCGGGTCGACCATGCGGATATACCAGGTGCGGGTTACCAGCACGCCGCGGCGGGTATTCTTGATCAGCTCCTCGGTGGACTTGTCGCCGCCCACCATGATCAGGTTATTCGGCGACGGGATTGCGGTGGCCTTGGACTGTGTTGCCCAGTAGCGGCTGCACGGCAGGTTTTGAACCACGCCGCCTTTTACCCAGTCGATACGCGCGAGCGCCATGTGATCGTCGTCGGACCAGGGTTGTACCGGAACCTCCGCGTTCGCGGGGTCGGAGTACAGGTGCACGCGTTTGTCGAACATTTTCTCGCCGATGCGGTTGCCGCCGCCCTTCTTGCTAAGGAAGCTGCGACCTTCATCGGCACTGCGCGCGTCGAAGTTGCCCATCATGTAGGCCACGAGCCCGGATACGGCGCTCGGCTCCAGAATCACGGTGTATTTGCCTGGCTCCAGTGCGCGCGCCTCCTGCGACAGCACCGCCTTGTCGATGGCGATACCGGAACTGGAAGCGGTATTCATTTTGCCGAAATCGGTCACGTCAGATTGTGCCCAGCCTGAGCCCAGGCCGTTTTCCGTGCGCATGGTGACGGTGAAATTGGCGGTGGTGGCGGCGTGATAGCCGAACAGGCCGTTGGTATTGGCGATCGCCGCGAAGGAGCGCGCATCTTCCAGATAGCCCGCGGCCACTACATTTTTCTTCTTCGCGGCCATGATGGAATCGGCGGCGGCCTTGGCGCGCTGATCCGGAGTGATGTCTGCCGTGGCCTTGGAAAAACCATCGACCACGGTGTATTTCTGTTCTTCGAGCAGGGGCATGGCTTCCGGGTTGTCCGGCGAGAGCCGGGCCAGCTCTTCCGCTCGGCGCATGACTTTTTCCAACGCGGCATCACTGAATTCGTTGATGGTGGCAATACCGGATTTTTTGCCGAAACGGGCTTCTACGGCGAGTTCGATATCGTTGACGATGCCGCTGGTGGAGACGCTGTTGCGGGCATAGCGGATGTTGCCGGTCTCGGCGCCGCTCAGCTGTGCGCTCGCGCCTTCCGCCTTGCTGTATTTCAGCACCTTGTCGAGAATCTGCTTGGCTTCACTTCTGGATAAAATGGCCATTTTTATCTGCTCCAAAAATTTATTGTTGTTGCTGGAATGCCTGCCCGGCTCCTACCGGGCAGGGCATCAGCTGATCTTGCGCTTGGTGTTGATTACATTGATCTTGTCGAAGCGGGTCGTGGCACAACCGTGAGAGACCGCACTCACCTGGCTCGGTTGTCCCTTGCCATCAAAGAAGGTGCCGCCCAGCCGGTAATCACTGCTGTCGCAGATAGCCGTACACGAATTCCAGAACTCCTGGGTATTCGACTGATAGGCGACATCTTCCACCTGGCCGACGATTTCACCGTTTTTGATTTCGTAGAACAGCTGGCCGCCGAACTGGAAGTTGTAGCGTTGCTGGTCGATGGAATAAGAACCGCGGCCGAGTATGTAGATACCTTTCTCCACGTCCTTGATCATCTCTTTTGCAGAGTACTGTTCTTCACCCGGTGCCAGGGATACGTTCGGCATGCGCTGGAACTGCACGCTGGACCAGCTGTCGGCGTAACAACAGCCGTGGGATTCCTTCTGGTCGATCATGTGCACCTGGTCGCGGGTAGCCTGATAGTTCACCAGTACGCCGTCTTTCACCAGATCCCAGCGTTTGCCTGGCACTCCCTCATCGTCGTAGCCGACGGCACCGAGGGAGCCCTCCTGGATCTTGTCTGCAAACAGGTTGACCTTGTCGCTACCGTAGTTGAATTTGCCACTGCGCCATTTATCCAGGGTTGCAAAGGATGTGCCGGCGTAGTTGGCCTCGTAGCCGAGCACGCGGTCGAGCTCCAATGGGTGTCCGACGGACTCGTGGATGGTGAGCATCAGGTGTGAGGGCTCCAGCACCAGGTCGTATTTACCTGGCTCGATGGATTTGGCGGTGAGCTTGGCCCTGGCCTGTTGTGCGGCGAGTATCGCGTCCTCCGCCATATCGTAGGAGTTCTTGTACAGGGTGGTCTCGCCGTGAATCTTGTCCTCCTCGCGGCCGTCGAGGTATTCGTAGCCGCGCCCGACAGGATCACTGAGACCGTTGCGGGTTTTGAACGCACCGCTGTCCTTGTCCACCACGGTGACCTGCATTGGCGCCCACAGCCGGTGGATATCCTGGTCGATATAGGAGCCATCAGAGGAGGCAAAATACTTCTGCTCGTTCACCAGATAGAGGGAGGAATTGATGAAACTGGCTCCTGCCTTCAGCGCGCCGTTGTTGACCTCCATCAGGAACTCGACCTTTTCGCTGATCGGTACCTCGATCGCATTCTTTTGGATTGGCGTTCGCCAGGAAACCTCGCCGACCCCTTTCACTGGCGCCAGCTGCACCGGTTCCGTCTGATATTTCGAGTTGGCCCTCGCCACCGCCACCGCCTGGCGCGCCGCCCGGGCGATACCGTCCGCGGTCAGGTCATTGGTGGCAGCGAAACCCCATGTGCCCCCGGCGATCACACGAATGCCGGCACCAAAGGACTCGGTGTTGACGATATTCTCGACGTTGGCTTCGCGAGTGAGTACGAACTGGTTGAGGTAGCGGCCGATGCGTACATCGGTATAGCTGGCGCCCGCCTTGCGGGCGGTGTTGAGAGCGACATCGGCGAGGGTCTTTTTGTGGCCGACGTCCATGGCATTCTCCACCAGCTGCGCGGCGGAGACCGGTGTGCCCGCCACCGGCAACAGGATGCCGCCGGTGCCGACACCGGCAAGCCTGAGGAAATTTCTTCTCTTCATTGTCCTCCCCGGGTCACCCGATACCAGGACTCCCGGTTCGCGGGTTATGGTCGGGTGCAGAATTATTGTCGTGCCCGCTGGATCGCAGCGGATGAACCCGTGAGGAAATCGCGCTGCCGCACTTTTGTAAAGCGGCAAGTCGTTGAACGGAGGCCTGGCGGAGCTGAGTGGTTCGAAGGAGGGCGCGGTGTGTTACGACGGCGTGTACCCCGGTAGTCGCACCGGGAACGGTCACGGGTCCAAGGGATTCCCGCTCGCATCTGCGCAATATTTGCGCGCTTTTCGACCGGCGAAAATATTCATACGTGACTTTCGGGCGCGTTGAGGCGGCTGTTTATCTCGATGTAAGCGCTTGTAATTGACGTGTCATGGATAACGTGTGTACTTTTGTATACACCGCAAGTCAGGGAATGCCATGCTTAACAAATCACAGTCCATATCGGCGCGCCTTTCCGCAGATGATTACGCCTATCTCATGTCGATAGACCGCAATGGCGCCGTTACCCAGAGTGAAAAGGTGCGCGAGCTGATAGCGATGGCGCGGGAGTCCGTGGGGGTGGAGAGTTTTGCCCGCGCGTATCTCGCCGCTGGCGAAACCATGTTGCCGGTGAAGGCCAGATATGCCGACGAGAACCGGCGCAGCCTGCTGGTGGAGGCGCTGCTGGAACTGGTTGCCGAGGGGGCCGCCGCGATTCAGGTGTGTGCCGACGAAGAAACCATCGGTCCCGCACTCGAACAAAAAACGCTGCCAGCCGCAGAGGCCTTCATGGAAAAGATATTGCTGGTTGCATTGCAGGATGAGCCCCGGGTGATTGATCCCAAGGCGGCGGAAATCATCCGGCAGCGATTGACGGATTTACTCAAACGCTGACGTCTACGTGTATCCATCTGTTCAAAACCATTTCGCACACAATCACTAGAGGAAGGAAAAATATGAAAGAAGGACTGATCAAACGCATCTCCCGTATCATTTCCGCTTCCGCCAATGCGCTGGTGGACTCGGTAGAAAACGCCACACCGCAACTGGTGATGGAGCAGGCCATTCGCGAAATCGACGATGCCATCGCCGATGTGCGCGACCAGCTCGGTAAAGCGGAAGCGGCAAAATATCTCACCAGTAAAACGCTGAACGACGAAAACCGTCGTCACGCCACCCTCGGTGAACAGATTGAGGTTGCGGTGCAGCAGGGGCGCGATGATCTGGCGGAGGCGGCGATTGCCAAGCAGATGGACATCGAGGCACAGATTCCGGTACTGGAAAAAGCCCTCGCGGAAAACGACCGGGAAATCGGCGAGTTGAGTTCCTACATTGGCGCGCTGCAGGGCAAGAAGCGCGAGATGCGCGAGCAGCTGCGCGAGTTCATCAAGGCCAGCGAACATGTAGCCAACGGGACTACCGCCGAGCAGACCGGCAGCAACCGTGCGACGGCCAGCAAGGTGGAGCAGGCTTCCGGGGCATTCAACCGCGTACTGGAGAATGCTGGTGTGCCCACAACCGAGTCCAGCGCGGATGCCAGCAAACTGGCCGAACTGGAGGAGCTGGCGCGTAATAATCGCATCAAGGAGCGTCTGGCGAAAATCAAAACCCAGACGGAGGCCTGATGGGTTTCTTTCTGCAAGACGGCAATCAGCTATTCACCGGGGCGCTGGTGCTGATGTTGATGATTGCCGTGCTCGAAGGGGTGATGACGCTGATCGGCGTCGGTATTTCCGACCTGCTCGACAACCTGTTGCCAGAGGTGGATGTCGATCTGGATGCGCCGGACACCGAAGCGGGTGGTGTACTCACCAAGTTGCTCGGCTGGCTACGCTTTGGCGAAGTACCGGCATTGATTCTGCTGGTGGCATTTCTGGTCGGTTTTGGGGTGACCGGGCTGCTGATCCAGATGTTTGTGGAATCTCTGTTTGGCACGCTGCTGCCGGGCTGGCTGTTGGCGATGCCGGTATTGCTGCTCGCGCTACCACAGGTGCGTTTTGTCGGTAATCTGCTGCGCAAGTTTGCCGTGGGTGATGAAACCGAGGCGGTGAGCCGGCAGGCATTTATCGGTCGGGTAGCGGTCATCACCATAGGGCAAGCCGCCGCGGGCTCTCCGGCGGAGGCACGTTTCAGCGACCAGTTCGGCACCACGCACTACGTCATGGTCGAGCCGGACGAGGGCGAAATATTTTCACAGGGAGATAAGGTGTTGCTGGTGGAAGAGCTCGGAGCCAGGTTCCGTGTCACCCGCCCAACCAGCCAGCATCTGATACAAAACAATTAAATTGGAGAACGCTAAGTGATACAGAATCTTTCCAACATAGCGATTATGGCGGGAGCCGTTCTTGTAGGCCTGATCGTGATCGGCACCATCTTTGCGCGCCTGTATACCCGCGCGTCCAAGGAGCGCTCCTTTGTCCGTACCGGTATGGGCGGGCAGAAGGTGATCATGAACGGTGGCGCGCTGGTGCTGCCGGTACTGCATGAAATCATCCCGGTAAACATGAACACTCTGCGCCTCGCGGTATCCCGCAAGGAGCACCAGGCGCTGATTACCAAGGATCGTATGCGTGTGGATGTGCTCGCGGAATTCTACCTGCGGGTGAAACCGGACAACGATGCCATCGCCAATGCGGCACAGACCCTTGGTCTGCGCACCCTGGATCCGGATGCGCTGAAAGATATGATCGAGGGCAAGTTTGTCGACGCCCTGCGCTCGGTGGCGGCGGAGATGCAGATGGCGGAACTGCACGAGCAGCGCAGCCAGTTTGTACAGAAGGTACAGCAGGTGGTTTCCGAGGATCTGCTGAAAAATGGTCTCGAGCTGGAATCGGTTTCACTGACCGGTCTCGACCAGACCCACAAGGAATTTTTCAACCAGGACAATGTGTTCGACGCGGAAGGTCTTGCCAGCATGACGCGCTCAATCGAGGCGCGCCGCAAGGAAGTGAACGATGTTGAGCAGGAGACGCGCGTCCAGATCGAAACCAAAAACCTGGAGGCCGAGCGCCAGCGTCTGGAAATCGAAAAAGAGAAGCGCTACGCGCTTCTTGAGCAACAGCGTGAAATAGAAAACCGCGAGGCGGCGCAAAAGGCCGATATGGCCAAAGAACTCGCGGCGCAGGAAAAGGCTGCGCGCCAGGCGGAAATTGAAGCCCAGCGCGAGGTGGATCAGTCCCGCATTGCCGCTGAGCAGGCCACCCGCCTGCTGGAAATTGAAAAGGAAAAACGCCTGCAGGAGCAGGAGATCGAGCGCGAACGGATTCTGGAAGAACAGCGTATTTCCAAGCAGAAATCCCTGGAAATGGCCGAACAGGAGCGCGCCATTGCGGTCGCCGAGAAATCCAAGGAGCAGTCTGTTGCCGATCAGCAGGCAAACGTCGCCCGCGCCGAAGCCGTGAAGGCGGAAGAACAGGTGCGTACCGCCAAGGATGTGGAAGTGGCCGAGCGCGACAAGCGCATCGAGATCATCGAAGCACAGAAAGAGGCCGAGCGTCAGGCCACTGCCATCAAGGTAGCGGCGGAAGCGGAGAAAGCCGCGGCGGAAGACAAAGCCGAGGCCCTGCGCCTGCAGGCATCCGCTGAGGCCGAGGCGGTACGTATCAAGGTTGAAGCGGACCGTGAGAAATATGCGGTGGATGCGGAGGGTCAGCGTCTGATGAACGAGGCCATGAACAGCCTCAGCGAAGCGCAGATTGCACTCAAGCGTATTCTCAGCCTGCACGATGCGCTGCCGAATATCATCCGCGAGAGCGTGCGCCCGATGGAGAAGATCGAAGGCATGAAGATCATTTCCGTCGAGGGCCTGAATGGTATCGACGGCCGCGCCAGCGGTGGCATCCTAGACAGCGATGGTGAGTCCAAGGGGCAGAGTCTGCCGGAAGCGCTGGTGGGCAGCGCTCTCAAGCATCGCGCCATGGCACCGCTGGTAGATTCCCTGCTGAAAGAGGCCGGTGTGGGCGACTTCAGCAAAATGACTGAACCCCAAGTCTGATTCTCTTTCACTGACTGTTCGCGACATGGCCGGGCCACTCTGGTGGCTCGGTTTTTTTATTGCCACTAATCCCGACCCTGTCTACATCGCCGGTACCGTCAGCCGGTATCCGGTCACCAATATTCTCTGCGGCATCCTGTTCCCGGTCCTATTACTTGTTAGCCCCTGCGCTCGGACCTTGACATTGGTTACACGCGAAACTAAATTCGTTGCACCTGAAACCAAGAAGACCTCCGCCGCCACAAGCCGCGTTGCAGGTCACCATAAAATTCCTTGATAGGAGGATCACATGGCCGATTTGTTTGAAAACCCCATGGGCCTGGACGGCTTCGAATTCGTCGAGTTCACCGCGCCGGAGAAGGGCATTCTGGAAACCGTTTTCGCGGCCATGGGCTTCACCAAAGTGGCTCGCCACCGCACCAAAGATGTGGAACTGTGGCGCCAGGGCGACATCAACTTCATCACCAACTACGAGCCGGGCAGTCACGCCGACTACTATGCTCGTGAGCACGGCCCCTCTGCCTGTGGCCTCGCATTCCGGGTCAAAGATGCGACCCTGGCGTATAACGAAGCGATCAAGAAAGGCGCTCAGCCGGTAAAAGTGGAGACCGGCCCGATGGAGCTGCGCCTGCCCGCGATCAAGGGTATCGGTGGCGCGACCCTGTATCTGATTGACCGTTATAAAGAAGGCGAAACCATTTACGACATCGACTTCCACTGGCTGGAAGGCGTCGACAAGCACCCGGAAGGCTGTGGTTTCCACACCCTGGACCACCTGACCCACAATGTCTATCGCGGTCGCATGGACTATTGGGCCAATTACTATCAGGACCTGTTCAACTTCCGCGAAATCCGCTACTTCGACATCAAGGGTGAATACACCGGCCTGCTGTCCAAGGCCATGACCGCGCCGGACGGCAAAATCCGCATCCCGCTGAACGAAGAAGCGGCTGGCGGTGGCGGCCAGATTGAAGAGTTCCTGATGAAGTACAACGGGGAAGGCATTCAGCACATCGCGTTTGCCTGCGACGATCTGGTCTCCTGCTGGGATCGCCTGAAGGCTCAGGGCATGCAGTTTATGACTCCGCCTCCGGAGACCTACTACGAGATGCTGGAAGAGCGCCTGCCGGGCCACGGCGAGCCCATCGCGGAGCTGAAAGCCCGCGGCATTCTGCTGGATGGCACCACCGAGGGTGGCCAGCCGCGCTTGCTGCTGCAGATCTTCTCCGCCAATATGCTGGGGCCGGTGTTCTTCGAGTTCATTCAGCGCAAGGAAGATGAAGGCTTTGGCGAGGGTAACTTCAAGGCACTGTTCGAATCCATCGAGCGCGACCAGCTGCAGCGCGGCGTTATTGGTGGAAAGGACGGCGGCAAGGGCAAAGAAGACGCGGCCTAAAACAGCCGCGTATCGGGAGGCCATACATGGCAATCAAACGTATTCATCACGTGGCTTATCGCTGCCGTGATGCCAGGGAGACCGTGGAGTTTTACCGCGATCTCCTGGGCATGGACTTTCAGCTTGCTATCGCCGAAGACAAGGTGCCCTCCACCGGGGCGCCTGATCCCTATATGCACGTGTTCCTCGATGCGGGGCAGGGCAATGTACTGGCGTTCTTTGAGCTGCCGAACTCCCCGGATATGGGGCGCGACGAAAATACCCCGAAGTGGGTGCAGCACATTGCGCTGGAAGTGGAGAGCATGGACGAGCTGCTGGCGATGAAGCAGAAGTTGGAAGACGCGGGAATTGATGTGCTCGGCCCCACCGATCACACCATTTTCAAGTCCATCTATTTCTTCGATCCCAACGGCCACCGTATCGAACTTGCCGCCAACACCGCCAAGCCCGGTATGCACAAGGAGCTGAAGCGGGTGGCGGAAGATATGCTGGAGGAATGGTCCCGTACCAAGAAGGCACCGCGTCACGCGGCCTGGATGCACGGCGAAACAGATTTCAAACCTCTGGATCCTTAATCCTAAAGAATCCAAATCCTAACGAACCTGAGAGGAAGGCACAGTGAAGTTAGCCAGCCTTAAACACGGGCGCGACGGCAAGCTCGTCGTTGTCAGTGATGACCTGACCCGCATGGTGGCAGCCGGCGATATCGCGGCCACCCTGCAATACGCCCTGGATAATTGGGCGGAACTCGCCCCGCAGCTGGAAGACCTGCAGCGGAAGCTGAACAGCGGTGAAATCAAAGGTGAAGCCTTCGATCAGACCGCCTGCCACTCCCCGCTGCCGCGCGCCTACCACTGGGCAGACGGCAGTGCCTACGTTAACCACGTCGAACTGGTGCGCAAGGCCCGCGGAGCGGAAATGCCGGAGAGCTTCTGGACCGACCCGCTGATGTACCAGGGCGGCTCGGATACCTTCCTGGCGCCACGCGAGCCGGTGAAGATGCCGCAGTCCGAAGGCTTCGGTATCGACTTCGAGGCGGAAATCGCGGTCATCACCGACGATGTGCCCATGGGGGTTTCCCCTGAGGATGCGCTGAAGCACATTCGCCTGGTGATGCTGGTAAACGATGTTTCCCTGCGCGGTCTGATCCCGAATGAACTGGCAAAAGGCTTTGGCTTCTATCAATCCAAGCCGTCCAGTGCATTTTCGCCGGTTTGTGTCACGCCGGAGCAGCTGGGCAACCACTGGCGGGAGGGTAAGCTTCACCTGCCGCTGGTATCCGAACTGAATGGTGAAAAATTTGGTGAACCGAATGCCGGTGTGGACATGACCTTCCACTTTGGTCAGTTGATTGCCCACGCTGCAAAGACCCGACCGCTGGGCGCGGGTACGATCATCGGTTCCGGTACCGTATCGAACAAACTCGACGGCGGTCCCGGAAAGCCGGTGAAAGAGGGTGGTGTGGGTTACAGCTGCATCGCCGAGATCCGTATGATCGAAACCATCGAAAATGGCAAGCCGAGCACCGCGTTCATGCAGTTCGGTGACAGGATTGCGATAGAAATGCTGGACGACCAAGGTCGTTCCATCTTCGGACGCATCGAGCAGATCGTAGAGCAGGGCTGATCGGGTTTCCTGGTTGCCCAGTTTCGCAAGCGGCCCGTCAGGGCCGCTTCTCGTTTGCCCCTCTTCTCCCCGGGCATTTTTTGGTTTCTGTGCGCCGAATAACAGGTGGTGAGCTGGCTTGGAAAATCATTCCGGTTGAATACGTTGGCCTGTCGATTCTGTGCTCCATTTTTCGGATAAAAAAATCAAGCAAAATTATTTCGTGAAAACGCTTGCGCGCTCCTGCTGGTCTCCGTATAGTTCGCGCCCTCGCCGCTGACGAGGCAACTCAAAGCGCGGCGTTAAGGCGAAGTAAGCTGTTGATCTTCAAAGGGTTTTCCCGGAAAAAGAATTTCAGAAAGCGCTTGCCAAGGTCGAAGAG